>JANWJK010000020.1 GCA_025452005.1 Acetobacteraceae bacterium | reverse complement strand
CCACAGGAGTAGTCGCCCGCCACCTTCAACAACGGTGAATACGCGGTCTTGGCCAGGACGATCTTCATTTCCTCGGCCACGCAGGTCAGCGCGTTCTTCACCACCTCGAAGCGGGCCGGGTCTGTCTTCAAACGCGTCATCGGTGGCTTCCTCTGAATCCGGCGTAGGCTATCATTGCGCGGAGCGTAGCGACAAAGACATTGGCGCCAGCCTAATATAGCCGAGATCATCGATATTCGCCTGCCAACCGGGTGGCACAAGCGTCGTGGAATCCATGGCCTCGATGATCGCCGGACCGGCGAATTGGTTGCCAGATGACAGCCCGTCCCGCCAATGCACCGACGTCGGAGTAAATCCGGTGCCGGCGAACCACACGTCTCTACGCCGCATCCTTGCGCTCGCCGGATCGGCGCGCTGCGCCAGCGTGAGATCCGGCAACCGCCCAACCGCCGTCAGGCGGAGATTGACCAATTGCACGTGTTCCGCCCGGTTCGCGTGCCCATAGGTCTGTTCGTGTCGCACGTGAAACGCCTCGGCCAGATCGCCTAACGTTGCACCTGTGATCTCGCCACCGGCAATTGGCACCGTCAGTTCGTATGCCTGCCGGCGATAGCGCACATCCGCCTGGCGCAGCAGCACCTGTCGCTCCGGCGGCACGCGCGCCGCCCGCAGCATTTCGCGCCCCGCCTGCTCCATCCCCGCAACTACTTCGGCAACCTTTCCCGGCGAGAGGCTGCCGAGATCGGCATACAGCGTGCGCGAATAGTCTCGCCTGAGATCGCTCGTCACCAGACCGAGCGCGGAGAAGGCGCCAGGTGCAGGTGGCACGATCACCTCTGGGATCTGCAATTCTTCGGCCAATGACACCGCATGGACCGGTCCGGCGCCGCCGAACGCGATCAAGCTGAACTCCTGCGGGTCGTGACCGCGCTCGATTGAGACAATGCGCAGAGCCTGCGCCATATTGCCGTTGACCACCTCGACGATGCGCGCCGCGGCCTCGGGCACCGTCAGGCCGAGCGGCGTAGCAATCGCGGTCTCGATCGCCCGCTCCGCCGCGGCGAGATCGACGGGCAGCGCCCCCCCGAGCAAAGCCTCGCGATTCAGATAGCCCAGCATCACATCGGCATCGGTTACCGTCGGCAGCGTTCCGCCGGCGCCGTAACATGCGGGGCCTGGTGCGGCGCCGGCGCTGTGCGGTCCCACCTTCAGCGCGCCACCCGGATCGACCCACGCGATAGAGCCGCCGCCCGCACTCACCTCCGCCAGGTCAATCACTGGCACGCGGATCGGATGGCCGGTGCCGTGCATCCAACGATTGGCATGACCGGAACCACCGACCTCGTACTCGGCGGTGACCGACACGTCGCCATTGGCAATCACACTGGCCTTCGCCGTCGTGCCGCCCATATCGAAGGTGATCAAATTGGGCCGCGCCAACTGCCTGCCAGCAAGCGACGCGGCAATGACACCGGCAGCTGGTCCCGATTCCACGACCATCGCGGGCATGCGCAGCGCTTCCGCGATATCGAGCACGCCGCCGGACGAGCCCATCACCTGCAGGTTCGGCAACCCGAGACGTGAAATCGCACTCTGCAGCCGATCGAGATACGCGGCCAGCACTGGCCCGACGACGGCACACACCGCCGTCGTGCTGGCGCGTTCGAATTCACGGATCTCCGGCAGCACCTCCGATGACAGATATACGACCACATCGGGCAATGCCGCCCGCAGCGCCTGACCGACGCGCCGCTCATGGGCGTCGTTCAGGAACGAAAACAGGAAAGACACCGCGACGGTCTCCAGTGCTGCTTCGCGGATCGCCTCGATCAGTGCCGGCAATTCCTCCTCGGCGAGCGGCGTTGCCACCTCGCCCTGTGCATCGATCCGTTCAGTGACCTCGAATCGCCAGCGCCGGGGTACCAGGACTGCCGGTGCATCCTGCAACAGATCATAAAGATCGGCACGCGACGATCGCCGCAGCTCCAGGATGTCGCGCATGCCGCGTGTCGCGACGAATCCGGCGTGCACGCCCTTGTGCTCAAGCAGGGCATTGGTGACCACCGTGGTGGCGTGCGACAGCAGCGAGACATCGACCGGATCGATGCGGTTGGCATCGAGACTCCGCCGGATGCCGTCGATCACCGCCTGGCCGAAATCAAGCGGCGTGGTCGGTAGCTTGGCGATGGCGATGCGGCCGGTGTCCTCCTCTACGAGGGCGACATCGGTAAAGGTGCCGCCGATGTCGATGCCGATCCGCCACGCCATACGATTGTTTCCTGTCTCACAGCGACTACAACTGTCAGCATCATGCCAGAGCTTCGTCCCGACGGCACCTCCCGCCTGATGCTGTTCTTCGCCATCGTTTATTCGGTGGAAGGCTTCTGCCAGGCTAAGGTCGGCATCGTCTGGCAGCCCCTCACGCACTACCTGAAGGAGACCCAGGGCTGGGATGTGGTGCAGATCGCCGCATCGCTCGCGGTGCTCGACGTGCCGTGGGTTGTGAAGCCGCTCTACGGCATGGTCTCGGACTTCCTGCCGCTGTTTGGCTATCGCCGCCGTAGCTACCTGCTGCTGGCAAATGCCGCCGCCGTCGCGGCCTTCCTCTGGACCACGCGGGTCCTGGCGCCGGCCGCGATCGTGCTCGCACTTCTGCTGACCGCCATTGCGATGGCCGCCTCCAGCACCGTGTGCGGTGCGCTCCTGGTGGAGAACGGCCAAAAGCATCGTTCGAGCGCGGCATTCATCAATCAGCAGTGGCTGTGGTTCAACGTTGCAGTGATGGTGGCCTCGCTCGCCGGTGGCGAGCTGATCGAAATCCTGTCACCCGCCGGCGCATTCCACGCTGCTGCCACGATTGCCGCCGCGGCTCCGATCGCGGTCGTCGTGAGCAGTATCGCACTGGTCGATGAGCAGCGGGCGCCGATAAATCTCACTGAGCTGAAACGTGCACTGCAGGGCTTCATCGCAACCTTCCGCTCGCGCACGCTCTGGCTCATCGCCGGCTTCCTGTTTTGCTACTATTTCAGCCCCGGCTTCGGCACGCCGCTTTACTTTCACATGACCGACCACCTGCGGTTCTCACAGGGCACGATAGGCATGTTGTCATCGGTAAGCGCGGCAGGCTGGATCGCCGGTGGCCTGCTCTATCGGTACTTGCTGCGACGTATGACGACACGCGCACTGCTGAATCTCAGTATCCTGGGCGGCACGCTGTCGACGCTCGCGTTCCTCGGAATGGTCGACGTGACCAGCGCCATCGCGGTGTACTTCATCGCCGGCGTCGCCGGCATGGTGGCGAATATCGCCACGCTAACGCTCGCGGCCGAACACTGTCCGGCGCGTTCCGAGGGATTCGCCTTCGCCGCTCTGATGTCGGTCATCAACCTGTCGACGCCGCTCGCCGACACGATCGGTGCATTCCTCTACCAGCAACTGTTTGAGCAATCGCTGGCACCGTTGATCTTGGTGTCGGCAGCGTTCACCGCGTTGATATTCCTGCTGGTACCACTGCTCGGTCGTGACATCCGATAAAAAGAGAGCAGGCATGCGATGGTCGGGGTTCCCCGCATGCCTGCTCCTACGGACGCCGTGCCGACCAGTGGGGACCGATGATACGAATTCGGGGAGGACGTATCATGGATTCTGGTAGGCACTGGTGGCGTCAGCAGTTATGCCACCAGCTGTTCTGGCGGGTGCGGTCGAGACATTCCCGTCCCGCCCCCAAGCATCTATGCCGGACCGATGCCACGCGAAATGGGGAGGATGCCCCGCCTGTTCCGGTGGAAAACCTGACGGCGACTCACTGGAACTTCCCGAAGATTCCTCTGGGAAATTGCTGGGTGCTTTGCCTGGATTTTCCTGTTTTGTTCGCTAGGCGGGCCGGCCGCGGCGCGGCCGCAAAACCGCCACATCGCCGAACGACGCCTTCTGTGTGGTGTCGGCCGATTCGGCCTGCAGAACGCTCTGATATTCACAGGTCACCACGTAGTTGCCGATCCGCAGCATCGAGCCGTGGTTGAACGGCGCGGTGCCGGATAGGCGCTTGTTGTCGACAAACGTGCCGTTGGTGGAATTGAGGTCGGTGACGCTGACCTCGTCGCCGGCTACATCGATGCGGCAATGCGTGCGAGAGACCTCGGCTCCCTCCAGAAGCAGCGTGCTCGGTGGTGCACGCCCGATGGTCAGCGAACCCGCCGGCAGCGGCACGCGACGCACAGCCGATTCCGGTTGCAGAATGACCAGATGGTGCTGTGCCTCGGCAGCCAGGAGCTGCATCGCCTGCACCGAGCGGAGGTTCAGCGTCGCATCGATCACGGGATCCTCGTCCGGTTCAGGCGATGCGGCGGCGAGGTGTCGGGCCACCTCCGGTAAGGCCGCGACCGCGACTCCCAACGCCTGATGAAACTCCGTCGCCGCCTGTTCCGACAGCGCGACGCGCAGCGACTTACCCGGTTGGCGTTCTAGCAGGCTGAGGGATATCAGATAGGCGATGTGGTCACGCGTGGTCTGAAAATTCTGCCCGGTGAGGTTGAGCAGGCTCGCGGCCATCTGGTCGGCCAGAATGCCCGGTTCGCTGCCGGCGAATGCGGAGGTGCCGTAGCGCAGCTCGACCGCCATGTGCAGCAGAGTCCAGTGCGACATCGAGTTGAGGTGCCGGATCGCCTCGACGCGGCGCGCGCGCGACAAGTTGATTGTGTCGAATATGCGGTCCAATGCCTGCCGCCACGCCTCGCGGCATCTGGTGAGCGATTGCAGAATGATGTTCCGCTGCTCGGCGCCGATCCTGCGCGGTGGCACGGCGTGCGTCGCCGGATCAAGCCTTGTGGCCGTGGAACACAGCTCCTTCGCCAGCGCCAGCAGATGGCGATCGAACAGATCGAGGAGTGTGGAGGTCGGCACGATGACGGACCGCGCCGACAACGCGGCGTGCGCGGGATCGACGGCGCAGAGCCCCTGTTCCTTGATCTCCAGGATGCGTTCCTTGACGGTCGAATCGTCGAGCAGGAATACCTGCTTGACCAGACCATAGAGCTCGCCGACCGCGGCGCCTTCGCGACCGACGGTGCAAAGATGCGTGACGATGTGCCACTGCGCCCGCCGGAACAGGCTGGGGAAATGCGCGTGCCAGATCGTCTGATAGGCTGACAGGAACCGGACAACTTCGCGCTCTGCCTGCATCGGGCGCTCCGAGGGACTCTGCTAAGGTCGATTCAGCCTAGACTACCGGCCCGGCGAACGCAAAATCTGTGAAGTGCGTCAACGATTTATGACCTTTTTCGCCAGAATGGCAGGGACCTTCGCTCGTGCCGGCACTTGACGGTTCCCTCCGACGCTCCGGTGACTGCACTGACCGGCATTACCGTCGGGTCGAATGCACAGCCTGGCAACGGAGCCAACCGGGGTCCCTGGCCAACATATCCTGACTGGCTGGACATCACGGCGCGGCCGGCCGGTGTGGCGTGCGTGCTAGCCCCCTGACAAGGCCCCGCTGTTGCCCAACGACAGTCAGCGAGCCAGTCCGCGGGTGGCGGCGCGATCTTCCGTCCTAGCAAGCGCCCCTGAAGGGGGTCCTTGAATTCGATCGTAAGGACCCGCAGTCTGATTCACCGTCTCTTGCGGAAGAACCCTGAACACCGGACAACTCGCGATCTGCGGAACCGCACGGCTCGCAAGGTGGTCCGTCGGCAGCAGGCCAATTGCCACTTGCACTGCCGTGTGAAGATGCGAAAGAGAGATTATGAGCGACGTTCCGGAAGTCTCCCGCTCCGAAGCAGCCCAACCGACGCTGGAACGCTGGCTGACCGGCCCGCGCTTCTCCGCGCTGCCGTCGCGTACAGCCACGCATCCGCCGCCGCTGCTGTCTTTTGAATTCTTCCCGCCGAAGACAGAGGCGTTGGAGCAGCAACTCTGGGCCTGCATTCACCGGCTGTCACCGTTGCGTCCTAGATTCGTTTCAGTGACCTATGGTGCGGGTGGTAGCACGCGTCAGCGCACCCATGCGACTGTCGCGCGCTTGGTGCGGGAGACTGCGTTGGTGCCTGCGGCTCACCTGACTTGCGTTGGTGCGACTTGCGAGGAGGTGGACGAAGTGGCGCGGAGCTACTGGGAGGCGGGCGTCCGTCACATCGTTGCGCTGCGTGGTGACCCACCGCCGGGGGAGAGCTTCCAGCCGCATCCCCATGGCTATCATTTCGCTGCGGATCTTGTGGCCGGGCTGAGGCGTGTTGCACCGTTCGAAGTCTCGGTTGCAGCCTATCCCGAGGTGCACCCACAGGCGCAGTCGCGTATGGCCGATCTTGACAATTTGAAGCGCAAACTGGATGCAGGCGCCAATCGGGCAATCACCAACTTCTTCTTCGACACGTCAGTATTCCTACGCTTCCTCGATCTATGTCTGGCTGCCGGGATCGCAGCGCCGATCGTGCCTGGTATCATGCCCGTAACCAATCTCGCCGGGCTGCGGCGGATGTCCGCGTTATCGGGAGGAAGTGTGCCCGACTGGCTGGGGCATTTATTCGATGGGCTCGACGATGATCCGGATACTCGACGATTGGTGGCGGCGGTGGTGGCGGCCGAGCAGGTGCGGTTGCTGCAGGCCAATGGGGTGGACGAGTTCCACTTCTATACGCTCAACCGCCCGGAGTTGACATACGCGATCGCGCACATCCTGGGCGTGCGGCCGGGAAAGGTCGAATGACACGCAGGAGGGGACGACGCGGTGAGCGCTTGGCCCGAACCGGTGGCGCGCATTATATCTGGATCAAATGACCGACTACCTTGTGCATCTCAACGCCCAGCAACGCGAAGCTGTCGAAACAGTAGACGGCCCGCTGCTTGTGCTGGCGGGTGCCGGCACTGGCAAGACGCGCGTGCTGACTACGCGCTTCGCCCACATCCTGCTCACCGGTCGTGCCTATCCGAGCCAGGTGCTGGCGGTCACTTTCACCAATAAGGCGGCCCGAGAGATGCGGGAGCGAGTCGGCGCGATCCTCGGCCGGCCGGCAGAAGGCCTCTGGCTCGGCACATTCCACTCCCTGTGCGCTCGGATGCTGCGCCGGCATGCGGAGCAAGTGGGACTGACATCGAGCTTCTCTATCCTCGACACGGACGATCAAGTACGCCTGCTGAAGCAGGTCATGGAGGCGGAGCGGGTAGACGTAAAGCGCTGGGTGCCGCAGGCGTTGATGGCGGTGATCCAGCGTTGGAAGGATCGCGGCCTTACGCCGGCGCGCGTCACGCCGCAGGAAGACACTGACTTCGCGGCCGGCCGTTCTCGCGCGCTTTATGCGGCCTATCAGACGCGACTGCGCTCGGTAAACGCAGCCGATTTCGGTGATCTGCTTCTGCATATGACCGAATTGCTGCGGGACAAACCCGACGTCCTTGCGCAGTATCACCGGCTATTCCGCTATATCCTGGTCGACGAATACCAGGACACGAATCTGGTGCAGTATCTCTGGTTGCGCCTACTCGCTCAGACGCACAAGAACATCTGCTGTGTCGGGGACGATGATCAGTCGATCTATTCGTGGCGCGGCGCTGAGGTAGAGAACATCCTGCGTTTCGAGCACGATTTTCCCGGCGCCAAGATCGTGCGGCTGGAGGCCAACTACCGATCCACCGCACCAATCCTAGCCGCGGCCGCGGCGTTGATCGCCCACAATGAAGGACGGTTAGACAAGACCCTGCGACCTGGACGTCAGGACGCAACAGGCGAGCCTGTGTCGGTGGTAGGGCTGTGGGACTCGGATGAGGAAGCCCGCATGGTGGGTGATCGCATCGAAGCACTTCGGCGAGATGGCGATCCGCTTGCGGAGATGGCAATCTTGGTGCGTGCCGGCTTTCAGACCCGTGCATTCGAGGAGCGATTGATCACCCTCGGGATGCCTTATCGCGTTGTTGGCGGGCTACGGTTCTACGAGCGTCAGGAGATCCGCGATGCCATCGCCTATATGCGCCTGATCGCTCAGCCTGCCGACGATCTCGCGTTCGAGCGGATCGTCAATGTTCCGCGGCGCGGCGTTGGAGAAGCCGCGTTACGCGCGCTCCACCAGGCAGCAAGAGAGGATGGCAAACCCCTGATGGAATCTGCCTTGAACTTAGTTGCCGACGGTCGCCTGAAGGGCCGGGTCAGGGAACAGATCGATTTGCTGTTGCGCGGCTTCGCCCGTTGGCGGGCGCAACTGGATAAGGACGGCCATGTTGTGACTGTCACGACAATGCTCGACGAAAGCGGCTATACGGCAATGTGGCAGCAGGACAAATCACCCGAAGCACCTGGGCGGCTCGAAAACTTGAAGGAACTGGTCCGCGCGCTGGCCGACTTCGAAACGCTATCCGGCTTCCTCGGCCATGTATCACTCGTTATGGAGAACGACGAGGCGGCCGAAGGCGACCGGGTCAGCCTGATGACGCTGCATGGTGCGAAGGGTTTGGAGTTCGACACGGTATTCTTGCCTGGCTGGGAGGAGGGATTGTTTCCCAACCAGCGTGCGCTGGATGAAGGCGGCGTGAAGGCGCTGGAGGAGGAGCGGCGCCTTGCCTATGTCGGCCTGACTCGGGCGCGCCGACGGGCCATCATCAGTCATGCCGCCAACCGGCGGATTTACGCAAATTGGCAGAGCAGCATTCCGAGCCGCTTCATCGACGAACTGCCGGGCGGCGATGTCGAGCGAACCGGTTCGGCGATGCTGGCTCGTGACGCTTGGGGACCGGCGGCGACGGCGTTCGCCGGTCAATTCCCCTTGGTGGCACGGCGAACGCGCACGATTGAGGCATGGGAGGACCAGTCGCGGCCTGCCCGGACTGATGCAATACCAATCGGATCGCGGGTGTTTCACCACAAGTTCGGTTACGGCACCGTGAGGGCGGCCCAGGATGATCGGCTCGAAGTGGCGTTTGACAAGGCGGGCGCGAAGCGCGTGCTGGATCGTTTTGTGGAGAAGGCATGAAGCGGTTCGCGCCTGCTTCGGCGGCAGGATCGCTTGGGCGGGAACGCGTCGGCGAACGGGGCCCTCGTCGGCGACGCATCACAACCCTCGAAACGATATCTGTCGACGTGCCCGAATCAGCGCTCGAGGTCTACGAAGCCGCGCTCTCGAGTGCCTGTTTCGCGGTAGGCTTCTTCCGCGAGCACAATACAGGCACTTGGCGAGTCGAAGGTGTAAAGGCTGTCGGTGGCGACGCTTCGGCCCTTGCGGCCGCGCTGGCGCTGGCTGGCGAAGTGTCAGGCGTCCGACCTTCGCTCCAGCGAACTCCGACTGCAGCGGAAGGCTGGCTGGCGAAATCGTACGCGTCGTTTCCCGAGCAACGGATTGGCCGACGATTTTCCGTGCGGGGCACGCACCTCTGCAACCCGCCATCGACGGGGCGCCTTGGCTTGACCTTGGATGCCGGGCTTGCGTTCGGCTCGGGTGAACATGGTTCAACGCGCGGGTGCGTTCGCGCCCTGGAACTTGTCGCTTGGCGACGGCCGCGGCGCATACTGGACCTCGGTACCGGTTCGGGGATTCTGGCGATGGCTGCCGCTCGACTGCTACATCGACCAGTCTTGGCAACGGATATCGAGCCCTGGTCGGTATATGTGGCGCGCGAGAATGTATCACTGAACCGACTAAGACGGTTAGTGAGGATCAGATTGGCAAATGGCTGGCGACACGTGACGGTTCGAGCCGGCGGCCCCTACGATCTGGTGCTGGCCAATATTCTCGCCCGACCGCTGTCCCTAATGGCGTGCCAACTTGCGGCGCATATGGCACCTGGAGGAACAGCGATTCTCTCAGGCCTGTTACAGAGCCAGTCGCGGAGCGTTCTGGCGGCCCATTTGCGCTGCGGACTCCGGCTAGAGGCCAACCTCCAAGAGGGCGTGTGGGCAACCCTCATACTACGCCGATCCGCCAGTGCCGCCCCGCGCGTCGCACTGGGGCAAAATACCTCGTCCGTCAGTACGCGATGTAATCGCGGCCACGCGTATGATCGGCGGCGAACGCCGGGTCGAAAACGCGCGCCAAGTCTGCCCGTGACAAGCCGATGTCGGACAGTTCATGGTCGGTCATCATCGCCATCTCCTGCATGACAGCGCGTCGGCGCTGCCATTCGGCGATCCTGATAAGCAAGCGACTGACCCATTCTCTGACCGCATGCTTCTGCGCGGCAGCGATCGATCCGGGCGCGTCATCATCATAGGCCGAGTCGATGTAAGTCAGATTGCCCAGCGAGAAGCCAAATTGGTCCTTGGCAATTGGAGTATTCATGAGCCTCATTCCCAAGACAAGAAACGGGTCTGGCGCATCGTCCGCGCAACGAGGCGTCCCAGTCGTCTGAGAAAGAAGCTAAACCCTGTTGCACAGGGCATAAATTGCCGAATCGGCCCAACACATATGCGCCTGATGCATGGGTGTTTAACGAGTTATGAACAGAAGTAATGGCTTGATGGAGAGGTCTGAAAATGACTGAAATGCACGGTGAGCGTGTCACAAAATTGCGCTTGGAGATGAAGCGTCAAGGGTTGGACGGTTTCATTGTTCCGCGCGCCGATGAGCATCTAAGCGAGTACGTCCCGGCGTCGGCTGAGAGACTCGTCTGGCTCACCGGCTTCTCTGGGAGCGCCGGGACAGCGGTGGTGTTGCTGGATAAAGCGGCGTTGTTCACTGATGGTCGCTATGTGTTGCAGCTGGCGACGCAGACCGATGCAAGGTTGTGGCAGCGTCGGCACCTCACTGAGAACCCCCCACACGATTGGCTCACGGCGAACGCGGCGGCAGGCTCAAGGATTGGCTATGACCCGATGCTGATCAGCGAAGAAGGTCTCACGCGCTACACCGATGCCGGGCTTGACATGGTAGCGGTGGCTCGCAATCCGATCGATGCTGTGTGGACTGACCGGCCTCAGGCGCCGGTCATGCCGATATCGCCTCATCCATTGGAGTACTCCGGGCGCAGCACAGACGAAAAGCGCAAGCAGATCGCCAGATTGCTACGCGAAGCGAGGCTGGATGCGGCGGTGGTCACCGATCCAGCTTCAATCGCCTGGTTGCTGAACATTCGCGGTAACGATGTGCCGTTCACGCCGTTCGCACTGGGATTCGCTCTTGTGCATGCCGACGGTGGCATAGAGCTGTTCATGGATTCCGCCAAGCTGACCGAAGCCAGCCGCGCCTGGCTCGGCAACACCGTTTCGGTAGCGGGACGCGAAGCCCTGGCCCCGGCGCTGGAACGGCTTGCGGTCAAGCGAGTTAGGGTGGATTTCGCAGGCACCCCAGTCTGGTTTGCGCAGACCTTGCGCAAGTCAGGTGCAGTGGTGGTGGTCGGTCCTGATCCCTGCCTGTTACCGAAGGCGTGCAAGAACGAAACCGAACAGCAGGGAGCACGCGAGGCGCACCGGCGTGATGCCGTGGCGATCTGCCGTTTCCTGCACTTCCTTGCTGAAACAGGTCCGCAGGGCACTGAGACGGAGATGTCAGCGGCAGCCACGTTGTTGGCCTTCCGAGAGCAGCTAGCTGGTTTCCGAGGCGAGAGTTTTCCGGCGATCTCGGGTGCAGGCGAACACGGAGCCATCATCCACTACCGCGTCACCGAGAGTAGCAACCGGCCCCTCAGGCCGAACGAGGTCTATCTGATTGATTCCGGTGCGCAATATCTCAGTGGCACGACAGATATCACGCGCACGGTCTGGACCGGGCCCGGCAACCCTCCGCAGTTCCTGCGCGAGCAGGTTACCCGGGTGATGAAGGGCCACATCGCCATCGCCACTTTGGTGTTTCCGCGTGGTGTCGGCGGTGCCCATCTCGATGCGTTCGCGCGCCGAGCGTTGTGGCAGGTCGGCCTGGACTACGACCACGGTACCGGCCATGGTGTAGGGAGCTACCTGTCAGTACACGAAGGCCCTGTCAGCCTGTCTCGTCTCGCTCGCCCAGTGTCGATCGAAGCCGGAATGATCCTCTCGAACGAACCGGGCTACTACCAGCCGGGCGAATACGGTATCCGGCTCGAGAACCTGCTGTTGGTGCAAGACGCTATATTTCCGACAGCCAGCAAGCCGTTCCTTCGCTTCGAGACGCTGACCCTGGCGCCGTTCGACCGGCGGTTGATCGATCCGACGATGCTCGACACATCGGAGCTTGCCTGGTTGAACGCGTATCATGCGCGAGTACGGAACGACGTCGGTCCGCATCTAGAGGCTGGTGCGCGTGATTGGCTCGCTGCGGCCTGCAGCGAGATCGTCTGACATTCCATCGCATTTCGCATCGGCCGCCGATACTGCCGAGCAGCCGGCATCTCGCCATCTCACCGTCTGATCAGGTGCTGCAGCGGCACGTCCGGATCGGCGAGCGCGTCAGGATCGACCGGACATCTTGCCTTGATCAGCGCTTGACCGGCACGGACGACACGCGGATCGTTGGCCGCCGTGAGACCTATGACGCTCCCATCCTCGGCCAGGTGAATTGCCGTGAACACACTTGGTGGCGCATTCGCACGCACTATGGTTCGCACTGCGTCAGCCGGCAGCCCCGCCACCTGCAGATTGACCCCATGTTGATCCGTCCAAAACCAGGGAATGTCGTCATAAGGTGACGCCTCGCCGCACATAGCCTTGCCCACCGCTATTCCATGGTTCTGCGCATGCCGCCACGATTCCAGCCGAAGCCGACGATTGAATAGCGGATGGTGGAAGGCAGTAATGTCGCCGGCCGCATAGACATCGGGCGCACTCGTGCGACCGAACTCATCGACCACGATGCCGCCTTCCAGGGCGAGCCCGGCGTGCTCGGCCATCGCTAGATTGCGTTGCATGCCGACGCCGGCGAGCACCATATCGCCGGAGAATTCTATGCCGCCGCGACAGCTCACCCGCAAGGTGGCATCTGCTGCACTCTCGATCGCATCGACGATGACGCCGAAATGCAGCATTACGCCGGCGTCACGGTGCAGGCTTTCAATGAACTGAGCTCCCTCAGGTGAAACGCTTCGCCCCATTGCACGCGGCAATGCCTCCAGCACCGTCACCTCGGCGCCACGTTTGCTGGCCGACGATGCAATTTCCAGCCCGATAACCCCGGCTCCGATGCATACTACACGCCGAGCCGTGGCCAGCTTTGTGCGGATCAGCCGCGCATCCTCGATGGTGCGCAAATAGTGCGCTTTCTCGCCGCCCGGAATGGGAAGATGGCGCGCCCGGCCGCCCGCCGCGATTAGCACACGGTCATACTCGAGGCGCTGCCCGTCTGACAGCCGGATGCCATGGGCCGCTGGGTCCAATTGGGCTACCGACGTGCCCAGCAGCAGCTCGATCCCTAGCTCCACGAAGCGCTCGGCTGGGTGGAAATACGCGACCGGCGGTTCGGGTTCGTCTGTCAGCACAGCCTTGGAAAGGGGCGGACGTTCATACGGACGCCACGCTTCGTCCCCGACCAGTAGGATGCGACCTTCATAGCCGGCTTGGCGCATGGCAATGGCAGCCCAGCCACCGGCCTGGCCCGCGCCCACGATGATATGTGTCATCGTCCCGCAGGGGCTTTGTCGGGTAGCCACGCGTCGGTCCAGCCGGTCGCATTGTCTGCCGAGCTCAGCTTGACCTGGGTGCGGCCGAGGCCCTGTCGGCTAAGGATCTGAATGCCGGTCGGCAGGGCTATAATCCGGCAATTCGCCGCTAGGGTTTCGCCCCCGCTCACCCGGGCTGTCATGTTGGCCGCGTGGCGATCCAGGTCGTCTGCAGTTTGGCAGAGTATGGCGCCGGGGTCGAGCCGCGGCCATACCGCGGGTTGCGCGCGGGGTGGTGGCGCGCTCGGCGCCTTCTTCTCGCCTGTCAAACTGGGTGCGTCGAGGATCACGTGCTGGGCCGAGGCTTTCGGAACTGCGGCAAGCGCCGCCGCCGCAACTAGGCTGATCCGCCAGAGTTCAGATGCCAACATGTCAACGACACCCCCAACAAAGCGACGTAGTTTAGATACCTGCCCACGAATCGGGCAACCAGTGGCTTGGCCGTCTCGGCGCCGGCTGGCATGCTGGCGCGAGTCGAAACCAGGAGAGCAAAATGGCCGATGCGGGTTGGGTGCGGGTGGCGGGCGTTGCGGACGTCGCCGAGGGTCAGGTACATGCTGTGCGTGTCGGCGAGCGTGAGATTGCTCTGTACCACCTGCCGGGTGGGGATTTTCGCGCCACTGACAATATCTGCAGCCATGAATATGCCCAGCTGTCCGACGGTTGGCTTGAGGATGGCTGCATCGAGTGCCCGCTGCACGCCGCACGGTTTGATGTGCGGACCGGTAAAGCCCTGTGTGCGCCCGCTGAGACCGACCTACAGGTATATGAGCTGAAGGTGAATGGCAATGACTTGCTCGTAAGAGTGCCGGGCTGAGTGCGGCTGCGCGGCGGATCGGCTGCGAACCCCCATTATGAACCTGCGTGATGAGAAGTCAGGGGTAGTGGCGGACCCGACAACGGGAGCCCGGGTTGGTAACGCGCCCACTGATCACGTCGGTCTGAGTAGCTTCCGCCCTCGAGGCAGGCCCCGGCCATGGTCGTGTTGAATCCTTCTTTGAGCACTATCCACCCCATCAGCGGCCGAAAGCAACCCACCGCAACAGGCCTGACAAGACCGGCCTTAGCACCCATCCGCTCGCCAGCTACCGTACGGTCGAGATGCAAACTGGTGGCGAGCCGGTGCGTCTCATCCTCGAGATGCGGCATCCCGCCTCGACCTCCACCGTCGCCGCCTCACGCCGGACCCCCGCGGGCACGCCGAGATGTAGGGCGCACTCGTGGTTCCTGCCGCTCCACCCGCCGCACTCGGGGTGCTGTTCGTGCACCATCCCGGTTTCAGCACCCTCTGCCACATCGGCTATGGTGGTGCCTTCTATGCCATCCTGCCGGCCTCGCGCCTCGGCTTCGACCTACGCTCGTCGCCGGTCGGACGTCTGCGCGCAACGGCACTGGCGATCATGCGTCTCGGCGACGGTCTTGCGATAGAAGACGCGACATCGCTGCCATTCATGTGAGAAAAGAAACCGCCCACGCTGCGCGCGCAATTCAATATCCGAGCTCATACCCCGGCGGGTGGGTGTTTTGTCGTACATCCTCGGCCCGCGGTTTCCTACGAGAATGCCGGAGAACCTAACTAAGGGGCTGGACGCCGAGAATGTCGCAGGCTCGGCCCGATATGTGTCAATCGATAGGCTCGATATCGTGATCGGCCGGTTCATGGGATACGTGCCAGCAGCGCGTCCAGTGCGGTCGGATCATCCCAGGCGAGCGATACCCCAATAACGCTGATGCGATCGTGGTATGCAGCCGGCAGGCGCACTGCATCCTTCGGGGTCGTCACCGGCATTGCATCGTGCCGCACCGACTCATCGATCACGCGCTGCAGGTCCGATTCCGAGAACGGATGATGATCGGAGAACTGGATCGTTGTGGCAACGACGACGCCTGCCTCAGCCAGCATCGTGAAGAATTTTGCCGGCCGGGCAATTCCGGCGAACGCGAGCACGCGGTGACCGACAAACGCGGCGATCTCCGGCCCTGGACGCAATGCGGCGCGCAACACCGGAAGCGGCAGCTTCGCCGCAACTCGTGCAACGTCAGGGCCGATTAGCACCGCCGCTTGGCAGCGCGCCGCGCCGGTCGCCACCGGCTCGCGCAGCGGGCCTGCCGGCAGCGCGCGACCGTTCCCGAAGCCGGATACGCCGTCCACCACCAGCAACGACAGATCCTTGTGCAAGCCCGGGTTCTGCAACCCGTCGTCTAGCACCAGTATTTCGGCACCGGCGGCGACGGCGGCGCGAGCGCTGGCGGTGCGATCGGCGCCTGTCCAGGTCGGCGCTACCGCAGCCAGCAGTAACGCCTCGTCGCCTACCTGGTTGGCAGTATTGCCAGCCGTAACGCGGTGTGGCCCACGGCTGGCCCCGCCGTAGCCGCGCAGCAGGAAATGCACCCGCTGCCCGCGTGCCGCGAGCCGAGCGCCGATGTCCAGCGCGAGTGTGGTCTTTCCGGTGCCGCCGACGGTGACATTGCCGCAGCAGATCACCGGCACCGCCGCATGCCAGCCGGGCCGTGCGGCGCGGCGAGCTGTAACCGCGGCAGTGACGGCCGCAAACGGGGACAGCAGCCGGGGCAGGACGCCGTCATGGGACCAAAACTCCGGCGGCTGCGGCATCATCCCAGCAATTCGAGCAGTGCAGCGGCGGTGCGCCGGGGCAGGTCAGCTTGACACCCCACCGCGGTCGAGGCGGCCTCCCGCATCGCTTGAAGCCTTTCCGGGTCGCGCAGCAAGCCATCCACCCAGCGGGCAAGCTCCAAAACGTCCCGTACGACCGCCAGCGCGCCGGCCGCGCGCAGCATCGCGACGTGGTCGGTGAAGTTGCTGGTGTAAGGTCCGACGGCGATCGCGCAGCCAAGGCGTGCCGGCTCTAGCGGGTTTTGCCCGCCACCTGGGGGCAGCAGGCTGCGGCCGATGAAGGTGATGCCGGCCAGCCGGTACCACAGGCCCAACTCGCCCAGTGTGTCGGCGACCCAGACACCCTTTGTCGGTGGGCCATCACCGCGTGAACGGTAGGCGTCCGCGCGAATAGTTGTGCCACGTTCCGGGTGGCGGGGTGCGATGATCGTCAGAAGAAGCGGATGCTCCGCTGCGAGCGCTCGATGGGCAGAAAGGACCAGGGACTCCTCGCCCGGATGCGTGCTGGCGACGAACCAGACTGGCCGCCCAGCCAGCAACTCCCGCAACCTCTGCAGTTCCGTCTCGTCGACGGGCAGCGGCGGCGCGGCCAGCTTCAGATCGCCCGGCGCGCTCATCCGAGAGCAACCCAGGGCGCGCAGCCGTTCAGCGTCGGTCTCACTGCGCGGCTGGACGCTGGCGAATTCGCCAAGCACGTGCTGTGCGAGCCGTGGAACGCGGCGCCACCGCGCCAGGCTGCGTTCGGACAACCGCCCATTGATCAACACCATCGGGATGTGCCGCACCCGACAGGCGGCCAGAAGGTTCGGCCACAATTCGCTCTCGACGAAACCTGCCGCGTCGGGTTGCCAATGATCAAGGAATCGCGCGACCCAGGCCGGGACATCGAGTGGTACGAACCGGTGCAGCACCCGGCCGACCAACGCCGGGTCTAGCCGCTGCGCCAGCAGCGTTGCAGAAGTCACGGTACCGGTGGTCAACAACACCGTCGGCGCGACTTCGGCCAAGGGTGGTAGGACTGGCAAGATCGACATCGTCTCGCCGACCGAGGCGGCGTGTAGCCAAATCAGGCGTCCGGGTGGCCGCGGCGTCCCGTCGATGCCGCGGCGTTCCGCGAGCCGTCCGGGCGCCTCCTTGCCGCGCGCCTGTCGCACCCGCAGCAACAGCCGCAAGCCCGGAGCAGCGGCGGTCGCTGCCACCGCCCAGGCGGCGGCCAGGAGGTTCAGGCGAGGCACAGTCGATCCGCCCTTTCAGCCGCCGCAGTCAGCGCGGCGCCGATCGCCGGTATGGCGTCCTGCCACGAGTCGCGGTTGACCGCGATGGTCGGAAGGCAGACCACCACGCCGCGGCCGAACGGCTTGGGCACCACCATGCGATCCCAGGTGCGCAGCACCCAGTGGCGGGTCGTCTGTGCTGCACAGGGCAGCACCGGCACGCCCGACAACGCCGCAAGCTGCGCCACGCCTGTGGCGGCGACTCGGCGCGGGCCGCGGGGGCCATCCGGGGTGATGGCGATGTGATCACCGCTGGCGAGCAGGTTCAGCATGACGCGCAGCCCCTTGGCGCCGCCGCGCGATGAGGACCCAAGCACAACGTCGAGCGCGAAGCGGCTGACCACGGCGCCAATGAATCGGCCGTCGCGATGGCGGCTGACCAACACGTGGACGCGGTTGCGGACGTCGCGCCCTTCGGCGGACTGCCGCGCCTTCACCCACAGCATTGGCATCAGCGACAGCCGCTCATGCCAGAACGCTACCACGACGGGGGCGCCAGCAGCATGCGGCGCCATGTGCTCGTGGCCCTCGAGCGACCAGCGCGTGGTCCATAATGCGAATTCGAGATACAGCCCAAGCAGTCTGGCGAGCGCCGCCTGCGCAACCGGGTGCTGTGTCAGACGTTTCATCGCCGCGCCGGTAGCACGCGCCCCCCTTGGGCGAAAGGGTGGCGCAGCGATACAGCTCAGATCTACACCGACAGCGCGTCCCGGCGGGGCCGCTTCCCATGATGTTGGACTCGAAGCTGCTCGCCCGGCGCAAGGGTGAAGGAGAGACGGCCAGCGCGTCTATCTATTACATTCGGATGTGACCCGAGTGCACACTTGCTACTCGGTGTCGTTCCGTTACGCTGGCCGGCGCGAGAAGACCCAGGAACATTCCAGGTGCCTGCAACGGGTCTCGACAGGAGGCGACGATGTCTGGCACGCCCGGCCCGCAGAGGGCGATAACCGAGGAGGAGCGGCGCCTCGACGAGGTGCGCGAGAACGGGGTGCAGTGGAAGACATGGGGACCTTACCTTAGCGAGCGCCAATGGGGCACGGTTCGCGAGGACTACAGCGAGAACGGCGATGCCTGGAACTACTTCACTCACGATCAGGCTCGTTCGCGCGCCTATCACTGGGGCGAGGATGGCCTTGCTGGATTGAGTGACGACCGCCAGATTCTGTGCTTTTCCGTTGCCCTGTGGAATGGCAACGATCCTATCCTTAAGGAGCGGTTGTTCGGCCTAACCAACGGCGAAGGCAATCATGGCGAGGACGTAAAGGAGTACTACTTCTACCTGGACAGTACGCCGACACACTCATACATGAGATATTTGTACAAATATCCACAGAGCGCTTATCCTTACCGCGATCTGGTAGAAACGAACCGGCAGCGCGGGCGCGACGACTTCGAGTACGAGCTGCTCGACACGGGCGTGTTCGATGACGATCGGTATTTCGATGTGTTCGTCGAATACGCGAAGGCCAGTCCCGATGACGTCCTGATCAAGATCAGTTCGTGCAACCGCGGGCCGGAGGCCGCGAAGTTGCACGTGCTGGCCACGCTGTGGTTTCGCAACACCTGGACCTGGTGGCCGGGCCAGCCGAAACCAATCCTGCGAGCCGCAGCGGAAGGCGACAGTCTCTGTGCGATCGCGACGTCGCATGACGAACTGGGCGAACGCGTTTTGTATTGCGAAGGCAAGCCGAACCTTCTGTTCACCGAGAACGAGACCAACAGCGAACGGGTTTTCGGGACACCAAACCGAGCACCCTACGTCAAGGATGGCATCAACGACCATGTCGTGGGGGGAACGCGGGGAGCCATCAACCCGGACCAGACGGGAACCAAGGCCGCCGCGCATTACCAGGTGGATGTCGGCGCTGGTGCGACCTCCGTGACCCGCCTACGACTCAAGCAACCTTCGTCGGATGTGACATTTGGTAGCCGGTTCGACGAAATCTTCGAGCAGCGTCGTTGCGAGGCAGATGCGTTCTATCAGGCGATCACGCCAGCCGACGTGGGCGAAGATGCGGCCAACGTCATGCGGCAGGCGCTCGCCGGCATGCTGTGGAGCAAGCAGTTCTTCTTCCTCGATGCCGACAAGTGGCTCGAGGAGCATGGTGTCGATGGGCTGCGGCCGTCGACCCGCCAGGTGCGCAATCGGGAATGGTTCCACATGATCGCCGATCATGTGATCTCGATGCCGGACAAATGGGAATATCCCTGGTTCGCAGCGTGGGACCTGGCCTTCCATGCGCTCGCGCTGTCGAGCGTGGACATCGATTTCGCCAAGCAGCAGATCAATCTTCTGCTCGACCACGCCTATCA
This sequence comes from Acetobacteraceae bacterium, assembly GCA_025452005.1. Taxonomy (GTDB): domain Bacteria; phylum Pseudomonadota; class Alphaproteobacteria; order Acetobacterales; family Acetobacteraceae; genus JAMXLO01. The sequence continues at coordinate 46,842 of JANWJK010000020.1, read as the reverse complement.
GAATCCGACCGGACAGATCCCCGCCTATGAGTGGAACTTCAGCGATGTCAATCCGCCGGTACATGCCTGGGCAGCGATCTTCGTCTATCGGATGGAACAGGCATTGTGCGGCACGACCGATCTGAATTTCCTAAAGGGGGTATTCGGCAAGCTTGCATCCAATTTCGGCTGGTGGGTGAACCGAAAGGACCGGTTCGGCAATAGCCTCTTCGAGGGAGGTTTTCTCGGCCTCGACAACATCGGCGTCTTCGACCGCAGCGCTCCATTGCCGACCGGCGGTCACTTGGAGCAGGCTGATGGAACCGCCTGGGTGGCCCTGTTCTGCCAGAACATGCTCGAGATCGCGTTCGAACTCGCGGCACACGATCCGACCTACCAGGATCTGGCGGTCAATTACGGTATCGAGTTTTTGCTCATCGCCCGAGCGATGAATACGATCGGTCCCGAGGGCATGTGGGATGAGGACGATGGTTTCTATTACGACGTGCTGCGCCTGCCTGACGGGCGCACGACCCGGCTCAGAGTCCGTTCGATGGTAGGCCTTCTGCCGCTATGTGCCGCCACGGTCGTCGAGCGGTCCCAACGGGAGGCCGCCCCCAGGCTCGTCGAGCAAATTTGGGAGCGCATCAAGCGCATGCCCGAGCTGCTCGAGGCAATGCATGCGACCGGGCCGGGGAATTTCGGTGTCGATGAACGCGGCATCATAGGTCTGGTGAACGAGGATCGCCTGCGCCGGATCCTGATGCGAATGCTCGACGAGAACGAGTTCCTTAGTCCTTACGGCATCCGGTCATTGTCTCGCTATCACGCCGAGCATCCTTACATCTTCTCGGTGGGAGGGCAGGAGTACCGGGTGGGTTATCTTCGCCGAGTCGGACACCGGCATGTTCGGCGGCAATTCGAACTGGCGCGGGCCCATCTGGATGCCGGTCAATGCCCTGATCATCCGCGCGCTAATGCACTACTTTGCATATTACGGCGAGAACTTCAGGATCGAATGTCCCACCGGCTCGGGCAATCTGATGAACCTGTTCGATGTCGCCAAGGAAATCACCGATCGGCTGGCCAAAATCTTCCTGAGCGACGAAACCGGCCGGCGTCCGGTTTACGGCGGCGCCGAAAAGTTCCAGCGCGATCCCCATTGGCGGGACCATCTGCTGTTCTATGAATACTTCAATGGTGACGACGGGGCCGGCCTTGGTGCCAGTCATCAGACCGGGTGGACAGGTGTCGTCGCTGGCCTGATTCAGATCTTCGGCAACCTCGATGCTCGGACATTCCTCCACGGCGGCAGAGGTGCGGCGTTCCGCCACGCGGAGTAAGAAAGTAGGAGACGATGGCTGCCAGGTCACGCTATCCGTCGCTCTTCCAAATCAACACGCGTGTCTGGCTTCAGCGCCTTACCCATGAGTTTGGCCGCCAGATCACTCTGGCCGACATCGATCACAAAACAATCGCAGGCTTCGCCGAACAAGGTTTCGATTGGATCTGGCTGTTGAGCGTGTGGCAGACCGGCGCGGCGGGCCGGGCGGTCTCGCGCGGCAACCCCGAATGGCGGCGCGAGTTCGCAGCCGTTCTGCCCGACCTGACCGAGGACGACATATGCGGCTCCGGCTTCGCAATCACCGCCTACACCGTCAGCGACACTCTCGGCGGTTCGGCCGGGTTGGCGCACTTCCGCGAAAGATTGGCCAGATGCGGCATCAGGCTGATGCTCGACTTCGTGCCGAACCATACCGCGCCCGACCATCCGTGGGTGAGTAGCCATCCGGAATACTACATGGAGGCCAGCGAGGAGGCTATGTCGCACGAGCCGCACAACTATATGCGGGCTGCCGGCAAGATCCTCGCCCATGGCCGCGACCCGAATTACCCTGGCTGGCCCGATACATTGCAACTCAACTACGCAAACCTCGACCTGCACGTCGCGCAAATCGACGAACTGATCGCGATCGCAGGCATGTGCGACGGCGCGCGTTGTGACATGGCGATGCTGCTGTTGCCAGAGGTTTTTCAGCGCACCTGGGGGATCACGCCATCGTCGTTCTGGCCTCAGGCGATGGCGGCGGTGCGCGTAAGATATCTCAATTTCATCTTCATGGCCGAGGCCTATTGGGATCTCGAATGGACCTTGCAGCAGCAGGGCTTTGACTATTGCTACGATAAGCGGCTGTACGACCGGCTGAAGGAAGGCGTCGCCGGGCCGATTCGCGATCATCTCGGGGCCGGCCTCGACTATCAGGACAGGCTCGCCCGATTTCTTGAGAACCACGACGAGCCGCGTGCGGCTGCGGAATTTCCCTGGCAGCAGCATCAGGCGGCGGCGGTGGTCACGTTCCTCTCGCCAGGACTGCGCCTTTTCCAACATGGCCAGTTCGAGGGCGCGCGCCTACGGGTACCGGCCCATCTCTGTCGTGGCCCGATCGAGCCGATAAATCAGGCATACGCCCAATTTTATGCAACGTTGTTGCGGGTATTGAAGGAGACCGGCGCCTTTCGCGACGGCGTCTGGTCGCAGATCGACGCACAAGCGGCCTGGCCCGACAACTGGACGTCGGAGTGCTTCGTCGCCTACGCTTGGACATCTGGCTCAGGCAGCCGCCATGTCGTTGTTGTAAATTATGCGGGCAATCAGGGACAGTGCCGCCTCAAACTGCCATTCCCCGACTTGCGGGGCACGACAGTACGTCTCGTGGATATCCTGGGGACCGAATGCTACGTTCGAGATGGCAACGACCTCGTCGACAACGGTCTATACATCGACCTCGCTCCCTGGCGCTTCAACGTGTTCGCGCTGCAGGCAGTCTAATTCCGGCTTGTGGCCACCTTTGTTGTCCGATTAAGCATCGCACTTTGATGCCGTGCGCGGCAATGCCGCCGGCGCAGGTGCTTTACACGTCCGAAAAGAACCCCGGAGTGCAGCGATCCTAGGCGTGGTACGAGCCGAGCAATCGGTCTGCGGATCCGCCGAGCGTATCATGTTCGGGATCACTGGGCACCTAACTCGCCGCGCGGGGTCAGATAGGCCGACCCCTATTGAGATTTGCCCAGGCCAGCCTTGGCGCACCGTTTGTCTCCACGCCAGCATGGCGCATCGCGAGAGACACTCGTTCACGTTGGCGAACCCGTTCGACGATCGGCCTTTCCGTGTCAGGACCCAGGTAGCGGTGACCTATGGCATGCTGCTTGGCGACAATGCCGCAGCCTGGGTCGGGGCATGGCTCGCTTTAGCCGATCGGCCGGCGCTGCTCGGCTTCGCTTTCCTTGCGTATCTGTTCGGCCTGTGGCAGTGCGTTCGACGCCGATCATATCGCCGCTATAGACAACGTCGTCCGCAAGCTCACGCAACACGGCAAGGCGCCTAATGCTGCCGGCTTCTTCTTTTCGCTCGGTCACTCAAGCATCGTCGTGCTGGCGTCCATTGTGATCGTCAGGACGGCAACCGCGCTGGATGACCGCCCCGGCGTGCCGTACGACATGCGCAGCGCCGTTGGGACGGGCTGTCGCCCCGCATCTTCCGGCCGATCTTCCGCTCCGTATCGCGCTCGTGGCATATGTATCCGATTGGCTTCCTGTTCGGCCTCGGGTTGGATACCGCGACCGAGATCGGCCTGCTCTGCATTGCGGTGACCCAGGCCGCGCAAGGCATGTCGATCTGGACGATCTTGGTGTTCCCCGCGGTGTTCACGGCCGGCGTGTCGCTGCTGGATACCAGCGACAGTGTGGTGATGGTGCGAGCCTGCGGCTGGGCTCTGTCAACCCGATCCGCAAGCTCGGGTGCAATTTGACCATCACGGTACGTCGGTTACCGTCGCCATCTCGGTCGGCGGTGTCGAGGACTCGGTCTGATCGGCAGCAAACTCCGACTCGGAGGCGCCTGAAGGGGTACGAGGCGCGCTGACCTACTCCGCCGCCACCACCACCGTCCGCCGCGCGCTCGACCGTGCGGTGCCGACGCAAAGCAGACTTGCCAGCAGCAGCACGGCAACGAACACCAGGATCAGCTCCGGGTGGCCACGGTCGATGAGGAACCCGAACGGCACCGGTGTCAACGCCGAACCCAGCGGCAGCCCCGCACTGACGAAGCCGAACACCTTGCCGATCTGCCCGGGAGGCGCGGCGTCCTTCAGCATGATGTCGCGTGGTGTCCGGCTGGCGCCAAGCGCCAAGCCGGAAGCGAACATCAATGCGATGATGACGAGGCCGGACGCGGGCATCCATTCCACCGCCAGCGTCAGGACGGCAGAGGCGATTGTCAGGATCACTGCGAAGCTCAGCACGTGCCTCTTGTAGGTATCGGCGAACCAGCCTCCGACCAACACACCCGCGGTAGAGCCCACCATGTAGCCGGTGAGTGCCGAAGATGCGACCTCGAGCGCCATGCCCTTCACGGTGTGCAGAATGGTGATCAGCCAGGACTGCACGCCGGCGCCAGCCATCGAGCCCAGCAGGAAGAAGCCGAAGAACAACAGCATAGTGCGGCTGGTCAGCAGGTCGCGGCCGGACAGTGCCGGGTCGGCGTGCGCTGTCTCGTCGTGGGCCTGGTCCTTCAGGATGCCGCTCTGCAGGATGATGGATATCGCCACTGGAACACCGAGCAGCCCGACCATGATCAGGCCGGCGCGCCAGCCGATCGTCGTCGCCAGCAGCGCCATGAGCGGCGGCGCAGCCGCAAAGCCGAGGTTGCCGCTGAACGTGTGCAGCGCGAATGCACGGCCCATGCGGTCTTTGTCCACCGAGCCCGACAGAATCGCGTAGTCCGCCGGGTGGAACACCGAGTTGCCCATGCCGGACAGCGGGGCCAGCACCAGGATCTGCCAGAAGCTGGTGGCGAACCCCATTGTGGTAATGCAGAGCGACATCAGCAACGCGCCGCCGATCAGGAACGGGCGTGCGCCATAGCGATCGACCAGGAAGCCGACCGGTGTCTGCATCGTGGCGGAGGCGCCGGCCATCAGCGCAACCGCAAGGCCGAGTTCCGCGAAGCTCACGTCGAACGCCGACTGCCAGGCAAGGAACAGCGGCGGCAGGCAGAGAGAGTAGAAGTGCGAGAGGAAGTGACCGTTGCCAAGCAGCAGGTTGACGCGGGTCGTGCGGCTCAGGGCCATCGTGCGGCGTCTCCGGGAGGCGGTGGGAGGATGCGGTGGCGGACCGATGCCGTCAACCGCACTTGTCGTCCTGCACGTACCGCGTATGCAGTGCCGCAATGTCGATCCGTCCACCGACATCCCGCCAGAGCCGCACATTCGCGTCCACCTCGGCGACGTCGCGCATCCCCACCAGCGCCACATCCACCAGCGGGTTGGACAGCACGAACTGGATCAGCGCCGCGGTATAATCGAACGTATTGGCGGGATTCACCATGCGCACCCAGCGCTGCAGCGTCCCCGACGTCGCGGTCCGCATCGTCACGGTCGCCATGCCGCGTCGCTTCGCCTCGGTCAGGCTGCCGAACGGCCGCGTCGGGTCATACGGATGCTGGTGGAGGAAGTTGTAGCAGAGCTGCATCACATCGAACCCGCCGGTTTCAATGAAGCGGAAGACGGCCGCGTTGTTGTCCTCGCTGGTGAAGCCGGTTAGCCCGATCAGGCCTTCCTGCTTCAGCCGCAGCAACTCGTCCAGCATGCCGCCCTTCCGCAGCACCGCGTCGGCCTCGTCCGGCCCGTACGATGAACCGTGCAGTTGCAGCAGGTCGATGCGGTCGCGCCGCAACCGACGCAGGCTGGCCTCCAGCGACTGCCGCAGCCTGCCTGCCGCGGCGAGCGGCACCTTGGTGGCGAGGAAAACCTTCGTTCCTTCCAGTGAATCGCCGAATATCGCCTCGGCCAGCCCGTCGCCATAGCCGGGCGCGGTGTCGAAGTAGTTCACCCCTAACTCGACCGCGTGGCGCAGCGCGGCCGCCATCGTCGCGCGGTTGGCGGCCGCGGCGGCGTCGTAAGCGCCCAGGTAGTTGCTCAGCCCTGCCGGCGCGCCGCCGAAACCGAGCCGGCTGACCGGCACGTGCTGTGGTCCAAATGCCGCGGTCAACTCGTGTGTCGTCATGCTGCTCGTCCTCCACTGGCCATCCGGGGCGCATCCTGCAATGACCCGCCGCATGCGCTTCCCCGCCTGGCTTCCCATCCTACTCGGTTTCCTGACCGCGGTCGGGCCATCGACCACCGACATGTACCTGCCTGCCTTCCCGGCGATCGAGGCCTCGTTCGGCGCGCCGCCTGGTTCGGCGCAGCTAACCCTCGCTGCCTGGTTTGCCGGACTCGCAATCGGACAAATGACCCAAGGCACGCTGTCCGACCGCTTCGGTCGTAAGCGGCCGCTCATTGTCGCCACTGCCATCTATACCGTCGCGTGCCTGGGCTGCGCGCTGGCGCCGTCCGTTCAGTGGCTGGCCACATTCCGTGCGCTCTCCGCACTGGGTGCATCGGCCGGCATGGTGATCCCACGCGCGATGGTGCGTGACTTGGCCGAAGGACACGCCGCGGCAGTGCTCTTGTCGCGGCTGTCGCTGGTAATGGGTGCGGCGCCGATCCTGGCGCCCACAGTCGGCAGCGCGGTGCTGGCGTTTGCCGACTGGCGCGGCATCTTCTGGATCCTCACGGCCTACGGCGCCACCTGCTGGCTATTGGTTGTGCTGCTGCTGCCCGACACGCTGCCCGAGGGTCGGCGCATCCGTCTGCGCCTCGGCGAACAGTTGCACCGCTACCGCAGCATCCTCAATGAGCGCGGCTTCATCACGCACGCTGCGATGGGGGCGTTCGCGACGTTCGCGTTCTTCGCCTATCTCGGGGGTTCGTCGCCGGTTTTCATCCAGGGCTTCGGCCTGTCACCGGCGCAGTATGCGATGATTTTCGGCGCAAACTCGTTTGGATTGATCTGTTGCGCGCAGCTCAACCCGCATCTGCTGCGACGTTTCGGGCACTCCCGCGTGCTGCACGGCGCCGCGCGCGTGCATCTGGCCGCCACCGCCGCGCTGGCCGTGATCGCGTTCGCCGGTTGGCACACGCTGCCGCTGATCGTCGCGCCGGTGTTCGTGGCGATAAGCTGCATGGGCATATTGAATCCCAACACCATCGTCGGCGCGCTGGCGCGGCATCAGCAGCACGCCGGCAGTGCATCCTCGGTGATGGGGACGGGGCAATACCTGCTCGGCGCGGTCAGCGGACTCATGGTCGGCCTCGCCACAGACGGCACGCCGCGCGGCATGGCGGCGCTGATGCTGGTCGGCTCCATCGGCGTGGTAATCGCAGACGCATACAGACCGCATGCATAGCGCCGCTGGTGCCACCGCGGATCGATCCGGCCTATGCTGCGCCCGCCATTGATCGGGATGACGCTTGCCATGTGGCTCTGGCGCATCATTGGAGCTATTGCCCTGTTCGGACTCGTCGGCTGTGGCGGTCCCCGTCCGGAGAAGGGCGCGAGTTGCACCGCGTCACCGCAACAGCCGACCGCGGTGACCATGCCATTTGCCGAGGGGCCTGCCGCCGGGTCGGCGCCGCTCCTGTCGCAGCGGCGGTCAACAGCGTTACTGTCGGGTAACTCGACGCTGGAACTCGACAAACGCAACGATGTCTTCCTTCGCGATCTGCTGGACTCGATCGAGCACGGCAGCGGCCCGTACCACGTGCTCGCGCTGTCTGCCGGTGGGCAATGGGGCGCCTACGGGGCGGGTGTGCTGGCTGGCCTTGCGGCCGCAAACGACGTGCCGGACTTCAGCCTGGTCACCGGCATCAGCACCGGTGCCATGCTGGCGCCACTGCTGTTCATGGGCGAGTACGCCGAGGCGCGCGATCTCTACACCAACCTTACGGAGGCTGATATCTACCGCATGCGCTCGGTCGGCGAGCTCCTCATCGCGAACAGCCTCGTGGATACCACTCCCTTGCGCGCCAAGGTCGCAGCGATCATCAACCAGGACTTCGTGGACCGGCTTGCGCACGAAAATACCGAGCGGCATCGAGTGCTGGCCGTTCAGTCGGTCGACCTCGATGCCGGTACCTCGGTCATCTTCGATCTCACCGCCGTCGCGACCGGTAGGGATCATCCCTGCGGCGATGCCGTGTCGCCGCGCGACTGTATCCTGCACGCGGTCATGGCAGCGGCGGCCATTCCAGTCGCGTTTCCGCCGGAGTTCATCAATGGCGACATGTACGTCGATGGTGGGCTGCGGCAGCATGCGTTCTCCCTGAAGGTGATGCAGGCCACCGTACGCCGCCCCACCATGTTGCGATCCTATCTCTCTCGCGCCGCGGGCCCGCTTCTGCTGACACCGGACAGCGCGGCCGAGCCGAGCGCGCGACCTATCGATCTGACCTTGATCGCCAACACGGATTTCGTCGTCGCTCCTCAATGTGTCGGCAACGGTTTCCTCAAGATCGCCGAGCGCTCGGCTGGCGTTGCGATCGATCAGTTGTCGATCGGCAGCTTCTACCGCGTGATGTCGGAGACACTCGAGCAGAAGGGCGACACTGCGCGATTCACGTTCGCTGACCCAAAACTCACAGGGTGCAGCCGTGCGCCGTCGTCGGCATCGCAGAGCGGCGTCATCGACGCGTTCGACAGGACCTACATGCGGTGCCTGTTCAGGGCCGCCTGCACACTTGCCGCGAGAGGTGCGGACATATGGCACACCAGCCCCGACGATCTGCCCCAGTCGCCGTCCGTCGAAGTGCGGGAGCCATTGGCGACGTTCGCTCGACTGGCGCGGCCGCAGCCGCCGGCGATCTGCGATATCGCCGCCGAATAGGGACAGCTTGACGCGCGGCGGGGCACGGCCGCTACTCCTCCGCTTCATCTGCGTATAGGGGAAGACACATGGCCGTCCGTCTAGTCGTCACGATCTCCGCGGTACCAGGCAAGGGCTCGGAACTCGCGCAGGCGTTTCGGGCGCGCTGTATCGAGTGCATGCAGGAGCCGGGCTGTGAGCAGTTCGAGGTGTTCCAGAGCGTGCTGAACCCTGACAAGCTGGCGTTGCTCGAACTCTGGCAGGACAAGGCCGCACTGGATGTTCACGCAAGGCTGAACGCCACTCGCCAGCCAATGCCGGGAGGACTTCGATCCGGTGCGGGCGTGCGCGAGGACTACGAGTACAACCAGACTCGTTAGCATGGCGAGACCGATCCGGCTGCGCGGATTTTGAGGCAGGGGCGATGCGGCTGGCGCGGACTGGGGGATAGTGGCTTGGCATGCAAGCTCGCCGTTATGCTGCTCCGTGGTCCTTGTGTTCGGTCGACTTGTCAGGCCGTAGCGCCTCCATCCACGGGCAACGCCACGCCGGTGATGTAGGACGCCTCGTCCGAAATCAGAAACAGCGCGGCATTGGCAATCTCTTGTGGCTGTGCCGGCCGCCCCATTGGTACCTGGCCGCCGCGCTTCACCACCAACGTCTCCGGCGTCTCGCCTGGCGGCAACTGACTGTCTGGACGCGCGACAAACACGCGCAGCATCGGTGTGTCGGTGGGACCGGGGCAGACCGCGTTCACCCGGATATTCTCGCGCGCATAGCGCTTCGCTAAGCCGTGAACCAGGCCGACCACGCCGAACTTGGCTATGTTGTACACCGGACTGAACTGCGAGCCGGTCAGGCCGGATGTGGACGCGGTATAGAGCAACGCACCGCCGCCACGCGCTCGCAGTTCCGGGATTGCGGCCTCGGTGGTGACCAGCACCGTGCGGACGTTCAGGTCCATCGCCAGCTCGTAATCACTCCAATCGATGCCCTCGATCGCCGCCGGCCCGGGATGGCCAACATGGTTCCAGACGAAATCGAGTCCACCGAATGCATTGGCTGTGCGTCGGACGATCTCGCGGGCAAATGCGTCCTGACGCAGATCGCCAGCCAGCGCGAGCGCCTTCCCGCCTGCGTCGGTGATCTGCTTCGCCACTGCATTGGCACCCGCCTCGTCCAGGTCCACCACGCCGACCGCCGCGCCTTCCTGTGCGAATCGCAGCGCGCCAGCGCGTCCCATGCCGGACGCCGCCGCGGTGACGATGCCGATCTTGTTCGCGAGACGCATGATGCCCTCCCTCAACGCTGGGCATTCAGCCAACCCAGCATGATGCGATTGAACGTGTCAGGATGCTCGACATTTGGGAAGTGCAGCGCATTGGCGATTTCCTCGTAGCGACCGCCGGGCACCAGCCCGGCGAGCCGCCGGTTCTCCGCCGCCGGCGTGCCCATATCGTCCGACCCGCACACCACCAGCACTGGCAGCTTCAGCAACGGAGGGCGCGCCACAAAATCGAAGTTGCGGATCGCGGCGACACAGCCGAGATATCCGGCCGGTGTCGTGCCGACGATCGTGTCGCGAATCTGTCTCCAGCGCCCCGGCCGGCTCTGCCGCACCGCATCAGTGAGCCAGCGCTCGATCATCGGATCGGCCAGCGGCGCCAGCGAGTTGGCGCCGCGCACCGTATCGACGCGCTGCTGCCAGACCTCGGGCGCACCGGCGGGCGTGGCGGGCAGCGTGTCGCACCACATCGCCGATGCAAGCCGGCCACCGTGTTCCAGCGCGAACGCTTGCCCCAGCATCCCGCCGATCGACAGCCCTATGAAATGCACGCGCGCAATGGACAGCGCGTCCAGAACGGCGGCGACATCCGCCGCCAGCGCGCTCATCGTGTAGTCGCCGGCCACGGGCCCGCTGCCGCCATGACCGCGCATGTCGATGCGCAGCACGCGAAAGCCGTCAGCGAGCAGTGGCGGCACCTGCTCGGTCCACATGCCGCCATCCGACGCAAGCGAATGCGTCATGCAGACGACAGGGCCGGTCTCCGGACCCGCCAGGTCATAGCTAATGTTGCGTCCTTCGAGGGGTAGAAGCACGGCGGATCTCCTCAACCGGTTTCCATCGGTAGCGTCGGATCCTTAGCCCACTCGGACAGCGACGCGTCGTACAGCTTCACGTCTTTGTGGCCGAGCATGACCAGTGCCAGGGCATCGGCGCTCGCCGCGATGCCACCGCCGCAGTAGTTGATCACCTGCCGGTCCATGGCACCAACCGCCTCGAAACGCTTCCGCAGTTCGTCCGCCGGCAGGAATGTGTTGGTGTCGGGATCCAGCAGGTGCGCCGCCGGGAGGTTCACGCTGCCGGCGATGCGGCCGGGACGGCCATAGCTGTTGCCGCCACCGCCGGTGTGCTGCTGCGGCTGCAACGCGTTGATGGTGCAGATCGCGCCATTGCCGATCGCACGCAGCACTTCGTCCTTGCCGACCATCAGGTTGCGCACCTCGCGCACGACGAAGTTGCCTGCCGGACGGGGTCGCGAGGGGCCGGTCTCAACGGGGCGGCCCTCGCGGCTCCATTTCTGCCAGCCGCCGTTCAGGACAGCGGCGTTGTCGTAGCCGAATTCGTGCAACAGCCACCAAAGCCGCGTCGCCCACCAGACGTTTGCGCTACTGTAGGTCACCACGCGCGTGGTGTTGTTCACGCCGCATCGCGGCCGCGAAGTCATCCGGTGTCTGGCGCATGAAGCGCAGGGTCTGCGATGTGTCGGACACGTCGCGCAGCATGTCGACGAACTGCGCGCCGGGGATATGGCCGGTCTCGAAGTCCTCGCGCCCCGGCTTCACCTGGTAGGTGATCTGCGGATCAGGGATCAGGTGCGTAGTGCAGTCCAGCACCAGCACGTCCGGATTGTTCAGGTTCAGGGAGAGCCAGTCGGTCTCGACCAGATATTCGGGATGGGTAAAGCCGCTCATGCTGCCAACTCCGCCAGTTCGATCAGTACATTGCCGGTGGACTCCGGATCGAGGAAGGCGATGCGTGCGCCGCCATGGCCGATGCGCGGCGTCTCGTCGCGCAGCTTCACGCCCTTCGCCTTCAGTTCGGCGAGCGCGCCGTCGATGTCCTCGACTTCGAAGCAGATGTGGAATAGCCCTTCGCCCTTCTCGGCGATCCACTTATTGACGCCGGACTCGGGCGCCTTGCTTTCCAGCAGTTCGATATAGGTCTCGCCCACCGGCAGCATGGCGAGCCGTGTCGCGCCGATCTGCTCCTCGTACTCCAGCGGGATGCCGAACGTATTCTGCAGCAGATCCATCGATTGCTTCAGCGAGTTCACCGCGATGGCGATGTGTTCCACCCGTTTGATCTTCATTGTTGGCTCCTCAGGAAATCGTCACTCCGCTGTCCACCGGGTAAATCTGACCGGTGACCATGCGGGATTCGTCGGATGCGAGGAAAAGCGCCATGTCGGCGATGTCCTGCGGTTCGATCAGTCCGAGCAGATGCGCTTCCGCCAGCCTGGTGAGTGCCGCATTGCCCGCCACCAGCTTGCGCACGCGCTCGGTCATCGTGGCCGATGGCGCGATGGCGTTCACCCGTACGCGCTGCGGTGCGAACTCCACGGCCATCGAGCGAGTGATCGCTGCGACACCGCCCTTTGCCGCAGTATAGCAATCGCGCCCGGGAATCCCCATGAGCGCGACATTGGACGACATATTGATCACCGATCCCCCACCGGAGCGGATGATTTCAGGAATTCCGACACGGCACCCCAGGAATGTGCCGAACAGATCAAGCTGGATGACGCGCCAGAATTCTTCGATCGGCGCCTCGACCACCGTGTTGTCCTGCGCCGTCGAACCGCCGGCGTTGTTGTGCAGAATGTGCAGCGCGCCGAACTGCTGCGCCGTCGCACGCACGGCCGCCTCCATGCTTGCCTCGTCGGTCACGTCGGTCCGGATCGCGATCGCGCCGTGGCCCGCGAGGTGCGCCGTCTCCTCGCCGGCAACGGCGTCGATCTCGGCGATCGCGACCCGCGCACCCTCGCGGGCGAACAAGACGCCAGTCGCGCGGCCGATGCCGGTTCCTGCCCCGGTGATCAATGCCACCTTGCCTGCGAGTCGTGCCATTGCATGTCCTCCCCTGTGTCATTGCGAGGAGCGAAGCGACGAAGCAATCTCCATGGGAATTGCTTCGTCGCTTCGCTCCTCGCAATGACGGCCTTAGTGGCTCAACTCCCGTGCCATCTCGTCGATACCGTTTACTGTCAGCGGATACATCCGCCCTTCCATCAGCTCGCTGGTCATCCCAATCGATCGCACATGCTGCCACGAATTCCGTGGCGTCGGATTCAGCCAGGCCGCGCGCGTGTAGTGCGACGTGAGCCGTTCCAGCCACACCCGCCCCGGCTCATCGTTCATGTGCTCGACGCTGCCGCCCGGCATGGTGATCTCGTACGGACTCATCGCCGCATCGCCGACGAAGATCAACTTGTAGTCCGGTCCGTACTTGCGGATCACCTCGAATGTCGAAAGCCGCTCGTCATGTCGCCGTCGGTTGTTCCGCCACACCCGCTCATACGGGAAATTGTGGAAGTAGAAATACTCCAGATGCTTGAACTCCGATCGCGCCGCCGAGAACAGCTCCTCCGACAGCTTGACGAAATCGTCCATCGACCCGCCGACATCGAGGAACAGCAGCACCTTCACCGCGTTGTGCCGCTCGGGCACGAGCTTCAGGTCCAGCGTACCGGCATTCTTCGCGGTCGAGCGAATGGTATCGGGCAGATCGAGTTCGGTCGCGGCACCCTGGCGGGCGAACCGACGCAGCCGGCGCAGCGCCAGTTTCAGGTTGCGGGTGCCCTGCTCCACCGTATCGTCGAGATCACGGAAGTTGCGCCTGTCCCACACCTTCACGGCGCGCCGGTGCCGCGACTCATGCTGACCGATGCGGACGCCCTCGGGGTTGTAACCATACGCCCCGAACGGCGACGTTCCCGCCGTGCCAATCCACTTCGATCCGCCCTGGTGGCGCCCTTTCTGCTCCGCCAGAAGTTCCGCCAGCCGCTGCATCAGCGCCTCAAAGCCACCGAGCGCCTTGATCTTCGCCATTTCCTCCGGCGTAAGCAGCCTCTCCGCCAGCTTGTGCAGCCACTCTTCCGGAAGCTCGCGTGGCAGCACACCTTCCGGCGGCTCCAGTCCCTTGAAGCACTGCGCGAACACCCGATCGAAGCGGTCCAAGTGGCGTTCATCTTTCACCAGCGTCGCGCGGCTTAGATAGTAGAAATCGTCCACGTTCCACTCCGCCACGCCGGCCTTCATTGCGCCGAGCAGCGTAAGGTATTCGGTGATCGATGTCGGCAGCCCCGCTTGCCGTAGCCCCTCGATCAGATGCGCGAACATCAGGCGCCGCGCCGGGCCAGGAACGCCAGGCGCTCGAACAGGTGCACGTCCTGTTCGTTCTTCAACAACGCGCCGTACAGCGGCGGGATTACCAAGTGCTTTTCGTTGGTGCGCAGCGCATCGGCAGGCAGGTCCTCCACCATCAGCAGCTTCAGCCAGTCCAGCAGCTCCGCCGTGCTGGGCTTTTTCTTCAGGCTTGGCACTTCCCTGATTTGGAAGAATACGTTCAGCGCCTCGCGGGCGAGGTCATGGCGCAGGTCCGGATAGTGCGTCTGTACGATCCGCTCCATCGTCTCGCGATCAGGGAAGCGGATGTAGTGGAAGAAGCAGCGGCGCAGGAACGCGTCCGGCAACTCCTTCTCGTTATTGGAGGTAATGATGACGACTGGCCGATGCGTGGCGACCACGGTCTTGCGCGTCTCGTAGACGAAGAAGCGCATGCGGTCGAGTTCCAGCAGCAGGTCGTTGGGGAACTCGATGTCTGCCTTGTCCACCTCGTCAATCAGCACCACGACAGGCCTGTCCGCTTCGAACGCGTCCCACAGCTTGCCGCGCACGATGTAGTTGGCGATGTCATGCACGCGCGGATCGCCCAACTGGCCGTCGCGCAGGCGCGACACCGCGTCGTACTCGTAAAGTCCCTGCTGCGCCTTGGTTGTGGACTTGATGTGCCACTCGATCAGGTCGAGGCCGAGTGCCTGCGCCACCTCGTGGGCTAGCACGGTCTTGCCGGTTCCCGGCTCGCCCTTCACCAGCAGCGGGCGCTGCAACGTCACGGCGGCGTTGACCGCTACTTCCAGATCGCGCGAGGCGATGTATCGTGCAGTACTCTTGAAAGACACGCTCACTCTCGGCTCCTCGTGCATCTGTGTGCAAGTGTCGGGCCGGAGCGACAAAGCTGCAAGCCGCCATAAGTCCAGGAAACCGAGGCGGTATCGAAGACCAGCCCCTGTGTCGGCTGGCTCTCCCCATCACCTCGGAGCTTGTCGTCGCGGAATCGATCGACCTCGCCGGGCTACCGCCGCTGCCTCAGACGGCTCGGTCTTGAACTGCCAGGTGAAGTCCAGGTTGAACAGCATCTTGATGAAGCCGGCCAGCTCGTGGATGTATAGATATCGGTCCGGCGGTTCGGTCTCCAGCACGCACACGGTAGCGCCCGGGTGCTCGGTCAGGTGGTGTGCCAGCACGGATCCCGCGGCCCCGCTGCCGACGATGACAGAGTCAAACGAATCGCCGATGTCGGCGATGCGGCCGATTGCCATGCGCTTCCCCTGGCCGTTTGATTGCGCCGCCAGTCCAGCCTAAACTGCCGTAGAACGCCAATCCAAGCCGCGCGGGAGGAACATATGGAGTATATCTGCGACGCTCCCAGTGGCAGGACCTGGTTTCGGCTGGTGAGCGAGGGCGAGGCCGCGATGGAGTCGGAAGTCATGCGCCATGCCGTGGAGAAGTATTTTCGCCGCGAATGGGAGAAGGCGACCGAGAGCTACCGTCCGTTAACTTCGGTGTTCATCGAGCAGGACATCGGCAAGTCGGCGCATATCCGGCGCGAGATGCCGCTGTTCCTGACTTTGCGCGATGACGAGGGGGCGCCGCTGGTCACCGCCATGCTGCCACCGGGCGGCCGTCGCGACCGTTCCTTCGGCTGCATCATTGTAGGGCCTGGCAACAGCGACCCCTACAAGCAGCATGCCGATGCGATCGAGGCGCTGGCCGAACATTTCGACATTCCGCTCGATCGGGCGCATTGTTATCCGTATCGACGGGAATGAACCACACGCAGGAGGTAACCGCGATGGGCTACACGCTTGAACAGTTAGCCGACAAATGCCGTGAGGCGCTGAAGAATCAGCCGAACACCGAGGGACGCAAGGCGGTGTGCACCCTGGTGGAGGAGGTGCTGAAAGACGGCGAGTTCGCCGCGAAGTACATCCCCGAGGGCACGCCGGAGCGGAAGGTGCTGTACGAGGACCCGGAGCTGGGTTTCACCATCCTGGCGCACGGCTATGTCGGGGCGAAGGGCAGCAAGCCACACGATCATGGACCCTCCTGGGCGATCTACGGCCAGGCCGCCGGTGAGACGATCATGACCGACTGGGACTGCCTGGCGCGCCCGACCGAGACCACTCCCGGCAAGGCGAAGCATGTGCGCGACTACACGATGAAGGTGGGCGACGCGTACCTGTACGATACGGGCGTGCTGCACTCGCCGCGCCGCGAGGGGTCCACGCGGCTACTGCGCATCGAGGGTATGAACATGGAGCGCGTGAAGCGCTTCCCGTATGAGGCGGTGGAGGCGGTCAGTCCCGCCGCCGAATAGCCCGCCCTGTCGAGCCCGACGAAGCAATTCCCGTTGTGTCGGGGATTGCTTCGTCGTTGTCGCGCAGGACTTACCGATCCCGCAGATTACTGATCCCGTGGAATGATCTGCCTCTCCTCGACGATGTAGCTCTTGATCCGACCGATGAACAACGCGCCGTCATCGGTGAGACGCTTCATCTCCGGCGACGCGGCGGCGCGTTCCAAGGCCGCTTCGTCGTCGTACCAAAGCTCGGCGATGCCGTCCACGTCGACGTCGGTCTCCGGAATGTCGGGCCGCGTTCGGGTGCCGATGATGTGCGACTGCACGTAGCGACGAACGCCCGGCACCGCGTGCGCCAGCGGCCCATGAATCTCCAGCCAGTGCCTGACGAACTGCGCGTGGCTGAACTCGGGCCTGCGGGTCAGCAATCCGACGATCTTGATCATGTGGCACTCCTGTTGAATGACGGTTCGGACTCTTCCTCGGGATGTCATTCATTGCGAGGGACGAAAGCCGGGGCGGCCTTGCCCCGGCCAAGCAACAGCCTGTCACCCCGCCTCGGTCCGCGCATCCTCGCGCACCATCGCCACTCCCTTCTCGGCTATCATGATCGTCGGGGCATTGGTATTGGTCGATGTAACCGCCGGCATAACCGACGCGTCGATGACGCGCAGCCGCTCAAGGCCGTGCACGCGCAGCCGGTCATCTACCACCGCCGTCACATCGCGGCCCATCTTGCAGGTGCAGGTCGCGTGGAACACGGTGCCGCCGGTCTGCTTCACGTAATGCAGCAGCTCGTCATCGCTCTGCACGTCCTTGCCGGGCACGGTCTCCGCCACCACGTAATTCGCCAGCGCCGGAGCGGCGAACAGCTTCCTGATCCACCGCACTCCACCCACCGCTGCGCGGCAGTCGGTCTCCTCACTGAAGTAGCGCGGGTTGATGTTGGGCTGCTCCTGCGGTCGCGGCGAGCGAGCCTCGACATAGCCGCGACTGAGCGGGCGCATCTGCCACATACCGCACGTCATGCCTGGCAAGGTATCGAGCTGTCGCGACACGCCCGGCGCGTAGCTGCCATGGGCGAACAGACACTGCACGTCTGGCGTTGCCGACTCCGGCAGCACTTTCACCGATGCGGCTACCAACGACGCCGCATAGGTCAGAATGCCGCCGCCAGTGGCGAGATAGCGCAGCACCTGCCCGGCCAGCCCGAGGCCGCGCGATTGCTGGTTCAGACTTGGCGCGCCTTGGATCTCGCAGGAGACGCGTGCCAGGTAGTGGTCCTGCATGTTGCGCCCGACACCGCGCAGATCGTGATGCACGGCGATACCGACGCGTTCGAGATGCTCGGGATCGCCAACGCCGGAGAGCTGGAGGATGTGCGGCGAGCCGATCGCGCCGGCAGCAAGGATCACCTCGCCGGCGACATCGACGCGTTCCGTGGCACCATTGCGCGAATACTCGACGCCTACCGCGCGCGTGCCGTCGAAAAGCACCCGATGCACCAGCGCATTGGTGATGACCCGCAGATTGGGGCGCCTCACTGCGGGTTGCAGATAGCTCCGCGCGGCACTTGCACGTCGCCTTCCGCCACGTGTCTGCTGCACCCAGCCGATACCGTCGCCGGCTTCCGGTGTCAGGTCGTTGACGTCCTCCCGGTACTCGAGGCCGAGCTGCTTGCCCGCCTCGACTGCCGCCTGGCACAGCAGCGGCCGGTCGCGACCATGAGAGGTGAACAGAGGACCGCCCTTGCCGTGCACGGCGTCTTCCTGGCCCTCCCAGTTCTCCGCCTTGCGGAAGAATGGCAGCACGTCGTCCCACGACCAGCCGCGATTGCCGAGCTGGGCCCAGTGGTCGAAATCCTCCGGCTGGCCGCGCACGTAGATCATGCCGTTGATCGAGCTCGATCCGCCGAGGACACGGCCGCGGGGGTAGTTGATGACGCGACCATTGGTGCCGGGATCGGCCTCGGCCTTGAAGCCCCAGGTGAGTGTCGGGTGGTCCAGCAACTTCATGTAGCCTGCAGGGATGTGGATCAGCGGATTCCAGTCCCGGCCGCCTGCTTCGATGAGTACGACGCTGTTGCCAGCGTCCTCGGTCAGTCGGTTGGCCAGACAGCAGCCGGCCGAGCCGGCGCCGACGATGACGTAGTCAGCCTGCATGTGTCGTTTCCCCCGGATGGGATGCTATAAGCCGGCTACCCGAATGCGCCAACCTCGTGTCCCGTGGCTGCTACGTGGGCCAGTTCGCCGCGAGGCAAGTGAGGCAAGTGAGGCAATAGGTACTCTGCCCATGATTGTGCGGCGCAGCAAGTTGACACGCGCGAGGCTTGGATCGCACAAACCGATCGGGAGAGAACGACGGGCGAGGCAGTGGCATGATGCGATGGTTTATGACAGCGGCCGGCGCGGCGATAGCAGCATGCGTGACAATTGGCGCGATGGCGGCCGACCCCGGCGTCAGCGCGACCGAGATCAAGATCGGCAACACCATGCCGTACAGCGGACCGGTTTCGTCCTACAGCCCGATCGGCAAGTTGGAGACCGCGTTCTTCAACATGGTCAACGAACAGGGCGGCGTTGCCGGGCACAAAATCAATTTCATCTCGCTGGACGATGGCTACAGCCCTCCGAAGACCGTCGAGCAGGTGCGTCGCCTGGTCGAGGAGGACCAGGTCGCCTTCCTGTTCAATACCCTGGGCACGCCGACCAACTCGGCGATCGTGCGCTATGTGAACCAGAAGAAGGTGCCGCACCTGTTCGTCGCGACCGGTGCGGCGAAGTGGGCCGATGAGAAGCAGTATCCCTGGACTACCGGATTCCAGCCCGACTACCGTACCGAGGCGCAGATCTATGCCAAGTACATCCTGCAGCAGAGACCGGACGCCAAGGTTGCCGTGCTGTATCAGAACGACGATTTCGGCAAGGACTACCTGATCGGGTTGCGCGCGGGGTTCGGCGATCGCTACGCGAAGATGGTGACCGAGGCCACCTACGAGCCGACGGATCCGACGATCGACAGCCAGATCACCACGCTGCAGGGATCCGGAGCCGATGTGCTGGTCGTGGCGGCCGCGCCGAAGTTCGCGGCGCAGGCAATCCGCAAGGTGCACGATCTCGGCTGGAAGCCGATGTTCATCATGAGCAACGTGTCGATCTCCGTGGGGTCCGTGCTGACACCGGCCGGACCGGAGAATGCGATCGGCATGATCAGCACCGGCTACCTGAAGGATCCGACCGACCATCAGTGGGACGGTGATGCCGGGATGAAGGAATGGCGCGCGTTCATGGCGAAGCACATGCCCGGCTCCGACCTCACCGATGCCAACTACGTCTACGCCTACGCCGCGGCGAAACTGATGCTGCATGTTTTGATGCAATGTGAGGGCAACTTCTCGCGCGAAAACATCATGAAGCAGGCGGAAAGCGTGCACGGGCTGGAGTTGCCGACGTTGCTGCCGGGCATCAAGGCCAGCACCAGCCACACCGACCACCGGCCGATAAAGGCGATGCGGCTGGAGCGGTGGGACGGCAAAACCTGGGTTTTGTTCGGCGACATCATCGAGGCGACAGGCTCCTAGGTTTCACGCCAGATGCTGAGTTGCGCGGCGCCATGCACGCGTACCGCGAGCGGGTTCATTGCCGGCACCGGCTCGTCGCGTGCGGTCTCGGCAATGATCAGGGCGGCCGGGGAAAGCCGCCGGACGGCGCGCAGCTGAGCGATCGCGCGTGGGATCAGGTCCTGGCGGTAGGGCGGGTCGAGGAACACGAGGCTTGCGGCCTCTCCTGGCGGAATGGCGAGCGCATCGATCGCCAGAATTGTGCAACGATCCTCGGCGTGGCAGGCGGCAATGTTGACACGCAACGCAGCCAGGGCAGCGCGGTCGTGTTCGATAAAGGTGGCGTGGGCGGCGCCGCGCGATAGGGCTTCCAGGCCGAATGCGCCGGTGCCAGCGAAGACGTCGAACGCGTGGACCCCTGCCACCGTTTCGCGTCCGCCCCAAGGTGCGTGCAGCAGCATGTCGAACAGCGCCTGGCGCACCCGATCGGCGGTGGGGCGCGTGGCGCTGCCCGGCGGGGCGATCAGCGAGCGGCCGCGCCAAGCGCCGGCGACGATCCTCATTAACGGCGCCGGTGGGGCGAGTAGCGGGACGTAACACGGAGCTGCACGGAGTTCGCACGGAGTTGCACGGAGGAAGAATCAAACGCGCTTCGCGCGAAGCGCAAACTTGTGCCTCTGTGAAACTCCGTGCGAACTCCGTGCAGCTCCGTGTTAGAATTCTTCATACCGATCACGCGGCAACTGATCGCGCAGCACGCGCGCCGGCACTTCATCCACCGCACCGCGTGGCAATGTACCAAGCTGAAACGGCCCGTAAGCGATCCGGATCAGCCGAGTCACAACAAGACCAAGATGCACCATCGCGCGCCGCACCTCCCGATTGCGTCCCTCGCGCAGGCTAACGGTAAGCCACGCATTGTCGCCCTTGCGCGAATCGAGGCCCGCATCGATCGGCCCGTAAGCGACACCCTCGATGGTGACGCCTTTCGCCAGCGCAGCCAGCCGGCGCTGGTCCGGCACGCCGTGCACGCGCACGCGGTAACGCCGCAGCCAGCCGCTAGACGGCAATTCCAGCTTCCTCGCGAGCAACCCGTCATTCGTCAGCAGCAACAGCCCCTCGCTGGTAAGGTCGAGCCGTCCAATGCTAACCACGCGCGGCATGCCGGATGGCAGCTTCTCGAATACCGTCGGCCGGCCCTGTGGGTCGCGATGTGTGGTCACAAGCCCGACAGGTTTGTGATAGCGCCACAGCCGCGTTCGCTCCGGTGCATCGACCACGGCGCCCTGCACGATCACAAGGTCGCCGGCAGAGACGAACGTCGCAGGATGTGTCACCGGCGCGTTGTTCAGCCGCACTTTGCCGTCGGCCACCAGCTTCTCGGCGTCACGCCGGCTTGCCACTCCCGCGCGCGCCAGCCACTTGGCGATGCGTTCACCTTTACCCCCGGGCGGGGGATCGCTCATATGCGACAGGCGGCAATCAGCGCGTCGAAGATACGGCGATCGCCGGGATCGATGAAGAACTCCGGATGCCACTGGACGCCGAGACAGAACCGATAGCGCGCATCCTCGACGCCTTCTATCACCTGGTCCGGAGCTATGGCGTTGACCACGGCGAATGGCCCCGGATCGCACACCGCCTGATGATGCGCCGAGTTCACCTGCATCTCGGCGGCGCCGACGATGCGGTGCAGCAACGTGCCGGCGCCGATCGCGACAGGGTGGCCGGGTTCGTGGCGCGGATTGAGCTGCTCGTGCTCCAGCGCGCCCTCGATGGTATCGGGAATGTGCTGGATCAGCGTGCCACCCAGGGCCACAGCCAGGAGCTGCTCGCCGCCGCAGATCCCAAGTAACGGCATGTTGCGCGCCAGTGCGCCGTTGGTGAGCGCGAGTTCCGCGGCGGTGCGGCCTTCCTTCAGTGTCACAGTCGCGTGGCGGTCGTCGTCGCCGTACAACGCGGGATCGACATCGAACGCGCCGCCGGTGACGACGAGCGCGTCGATGTGGTTGAGGTATTCCGCGGCCAGCGATGCATCGTGCGGCAGCGCGATCGGCAGACCGCCGGCCGCGGCGATGGCGTCGGCGTAGTTCTGCCGTACTGCATACCAGGGGTATTTCGAGTAGCCGCCAGGCTGTTCGGAATCCAAGGTAATGCCGATGACAGGTCGCTTGTTCATGGCGCAATTGCTAGTCCGCTACGCCGTGATTGGGCAAGGGCGGCAGCGGCGGCGTGGCACCTTCCGGCACGCCGATCTCGTGCGCGTTCAGTGTCAGCGCGACCATTGCATAGTAGCCGATCAGCGCGGTCAGCTCGACGATGCCCGCGGTGCCGTATGTATCGAGGATGCGCTGATAGGTCGCATCGCCAGCGCGGTGGTCGCGCAGCAGCTCGATCGCATAGTCGTGAATCGCCTGTTCGTCGGCGCCTGCGAATGTGCCGCCGCCGTGGCGCAGCGTCTCGATGGTCTGTTCGGACAGACCCGCCTTGCGCGCCTCGCCCTCGTGCGAGAACCACTCGAACTGGCAATCCCAGTAGCGACCGGTGAGCAGTATGACGAATTCGCGCAGGCGTGGCTCGAAGCTGGAATTGAAGCGCAGTACCAGGCCGAGCTCGGACCATTTCTCCGCGAGATCGGGCCGGTGCATGGCGGCCGCAAGGGGTCCCACCGGTGGCGAGCGGCGCGGTCCCGACATCATCGCGTCGTATACGCGGCGCTGCGCGTCGGTCATGCTGGCTGCGGTGACCAGGGGGATGCGGGGCATCGGATTTTCTCCATTGTTCGGGGAACAGTGTGGCATGACGCCGATGGAGATCGCACTGGCCGAGGCTCGAGCAGCGGCCGCACGCGGCGAGGTCCCAGTGGGCGCGGTGGTGCTGGACGGCGGCGGCGCGGTCCTGGCACGCGCGGGCAACGAGGTGGAGGCGCGCCACGATGCGTCGGCGCATGCCGAGCTATTGGCGCTGCGCGCGGCTGCTGCATTGCGCGGCGAGGTGCGGCTGCCGGATTGCGAGCTGGTGGTGACGCTGGAGCCGTGCCCAATGTGCGCCCAGGCGGCGAGCTTCTTCCGGGTGCGGCGGCTGGTGTTCGGCGCGTACGATCCGAAGGGCGGTGGCATCGAGCACGGTGCACGGGTGTTCGATGCAACTTCCTGCTCGCACCGGCCGGAGGTGGTGGGCGGCGTGCGCGAGGCGGAGGCGGGAGTACTGCTCCGCACATTCTTTGCCTCGAGACGGTAGCAGGGCAAGTGCCGGGCGGCTCGATCCGGCTTTACCGCAGCGCGCGCCACCCGATATCTTGCCGGCAGAAGCCCTCCGGCCAGTCGATCAGCCGTACTGCGGCATACGCGGCATCCCGCGCGGCCTGCACATCCACTCCCGTGGCGCAGACGTTCAGCACGCGGCCGCCGGAGGCGCGAACGTGTCCGTCCGAATCCGCCTCCGTGCCGGCGTGGAACACCTGCACGCTTGGCATTGCGGCGGCGAGATCGAGGCCGCGGATCTCACTGCCACGTTCCGGCGCCTCGGGATAGCCACGCGCCGCCATCACGACGGCGATCGAGGCAATGTCGTTCCAGCGGAGATCAAAATTCTCCAGTTCGCCGTCGTACGCCGCCTGCAGGGCTGGCAGCAGATCGGACATCAGCCGCGGCAGAAGCGCCTGGCACTCCGGATCGCCGAAGCGGACGTTGAATTCGATCAACTTCACGCCCTCGGCCGTAAGCATCAGCCCCGCATACAAGATGCCGCGGAACGGGGTGCCTCGCCGGACCATCTCGGCGAGCGCGGGACGGATGATGCCGGCCATCGCCGCCTCTTGCAGCGCCTGCGGGAACGACGGTGTCGGCGAATAGGCGCCCATGCCGCCGGTATTCGCCCCGGTCTCCCCCTCGCCAACGCGCTTATGGTCCTGGGCCGCACCGAGCGACAGCGCGGTCTCGCCGTCGCACAGCGCGAAAAGCGATACCTCCTCGCCGGTCAGGCATTCCTCGATCACCACGGCGGCACCTGCCTCGCCGAACGCGCGGGCCTCCATCACCGCCTCGATGGCAGCCAGCGCGGCGTCCTCGGTCGCGGCCACCACAACGCCCTTGCCGGCGGTCAACCCGTCCGCTTTCACCACAATCGGCGTCCCGCGCCGGCGCACGAACTCGCGCGCCGCTTCCGCGTCGTCGAAGCGCTCCCAATGCGCGGTGGGTATGCCGGCCGCGTCGCACAATTCCTTCGTGTAGGACTTGCTGCCTTCGAGCTGCGCCGCGGCAAGCGATGGGCCGATGCAGGGGATCGACGCCGCCTCCATGGCGTCGGCGATGCCAGCGACCAGCGGCGCCTCGGGGCCGGGGACCACCAGGTCGATCTCATTGTCCTGCGCGAAGGCGACCAGGGCGGGGAAATCGAGGACACCGATCGGCACGCGCTCGGCCACCTGGGCGATGCCGGGATTGCCTGGCGCACACCACAGCTTCGTCAGCAGCGGGCTGGCGGCGAGCGACCAGCAGAGCGCATGTTCGCGTCCACCCGAACCCACCACCAGCACCCGCATGTGGCTCTCCTCGCTTCAAGCGAGGCTGGCTGTAGCATAGGCTGCCGCGATGGACGAACTTAGGACCACAGTGTCGAATGTGCCGGAATACACCGTCTCGGAAATCTCCGGCGCGGTGAAGCGCACGCTGGAAGGCAATTTCGGCCGGGTGCGCGTGCGCGGCGAGATTACTGAACTGAAGCGCTACCCTTCCGGGCACATCTACTTCTCGCTGAAGGACGAGGGCGCCAAGATCGCCGGCGTGGTGTGGAAATCCACGGTGTCCCGCCTCGGCATGGTGCCGGAGAACGGCGTCGAGGTGATCGCCACCGGCCGCGTCTCCGCCTATGCGGACCGTTCGTCGTATCAGCTCATCACCGAGCGGATGGAGTATGCCGGGGCCGGCGCCCTGCTCGCCCGCATCGAGATGCTGCGCCTGCGCATGGTGGCGGAGGGACTGTTCGACGCCGACCGCAAGCGTCGGCTGCCGGTGCTGCCGGCGGTGATCGGCGTCGTGACCAGCGAGCGTGGCGCGGTGATACAGGACATCCGCACCACGATCGCGCGCCGCTTTCCGCGCGCCGTGCTGCTGTGGCCCGTACCGGTACAGGGCGACGGCGCCGCAGAGCGCATCGCCACCGCCATCGCCGGCTTCGAGCGTGTCGTGCCCCGCCCCGACGTCCTGATCGTGGCGCGCGGCGGCGGCAGCCTGGAGGACCTGATGGCTTTCAATGAGGAAGTCGTTCTGCGCGCGGTCGCCGCCTGCCGCATCCCGCTGATCTCCGCGGTCGGGCACGAAACCGATACCACGCTGATTGACTTTGTCTCCGATCGCCGCGCGCCGACACCCACCGCCGCTGCGGAGCTTGCGGTGCCGGCGCGGGCCGAATTGATCGCCGATCTGGAGCAACGGGCGGCGCGGCTGATCGGCGGCCTGAACCACCTGACGCAGCAGCGCCGGCTGCTCCTGTCGCGTGCGGAACGTGGGCTGCCCGATCTGCCCGCGTTGCTCGGTGGGGCGCGGCAGCGGTTGGACGATCGCGCCGAGCGGCTGGTGCTCGCGCTGCCCAACCTGCTGCACAAGCGCCGGGCGGCGCTCGATGCGGCGGTGCGGCAGTTGCCCGACCTGCAGGCGCTGGCCACGGCATGGCGCGAGCGGGTACAGGAACGCGGCGTTCGTCTGATCATCGCGCTGCCGAACTTCGTGGCGCGGCGGCATGCTGCGATTGACCTGTGCGGCCAGAAGCTGGGTAGCGGCTTGCGGCACGCTGTGGCCGGCATCCATGGCCGCGCCGGCCGCATGCTCGGGCGGCTATCGGATGTGCCGCTGCGCGCGTTGTTGCGTGAGACCCGTGCTCGGCTGGAGGGGACTGCTGCGCGGCTCGAATCGGTTTCGCCGCTGGCCGTCCTGCAACGTGGCTATGCGGTGGTCTCGGATGCCGCCGGGCATCCGCTGACCAGCGTGGCCACGGTGCCGCCCGGAGCCCGGCTCAGGTTACGCTTCGCCGACGGCGAGGTCGGCGCAACCGCTGATCGCCCGGAGCGGCAGGGACGTCTGCCGTTGTGATTGGCATCACACCGAAGGGACTGATGCCAGCGCCCGCTCGCGCACGATCTTCAACAAGGACGCGCGTGCGTAGGGCTTCATCACGATGGGATCTCCGAGCGGCACTGTGCCCGGTCCCAGCTTATCGGCAGCGCCCGTCACATAGATCACGGGGAGGTTCGGCTGGATCGACCGCGCCAGGCGCACGAACTCGTAGCCCGACATCATTGGCATAGCGTAATAGACCAGCGCGAGGCAGATCGGGCCGGACGCAAGAATGTCGCGTGCTTCGGGACCATTACCGGCTTCCTTCACCACATATCCAGCCTCGCGCAGGAAGATCGCAGCGATCTCGCGGACTTCCGGTTCGTCGTCCACCACCAGAACGGTGCCTCCGCCACTCGGCATGTCGGTGGCGTGCTGCTCGGGCATTTCGGTGCTGGCCTCCGCGGTCAGGGCGCGCGGCAGGAAAACTTCCACCGTCGTGCCGGCGCCAGGTTCGCTGGCGAGTCGCACTGTCCCGCCGAACTGCGTCGCCACGCCGTAGACCTGTGCGAGCCCCAGGCCACTGCCTTTGCCGATCTCCTTGGTCGTGAAGAACGGCTCGAAGGCGCGCTCCATGACGCTACGGGCCATTCCGATACCAGTATCGATCACAGCGATTCGCACGTATTCACCCGGATCGAGCGCATCCAGCCGCGCGGCATCGTGTTGCTGCACATTGCCGGTCACGATTCGCAACCGGCCGCCGTTCGGCATGGCATCCCGCGAGTTGATGGCGAGGTTGAGCACGACAAGCTCGAGCTGCGTTGGATCGCTGGTGGCCGTCCACAGGTTTGGTGCGAGATCGGTCTCTACCTGGACCAGGCCGCCGAGGCTGCGTCGCAGCAGCTCGTCCATGCCGACGATGACGTCGTTCACATCGACCGGTCGCGGCGACAGGTTCTGCCGGCGAGCGTATGCCAGCAGTTGCTGGGTGAGCTGGCCGCCACGCAGGGCCGAGCGCATGGCGGCGTCGGCGAGCGACGCTGAACGCTGATCCGTCAGGCGGCCTTGCAGCAGTTCGAGATTGCCGATCACGGCGGTGAGCAGGTTGTTGAAGTCGTGGGCGATGCCGCCGGTGAGCTGCCCGATCGCCTCCATCTTCTGCGCCTGCCGCAATTGCGCTTCCACCCGCCGCATCTCGGTCAGGTCAACGGAGGCCAGGAGCACATGATCGATGCGTCCGCTGTCACCGGGCAGCGGCACCAGGAAGGAGCGGCGGGATACCTCACCGATCGGGAACCGCGCGGTATATTCGTACTCGACGGGCTGCCTGGAATCGATCGCTCGGCGGTACTGCATGGTGGCGAACTCTGCCTGCTCGGGCGGCAGGACTTCCTCTAGCGATCGGGCGACCACGGCCGCGCGAGCGTAGCCCGAGTGGCGTTCCCAGGCGGGATTTGCGTCCTCGCAGACGATCCTGCCATCCGGCTGCACAGCCATGAAGGCCAGATCGACCGGTGAGTTCTCGAAGATGGCGCTGTAGCGTGCCCGCGAACGGCGCAGTTCGTCCACCACTTCGCTCAGTGCGCGGGTTCGTTCCTCGACTTCACGTTCCAGCTTCTCGGCGAAACTGCGGAGCGCGCGCTCGGCTTCGATCCGTTCGCTGATGTCGCGCCAATAGACCGTGACGCCGTCGCCCGACGGACCGACATTCACCGAGACCCAGATCCCCGTGGTCGGCGACGGCGCCTCGAACGTGATCACGCGCTGTTCATGCCGCACCTGGCGCAGCACTCGCTCGTTCAGCGTGCCGACGAGCTGAGGGAATCGCTGCCAGATCGGCTGACCGATGACCTCCGCCGCCGTCGTGCCCCAGAACACCAGCGCGCGACGATTGGCATAGACGATGCGCCATTCGCCATCGAGCGCGTAGAAGGCATCCCCCATGCTTTCCAGGATGGCCCGGGCATCGGCCGACAGGGCCGATCGTTGCTCTACGGCGGGAAACTCGTTTGCGATAATCACCTCCGGTGATGGGCAGTCTCGGTGGAGCCTAGACCAGGCGACCAAGTGTGTGCGACTCAATCGGACAGAGAGGGCTGGTTGTCCGGATATCCATATCGACGCGGGCTTTTGGCGTTGCTGGCCGTGATCCTCATCGTGGATGGCGCATTCGCGGCGACGCCTGTCGCCGTGCAGCTCGTGCTGGCGGTGGACGTATCGGGCAGCGTCAGTCAGGACCGGTTTGAGCTTCAGCGCGAGGGCTACGCGGCGGCATTCCGCAGCGCCGCCGTGCTGCAGGCGATTCGCTCTACCTCCACAGGCTCGATCGCGGTTGCGATGTTGCAGTGGACCGGGCCGGCGCTGCATGTCGTAGCGGTGGATTGGACGCTGATCGACGATGCGGCCTCGGCCGAGCGCTTCGCCGCGGCCATTAGGGATGCGCCGCGCGCACTGTTCGGCGGCGGCACTTCAATCAGCGGTGCGATCGACTATTCGCTCGGAATGCTCGCGCGTGCGCCATATCAGGGGCAGCGGCAGGTCATCGACGTGTCGGGGGACGGTGCGAACAACCGTGGCCGACCGGCCGAAGATGCGCGCGATGCGGCGGTGCAGGCAGGCGCGGTCATCAATGGCCTGCCAATCCTGACACTGGAGCCTGAGCTGGATATTTATTACCGGCAGAGCGTGATCGGCGGGCCAGGCTCGTTCGTCATCGCGGTGACCAGCTACGAGCAATTCGCCGAGGCCGTGCGCAGCAAGCTGATCACCGAGATCGCCGGCGGAGGTTCACGCGAACAGGCTGTCGATGTCGGCCTGTGCGAGGTCGGACGGGGTTGCTACATTGGCGGGTTCGACCGGCGCGTCGTGCATCATGCCCGACAACATGGTCTCGACCTGCTGCAAGTGTTCGATAGCGCGGCGAACCCGCTGGCCGGTGAGATCCTGAAAGGTGCAGGCCTCGAAAATCGCGTTGACCTGCTGGGTCACGGCGGGCAGAGCGGCAGGATCGCCACCCGCCTGCAGCCAGCTGGCGATGGCTTCCGCTGCCTCCATGATTTGGTTGGCGGCGTTCTCGGTGGCCAGCACCACCGCCTCCAGCTCGACGCCGCTGTTGTGCGTCGCCGCTACCGGCGCGGCGACGACATGGGCGATCTGCTCATGGATGCTCGCCAGCTTCGCCGACAGATTGGTCTCACTGTAGTCGACCAACTGCACCGTGGCGTGAATCTCCATGCTCAGCTCGGCGATGCGCCGGTCGACGAAACGACGGAACTCGTCGAGCTCCGCGCGGACGGCGGCGCGCACAAGCTGTTCAAGGGTGGCTGACATCGCGCTACCCGATGCCGGCCGACTCATGGAGGGGCAAAGGAGCCATCGCCAGGTACCGATTATCTAGCAATGCGACCGTGGCTCGCGCCGCGGCAAGCAATGTGGGCGCCAGCGTCGCAACATCGTCCGCATTCGATTGCATAGCGATCAGCAATCGACGCGCCTGCTCGCTGAGACTGTGCAGTCCGACGTTGCCGGCGACCGACACGAGATCATGTAGCGCATGTTGCGCGGTCGGATGATCGCCACAATCGGACAGGCAGCCTATGACCCGCGCGAGATGTTCACGCGCAATCACCAGGAACCGCCGTGTCTTCTCGGGACCGAAGCGGGCCTTCAGCTGATCGAGTATACCCCGGTCGGGCATCTCGCGGGTTGCTTCACCGCACGCATCGGGTTCTGACGACTCACGACCGATCCATCTGGCCACGGCATGCAGCATCAGTGTCCGATCGATGGGCTTCGACAGGTAGTCGTCCATTCCCGCTGCGCGACAATCGGCGATCTGCTGCGGCATGGCATTTGCCGTCAGCGCCACGATCGGCGTTCTTCGTGCCTGTTCCATCGACCGCACAGCGCGGGTCGCGCCGATGCCGCCCATGACCGGCATCTCCATGTCCATCAGGACCAGATCAAACCTTTCGGTCTGCAGTGCCGTGATGGCAGACACGCCGTCCGCGACGACCACCACCGTGTGGCCTGCCGTCTCCAGCATCTCGCTGATGATCATCTGGTTCATAGGCAGATCCTCGGCAACAAGGACCTTCCCCTTCTTCCCATGCTCGCAGACCGAAATGCGAGGCGCCGGCGCTGGCGCCTGCATCATCGTCGGCAATGGCAGCAGGAACCAGAACGTCGACCCCTTGCCGGTACGGCTCGCAACGCCGATGGACCCGCCCATGGCCTCGACGAGCCGCCGGCTAATCGCGAGGCCAAGGCCGCTTCCCTCGGCCTCGCGCGCACGACTCTGTTCTACGCGATAGAACTCGCGGAAGAGGTGGTTCTGATCGTCAAGGGGAATGCCGATGCCGGTGTCGTTGACCTCGAAGCGAACGAACGGACCGCACGGGACGGGGTCGCAGCCCACCGAGACCGCAACGCCACCGTGTTCGGTAAACTTGACGGCATTGCCGACCAGGTTGAGCAGGATCTGCCGCAGGCGCTCCGGATCCGCCTGCACACAAAGTGGCACGTCGGGTGCGAAGTTGCAGCTCAGTTCGAGCGCCTTGGCGCTGGCATTCGGTTTGACGGTTGCCAGGACGGCCTCGACGACAGCGGGCAGATTGGTGGGCGCCGGTGCCAACCGGAGGTGACCTGATTCGATCGCCGAGATGTCGAGGATGTCGTTGATGATCGACAACAGCGATCTTGCCGCCTCGCGCAGGTTTCTGACCTTCCTGGCCTGATCAGCCGAGAGGTGGCTATCCAGTAGCAGATCGGCAAAGCCGATGATGCTGGTCATTGGCGTGCGGATTTCGTGGCTGACATGCGACAGGTAGGAAGACTTCGCCTCGTTGGCGCTCTCGGCGTCCTGGCGGGCGCCGGCAGCCTCGAGCTCGGCCGCTCGCCGCACCTGGATCTCTCGCTGCAGCGCAATGTTGGTCTCCGAGATCTGTTGCAGCGACAGTGCAAGCTGTGCCGTGGTCCGGCTGAGCTGCAACTGCATTCGCTTTTCTTCGGTGATGTCCCGGATGACGATCGACGCACCCGTGATGTTTGCCGCCGCATCGCGGATCGGCGACAGGCACAGCGACAACACGCGCGCGTTGTCGTGGTCCCCGCCATATTGCGCCTTGAGACTCGTGACGACTCCGTCATGCTGGACCTTCTGCAGCGCAGCGTCGATCGGCACAATGGCAAAGTTGCCTAACGCTTCGTTGATCGGTTGCCCGATCGCCTCGCTGGCCGCGCAGCCGAAGATCCGCGCAGCGCTGGCATTCCAGGCGGTCACAGTGCCAGTAATGTTGGTACCGATGACCGCGTCCTCGGCACATTCCAGGATTCGCGCGAGCTCATCCCGCGCCGATTCCGCCTGAATCCTGCCGCGCACAGCGGCCGCCTCGTCCAGAGCGCTCCGTACCGCCGCAGGCAACCGGGTGAGGCGGTCCTTCAGGACATAGTCGCTGATCCCTGCCTTGATGAATTGCCCAGCGGCCTCGTCGCTGAGCACGCCCGTCACCAGAATGACGGGTATGTCGGCACGCCACTGCTTTACCTCGCGTGCCGCCTCAACGCCATTGAAACCCGGGACCTGAAAATCGACAATGACGATGTCGGGCCCGAACCCGCGCAGTGCATCAACGAAGGCCTGCTCGGTCGCGACGACCTCCGCTGCGAACATCAGCTCCGACTTGTGCAGGGCATGCTGTTCCAGCTCCGCGTCTGTCACCGAGTCCTCCAGGATGAGAAGCCTGAAGGTAGACGGCGTGTCCCGAGGATGGGACGCTGTCTGCGACGGTATCTGGATCATTGTAATGAGCCAGTCTGTTCAGCAGGGGGGCCGATTGACGACGAGCCAGTAGAGGCCAAGCTTCACCACAGTATCGACGAACTCGTCGAACACGACCGGCTTGCTGATGAAGCTGTTGACGCCCAGACCGTACGCCTCGACGACGTCGCGGTCCTGCTTCGAGGAGGTCAGCACAACGACGGGCAGGGTACGTGTCCGCTGATCTGCCTTGAGCCTTTTGAGGATCTCCAGCCCGTCCACCTTCGGCAGCCGCAGATCCAGCAAGATAACCTTGGGAGCGGGCAGTCTCCGATCCGCGCCGTCGTCGTCGTCCGGAAGCAGGAGGTCTAGGGCCTCCGCGCCGTCCTTCACCCAGATCAGGTCGTTCGCGAGATTTTGTTTCCGCAGAGCACGAATGTAGAGTTCAGCGTCGCTGGCGTTGTCTTCTACCAGGAGGATGTTGACCATAGCGGGCGAATCAATCATGGCCTGTCTCCAAAGCTGGCAGAGAGAAATGGAAGGTGGCTCCCAGGTCCGGCTTGCCTTTGGCCCACACTTCGCCGCCGTGGCGCGCCACAATACGCTTGACGATCGCAAGGCCGATACCGGTGCCGGAAAACTCGTCAGGGCCATGCAGCCGGTGGAATATGCCGAACAGCTTGTCGACGTAGCGCATATCGAAGCCGACCCCGTTGTCCGTGACGTAATACCC
This sequence comes from Acetobacteraceae bacterium, assembly GCA_025452005.1. Classification (GTDB taxonomy): domain Bacteria; phylum Pseudomonadota; class Alphaproteobacteria; order Acetobacterales; family Acetobacteraceae; genus JAMXLO01. The sequence goes on along the minus strand of JANWJK010000020.1, from coordinate 14,309 downwards.
CACCATGGAGTTCCCAAGTTCACTGCCGATCTCGACCACGGCAGCGTCACGCGTGCTGGTGTATTTGACGGCGTTGTCGAGCAGATTCTGCCAAACACGCCGGAGCATCGTCCGATCGCCGTGCGCCGATGGCAGCGCTGGGATCACAAATTGCAGCTCACGAATGCCGATTGCCGGGGAGAGCTCGTGCAGCACCTCGCGAACCAACTCGGTCATGTCAACCTCGGCCGTGGCCATTTCGGTACGGCCGATGCGCGAGAACGCCAGGATATCGTCGATCAATTGCGCCATCTTGCGCGTGCCGTCGCGCACGATACCGATGATCCGCTGTGCCTCGGTGTCGAGCGAGTCTGCGTAATCCTCTGACAGAATGCGCGAGAAGCCGTCGATGGCGCGCAGCGGTGTCCGCAGATCGTGGGACACCGAATAGGAGAACGTCTCAAGCTCGCGGTTCGCAGTCGCCAGGTCGATGAGCCTCTGATTGAGCAATGCATTGAGATGCCGGGTCTCGGCTTCTGCGATAACCCGTGCCGCGTCCAGGTCATCAAGTCGCGCGGCGCACCATATCAGAATGACACTCACGCTGATGGTCGTTGCCACGGTAACGGTGGCGGCACCGAACTCGACAGTGGCAAACACGCCAATGGCTTGACCCCACAATCGAAGTCCCACGATGCCCGCGGTCAAGATTGCGACAAGCGGCAGCAATCGTCGCAGCATGTAGCCACCGGAACCTGAGCTCGCCAGCCGCTGGAATAGTACGTGATCGGGGTTGGCGCATATGGTCCCGACGGCGAGCAGCAGAAAGCTGACGGTCGCACTCAAGCTCATCGCCGACGAGTGGCCGGCAAGCGTGTACAGCTCGCGAACGCCGACAAAATAGCCCAGAAGTGCGGTCATCGACAGGGCAAGCGTTGTGGTGAACGATACCCCCAGTAGCCAGTAGAGTTTGTTGGTGCGCGCCGTGGTCACGAGCATCGCCACACCCGTCAGGATCAGACAAATGTCAGTCGTCGACGCAGGCCGACCAGGATGCACCATATCGAGGCTTCCGACTGGTTCGACGAACAACAACTGGTCTATGCCAAAATCCACGCGCAATATGTCTTCGAGCAGCGACGCGATGCCGATTGCCGTCGCAAGACCTGCACCGATGACAACCACCAGAATCATCCCCCGCCCGCCACGTCCCCGGACCGCGTTGATGAGCGATAAGCAGATGCCAAGGGCGAGGAGTGCGATCGCCGTATTGGCCTTCGCCTGTACCCAGGACGGAAACACGCCGGCCAACAGCGGGATCTCGAACGACCAGCTTGCGAGCGCGACAAGCGAGATCAGGATGACTGTCAGGGCGCCAATCGGGGCGAACCGCTGATACCGGCGAACCAGCGTCGCATCGTGAAGGTTGGGGGCGACATTGATCGACTGATCGGCTGGGGCGTTGTTGCCGAGATCGAGAGGCCGCGTCGCTTCGGTACTGACAGTTGTGTCGAGCATGACGGGGCCTCGTGGGTCGGTGCACTGCTCATCACAATTCGGCCGGCATGGCCCGGGCCCGCCGTCGAATCTTGCAGGGTGCGCCGCGCCGCGGAGTATTGTCTGGGGAACAAGAAAATCCCGTTAAGGCGACGCACGTTGCCTACCGCGGATCGGCCGGCCTATGCGATGCGATACTGCCGGATGGCAGCCAGGGATGCCCGCGCCGTCGCGATGAACCGTTGTCGCAACGCATCCGAAGGCGCCGCCTCTGCCTCGAGATCGCGGGCGACCTCCGACAGCGCGGTGCATCCCAGCGTGCCAGCGACTCCGGTCATATTGTGTAACCGCCACCTCAGTTCGGCGGGTTCCGTGCTCACCCAGCCCTGTACCCTCGCCAGGATTTCCTCGATCGAGATTGCAAGGTTGTCCAGGAACCGCCCCATGGCCCCTGGTGCGAACAACCTGGCTTCATCCCGTAGCCGCTCCAGATCCAGCAACCGAGCAGGGCCGGTCTGCCGGTCGTATTCCGCAGGCTGCGCCTCTCCGTCAAGGTGCTGCCGCACGCAGTCAAGCAAGGCCGGCGCGCTGACCGGCTTCATAAGATAGCCGTTCATGCCGGCTTCCTGCATTTCCTGAGCGAACAGGTTGAACGCGTTCGCCGTCATTGCAATAACCGGCGTGTGTCGCTTGGCATTCGGCAGCGAACGGATCAATCGTGTCACCTCGGTACCGCTCAATGTCGGCATGCGAACATCCATGAGGACGAGATCGTAATTGCCGACGATCACGGCCGATAATGCCTCTCGACCGTTTGCGGCGGTGTCGACCTGATATCCTTCCTGGGCGAGAAGATGACCGACGATCTCGCGCGTCGTTGTCTCATCCTCCGCCAGCAGAATCCGTCGGTGCTCCGGCGCCGCATTCTCGCAGTCCGAATTGTTCGACGCACCACAGTTCATCGAGGCCGCGCCGCGATAAGCCTGTAGAATCGCGTTCGAGCTCGGCGAAAACATTGCATTCGATCGCTCCCACGGCACGCCGCTCTCGGCCCCTTCCGCCGGATCGCGGTCCAGCGTCCGGCGCTTCCAGACCATCTGTGCATGCTGCCTGGGTGCCGTCCTGTCTCCGGTCAGGCTGGCGATCCGCCGCAACAATTCGGACGATACGAACGGCTTGCAGACGAAACCGCTGACCCCGGCGCAGCGGGCTGCGCGTAATGCCGCATCTGTATGATAGCTTGTCAGAATCAGGATCGGTACATGCCGCCAATTCGCCATCCTTCGCAGCGCAGCGCAGGTCTGCAGTCCATCGCCATGCGGCATCGCGAGATCGAGGATCGCCACGGCAGCGTCGAGGTAGGAGGCAAGCGCCAACGCCTCCTGCCCGCTCGCCGCAGCCATGACCGTGTAACCTGCCTCGGTCAGGAGGGACCGAGGCACGTCACGTACCATGGCGTCGTCGTCAGCGACCAGCGCAGCGTGGCCAATACTGGACATCGACAGGTCGGAACTCGGCGCTGCCGACACGACAGACCTCCGGAATGGGGCGAGCAGGATATCAGGCACGGCTTGCCAGAGGGTTAAACAAACCCTCGCGCAAGCCGTGAGGTTGACGGCGTCACACGTCCAGGTTCGCCACCTTCAGCGCATTTCCGACGATGAAGTCCCGCCGTGGCTCCACCACATCGCCCATCAGCGTGCTGAACACCTGGGCTGCGTCCTCGATGTCGCCCACCTTCACCTGCAGCAGCGTGCGCACCGCCGGATCGAGTGTAGTCCGCCACAACTGGTCGGGATTCATCTCGCCCAGCCCTTTGAACCGCTGCACCGTCAGCCCGCGGCGGCCATGTGCAATGATGCGGTCGAACGCGCTGGCCGGTCCCGGCACCGCCACCTCCAGCGAGTCCAGTTTCAGCATTGCCGGCTCGGCGAACCGCCGCCCCAGTTCCTCGGCCAGGCCATCCAGCCGCCGCGCGTCCTCGCTGCGCAGCGACGCGGCATCGAGCGTGTAGCGTTCCGCCACGCCCCGCACCATCCGCGACATGGTCAGGCCACCATCGGCGCTGACCACCCAGCCCTGCTCGGTCGGCAGCGATACCGCGTTCAGCCGCGCCGCCAGGACCGGCGCGGCTGCAATGGCGCGCGACGGATCGGCGTTCAGAGCGCCGGCAATGGCGACCTGTTCGAGATACATCACCGGCGCGGTCACCGACAGCCGGCGCAGCAGCGCCGCGACATATCGGAGCCAGCGGACGTGCTCGCGCAGCTCCTCGCTTTCGAACACCGTGCCGTCGGCGTAGCTCAGCCGTGAATCGGCCAATGCCTTGTCCAGCAGGAACGCTTCCAGTGAATCGTCGTCCTTCAGATACCGCTCATCATTGCCCCGCTTGGCGCGGTATAGCGGCGGCTGGGCGATGTACAAGTGGCCGCGATCGATCAAGTCCGGCATCTGGCGGAAGAAGAAGGTCAGCAGCAGCGTCCGGATGTGCGAGCCGTCCACATCGGCGTCGGTCATGATCACGACGCGGTGGTAGCGCAGCTTGGCCACGTCGAAACCGCCCTGCTCAGGCTCGCCGCGGCCGATGCCGGTGCCTAGCGCGGTGATCAGCGTGCCGATCTCCTGGCTGCCCAGCATGCGGTCGAAGCGTGCGCGCTCGACGTTCAGGATCTTGCCCTTCAGCGGCAGGATCGCCTGGTTCTTGCGATCGCGCCCCTGCTTGGCGGAGCCGCCGGCGCTGTCGCCCTCGACGATGAAGATCTCGCATTTCGCCGGATCGCGTTCCTGGCAGTCGGCCAGCTTGCCGGGCAGCGTCGAGATGTCCAGCACACCCTTGCGCCGGGTCAGTTCGCGTGCCTTGCGGGCAGCCTCGCGCGCCGCCGCGGCGTCCATCACCTTCTGGACGACGCTCTTGGCCTCCTTGGGATGCGTCTCGAACCAGTGTGCGATGGCATCGGCGGTGGCCGCCTGGACCACCGGCTGCACCTCAGACGACACCAGCTTGTCTTTGGTCTGAGACGAGAATTTCGGGTCCGGCACTTTTACCGACAGCACGGCGGTCATGCCCTCGCGCATGTCCTCGCCGACGAGCTGTAGCTGGTCCTTCTTGCCCATCCCCTCGGCGTATTTCGTCACCACACGGGTCAGCGCCTGGCGGAAGCCGGCCAGATGCGTGCCGCCGTCGCGCTGTGGGATGTTGTTGGTGAAACACAGCATCGTCTCGTGGAAGCTGTCGTTCCACGACAGAGCGAACTCCACCCGAATGCCCAGCGCGTCATCCGCAGCGCGCAGGCTGATCGGCGGTGTGAACACGGCGGTCTTGCCGCGGTCCAGCCACTCGACAAAGGCGACCAGACCGCCGTCGTAGCGCATCACGCTCTCCACCGCCGGCGCATGGCGTTCGTCGCGCAGCACGATGGTCACGCCGGAATTGAGGAACGCCAGCTCGCGCAGACGCCGCTCCAGCAGGGCGAAGTCGAACTCGAGGCGGGTGAAGGTGGCGGGGCTCGGCTTGAAGGTCACCTCAGTGCCGTTGCGATGCTCGCTTGACCCGACCACGGCGAGCGGTGCCTCCGCATCGCCATTGCGAAAGCGGATCAGATGCTCAACGCCGTGCCGCCAGATACGCACCTCCATCCACTCGGACAACGCGTTGACCACCGCCGCCCCCACGCCGTGCAGACCACCCGACACCTTGTAGGAGTTCTGGTTGAATTTGCCGCCTGCATGCAATCTGGTCAGCACGACTTCGGCAGCCGATATCCCCTCCTCGGGGTGGATGTCGACGGGAATCCCCCGCCCGTCGTCGCTTACCGTGACGCTGCCGTCGCCGTTCAGCACCAGCTCGACGCGCGTGGCGAAACCGGCCTGCGCCTCGTCCACCGCGTTGTCGATGATCTCGAAGGCCATGTGGTGCAGGCCCGAGCCGTCATCGGTATCGCCGATATACATGCCGGGGCGGCGACGCACGGCATCGAGGCCCCGCAGGACCGAAATGGACGCGGCGTCATAGGCATCAGAATCAGGCTGCGGCGCGGTGTCTTCGGACATGCCGACGGGGGACTCCGGAGGCTATTTGGATACTCTAACTATATAGCTGCTACGACGTGCCGGGCACAGGGGCTGCGATCGAATCTATCTGTGGAAAACGCCGATCCGGCAGCAATTCACCACTATGCACGTGCATTCCTTCGGCATGCCCGGCGATCGGCAGAAAGGTTTCAGCGTCGGTGCCGGTGATCAGCGTCTGCGCCGGCAGTCTCACCAACGCCTCGAACAGCGCGGCGCGTCGCTCCGGATCGAGATGGACCGTCGGTTCGTCAAGCAGCAGCATCGGCGCGAAGCCACGTGCCTCGGCGATCAGCGCGGCATGGCGCAGGATGACACCGACCAGCAATGCCTTCTGCTCGCCGGTGGACGCAATCGCCGCCGGCGTGCCGGTCACGGCATCGGCCAGTGTCATGTCGGCGCGGTGCGCGCCGACACCCGTGGACCCTGCATCTGCATCGCGGACACGCGTCGCGGCGAGGCTGTCGCGCAGCCAGTCCTCGACCTTCAGAGCCGGCTCGGGCCCCAGCCGCCCGGCGATCGCGCAGTCCAGACCCATGCGCGCCACGGGAAAGCCAGGGAACGGCGCCACGGCGTTCATCCGTGCCACCAATGCCATACGCGCCGCGCTTGCCGCCACGGCGTGCCGCGCCATCGAGTCCTCCAACCCGGCAAGCCACCCCGGATCGGCCCGGCGGTCCGCGAGCAGCCGGTTGCGCTGTGCCATGGCGGCATCGTGTGCCGCGACCTCGCGGGCGTGGCCCGGTTCCAGCGCCCACGCCAGCCGGTCGAGGAAGCGGCGCCGGCCCGCCATGCCCTCCTGGAACAGACGATCCATCTGCGGTGTGAGCCACACCGCCGCAATACGCGCGGCGATCTCCGCCTGGCTGCGTGGCGCGACCCCGTCGAGGCGGAAGACACGGCGATCGGGCGGGCCATCCGGCGCGCTGCCCGTGCCAATATCCACCTCGCCACCCGCGGTGGCGAAGCGACCGGCAACGGCCCAGCCACCGGCCGCGCCGCGCCGCGGCAGGTCGGCGTTGCGCGCACTTCGCATGCCCCTGCCCGGCATGAGCAGCGACACCGCCTCCAGCAGATTGGTCTTGCCGCTTCCGTTCGGTCCGTAGAGCACATTGATCCCCGCGCCGGGCCGCCACGTCAGCGCGGCGTAGTTACGGAACTCGGTGAGCGAGAGGCGGAGCAGGCGCATATGGCGATGTGCGGTCGCACTACTCGCCAGGTCAATGTTTGACTGGGCTGGCAAAGTCGTTGCGAAAGACAGCTCTGGCACCTGCGTATTGCACAAGTAATACTGAATATATCCCTTTCGATCGGTTGACCACTGGCGGCACAGCCGACCTACGTATGAAATCCGCCGCTCGCCGACGTCGCCCCGACTTGATAACCAGCCAGTGTTGCCAGCCACGATATGAGCGTGTATTGCGGTCGGATGCGAGGGCGAGGGTCACGATCGACCTGTGCTCTGGTGATCTGGGTAGCGATGCTCGCCGCTTTGCTTGGAGCGGCGGGGAACTACTGTGCTGCTCAGGCGCAGAGACCGGGCGAGAGCGCCGACCAGGCCGCACTGGCGGTGCCGCGGGTGGGACTGCGCGGCGCGGCAGGCGTTGGACTCCCACAACCGCTGTCGCCAAGCGAAGCGGCCCAGATGCGGAGAATTTTCTCCCTCCAAGGTGCCGGTTCGGTTAGCGAGGCCGCGCGGGAAACCGACCGGCTACAGAATGATCTGTTGCTTGGGCCCATTTTGGCGGACCGCTACCTGCGCGGCCGCCCCACCCCGCCCGAGCTTACGGCGTGGCTCGTCCGGTTCGGCGATGAAGCGGAGGCGCCGACCGTTCGCGGCTTGCTGGAGCGCCTGGCACCGACCTCCCAGGCAGCAGACCCATTGCCGTCGTCCCCTCGAGCGGCAAGTCGCGCCATGTCCGGCCCGCGACCGCTGTTCGTGCAGAACCGCGATGCCGCAGCGGTCGCAGCCGCCCGGACGCGGCCGGCCGACGCCGACGCGCAGTTCGTTGGTGGCCTGGCGGCCCTGCGGCTCGGCGAGGGTCACGCCGCGGCGCTGTTCGAGGCTGCCTATCGCACCGCTGAGACGACCGCGCTGCGGGCTGCGGGCGCGTTCTGGGCCGCCCGGGTCGCACAGCGCGGGGGCGATCGCGGAAAGTTCGCCGTATGGATGCGTCGCGCCGCTCTCGAGGATGACACGTTCTATGGCCTGATTGCCCGCCGTGCGCTCGGCCCCGCGGTGGCTTGCATGGCCCACGAGACACTCGGCAACGCCGATACCGAGGCTCTGCTGGCGACACCTCAGGGCCGCCGCGCCTTCGCGCTGCTCCAGGTCGGCGAGAAGCGCCTCGGCGAGGCGGAGCTGCGCGCCCTCTGGATCGACACCAGGAAGGACGGCGTGTTCGATCGCTCAATCGTCCTGGCGGCGCGAGCGGTCGGCCTCACCGACCTGGCCGCCGAGATCGAGCGGAACGGGATGCCGCGTCCGGATGGTGCGACGCTGGTACGTCTGCGGCCGGCCAGCGGCTTCCTGGTCGATCCGCCGCTGGTCTACGCCCTGGTCCGCCATGAATCGAACTTCCATGCCGCGGCGGTGTCGAGCACCGGAGCCCGCGGCCTGATGCAGATCATGCCCCGCACCGCGCATGCGGTCGCCGGGGGACAGGCGCGACGTCTACAGGATCCGGGGATCAACCTGGCCATCGGTCAGCAGTTGATGCTGACGCTGGCGGAGGACGATGTGATCGACGGTGACCTGATCCGGTTGCTGGCAGGCTATGGCCAGGGCCAGGGCGGGCTGCGGAAATGGGTCGACGGGGTGCGCGACGAGGGCGATCCTCTGATGTTCATCGAGGCGATTCCCAACGGGAACACCCGGCAGTTCATCGAGGACTCCTTGGTGTATTCCTGGCAATACGCGACCGAATTGCACCTTCCCGCGTCGAGCCTGGACGCTCTCGCCGCGGGCCGCTACCCGCGGCTGGTGCGAGCAGGAGAGGATGCCAGGGCTGCCAACGGCGCGACCTGCGCCAGAGCGGCTGCTGCGCGCTAGCGAACGGCACGCTGCTCCGCCCTTGCATTGAAACGAGCAGCATCGTGACGCATATCGCGGCCCGTAAGGAGGGTCGCAGATGAATGATGCTGTTGCGGAGAAGCATGATTTCGGTGCCGAGGTCGGGCGGCTGCTCGATCTGGTGGTCCACTCGCTGTATTCCGAGCGCGAGATATTCCTGCGCGAATTGGTGGCGAACGCCGCCGACGCGATGGACCGGCGCCGCTTCGAGGCGCTGACCGATGCCACCCTTGCCCCACCGGCTGAGGCGAAGATCCGCATTGTGCCCGACAAGGCCGCACGCACCCTGCTGATAGCCGATGACGGGATCGGCATGGGCCGGGAGGATCTGATCGACAATCTGGGCACCATCGCCCGCTCCGGCACCCGCGCCTTCGGCGCGGCACTGGCGTCCGCCAAGCCGGAGGAGCGGCCCAGCCTGATCGGCCAGTTCGGTGTGGGCTTCTACTCCGCGTTCATGGTCGCCGACCGGGTGGAAGTGACATCGCGCAAGGCGGGCTCCGAGGAGGCGTTCACCTGGGCGTCCGACGGCGCCGGCCAGTTCACCATCGCGCCGGGTGTGCGCGAGACCGCCGGCACCGATATCGTGCTGCATATCAAGTCCGATGCCGATGAGTACCTCGATCCGATCCGGCTCGAGGCGATCGTGCGCAAATGGGCCGACCACATCACGCTGCCGATCACCATCGCTCGCGACGGCAAAGACCTACCGGCCAACGAGGGCACCGCGCTGTGGCGCAAGCCGCGTAGCGAGATTTCCGAGCAATCGTATAACGAATTCTATCGCCATCTCGGTCACTTGTTCGACACGCCCTGGGCCACGCTGCATTGGCGCGCGGAAGGCATGCTCGAGTTCCATGCGCTGTTGTTCCTCCCTGGCATGAAGCCGTTCGAGTCGTTCGACGGCGATCGCGAGTCGCATGTGAAGCTGCACGTGCGGCGGATGTTCATCACCGACAAGGCGGAACTGCTGCCCTCCTGGCTCCGCTTTGTGCAGGGCGTGGTGGATACCGAGGACCTGCCGTTGAACGTCTCGCGCGAGATGCTGCAAACCACGCCGGTGCTGGCACGGATCCGCAAGGCGTTGATCGGCCGCGTGCTGGCGGAGCTGAAGAACCGCGCCAAGGATGCCGAGGACTACGCAAAACTCTGGGACAATTTTGGCGCCGTGCTGAAAGAGGGTGCATGGGAGGACGCCGAACACCGCGCCGAGATTGCTCCACTGCTGCGGTTCCGCTCGTCCTCGCAGGACGGCTGGACCTCGCTGCCGGACTATCTTTCGCGAATGCAGGAGGGGCAGGACACCATCTGGTACCTCGCCGGCGACAACGTTGACGCACTCCGCGCCTCGCCGCAGCTTGAGGGATTCCGCACCAAGGGCACCGAGGCGCTGTTGCTGTCGGATCCGATCGACGCGTTCTGGCCCGACCGGCTCGATAGTTTCGAAGGCAAGCACCTGAAGAGTGTCACCCAGGCCCCGACCGAGCCGGAGAAGGATACAGGTCTGCCGGACATCTCGCCGCTGCTGGCTGCGCTCAAGAAGGCATTGGGAGACGAAGTGGCCGATGTGCGGTCGACCGGCCGCCTGACCGACAGTGCGGTGGTCCTGGCGGCCGGCGACAGGGGGCCCGATCTGCAGATGCAGCGGCTGCTGCGTCGTGCCGGCCGTGCCATGCTGCCGGCCTCGCCGGTGCTGGAGGTCAATCCGCGCCACACGCTGATCGAGTCACTGGCACAAAAGCATCAGGACGAAGCGCTGATCGCCGAAGCCGCCGGCACGCTGCTCGATCTCGCCCGTGTCCAAGAAGGTGACCTCCCGCGCGATCCGGCCCAATTTGCCCGACGGGTTACGCTGTTGCTCGGGTCGTCACTGGTTTAGAGCGGGCGCCACGATGGGTTGAGCGCAGCGAAGCCCGTCGTGGCAACGTCGGAGGGGGCTATGCTGGAGCAGACACTCGAATGCCTGGTCGACAACGCCGATGCGACCCGGCCCCTCTACGCCGTGCGTCCTTCCGGCCTTGCCGCGTTCTTTGACAGCCTGCCCGCGGCACAGTCGCGCTTCCTCCGCCAGCTCGACTTCACGGCAGCGGCCCAGGAGCTGCTGTTCCTACCCGGCGATGAAGGCGTGGTCGGCGCGGTGCTTGGTCTCGGCGACGACACCTCGCCCGCCGCTTTTGGCAACCTCGCGTTCCGCCTGTCGGAAGGCATGCCCTGGCATCTGCAGGCCGGCGACTACGACGCTGCCATTGCTACCCTTGGTTTCTGTCTCGGCGCCTACCGCTACGGAGCGTTGAAGGCGGCCAAACGCAGTCCCGCCCGACTGCTGGCGCCCATGGCGCAGCGACGGACCCGTTCCGCCGCCGCTGCCACCTGGATGGTGCGCGACCTGATCAATACACCGGCCAACCTTCTCGGCCCCGCGGAACTGGCTGGGTTCGCCGCCTCGCTCGGCCGACACTACGGCGCTACCGTCGAACTTGTCACGGATGACGCGCTGGCCGAGGCGTATCCCACGGTCGCAGCCGTCGGCCGGGGGTCGGCCCGACCGGCGCATGTCGCGATCCTGCGCTGGTCCGGCAGTGCAGCGCACGCCGGCGTGCCGCTCATCTCACTGTGCGGCAAGGGTGTGTGCTTCGACACCGGCGGCTACGACATAAAGCCGTCGAGCGGCATGCTGCGGATGAAGAAGGACATGGGTGGCGCCGCCACCGTTCTGGGCCTCACCAGGATGATCATGGAGGCGGACCTGCCGGTGCGCCTCGTCGTGCGCATCGGCTGCGTCGAGAACTCCATCTCCGGCACGGCGATGCGGCCACTGGACGTGATCCGCACCCGTAAGGGCGTGACGGTGGAGGTCGGCAACACGGATGCCGAAGGGCGGCTCGTGCTGTGCGATCTGCTGGCTGAGGCGTGCGACGAGCAACCGGCGTTGCTGGTCGACTGTGCAACGCTGACTGGCGCGGCGCGCGTGGCGCTTGGTCCGGACCTGCCGGCGATGTTCTGCAATGACGACGAATGGGCGGAAATATTGTTGCGCTCCGGCCGCGAGCAGCACGACCCGATGTGGCGGCTCCCGCTCTGGTCACCCTACGACCGCTGGCTGGACAGCCCGATCGCCGATTTCAATAACGTATCGTCAAAGCCGCATGCTGGCGCAATCACCGCGGCATTATTCCTACAGCGATTTGTTACACCGGACGTGATGTGGGCGCATTTTGATCTGTATGCCTGGAACGACCAGACTTCGCCGGGTCGTCCCGAAGGGGGCGAGGCCTACGGTATGCGGGCCATGTTCTGCGCCGTGATGGAGCGTGCGAAGTCGGATTGAACACTCTCGGTAACGTCTCCGCGAGCGATACGAAAAAGCTTCGTTTATGAAATGGAATTGCGGTAGGATCGATCCCGCCTCGGCACCGATGGGTGCCCCATGACTCACACAATAAACTGAACCTGTCCGGGCCCTTGAAAGGAACAATGATGGCTGTCAGCCCCTCGGCCGATCACATGGTCGGCATCCTGCGTGAGACCGTCGTCGCCCTGGTGCGACGCGACGGCGCCGATCTGTCGGCACGCCAGCTCGGCGTATTCCTGACCTGCTACCTACGCGACGGCGGGCATACGGTGCGCGGCCTGGCGGCCGATCTCAATGTATCGAAGCCGGCGATCACCCGCGCACTCGACCGGCTGGGCGAACTCGACCTCGCACGCCGCAAGGTGGACCCGCTGGATCGCCGCAGCATTCTGGTGCAGCGCACGCTGAAGGGTGCGGCCTTCCTGCGCGACCTGCGCTCCATCATGGGTGACGCAGCGACCACGGCAAAGAAGGCACCGCACTCCGCCGCCGGCGAGACGTCGAGCCGCCGTACCGCCAACGCCTGAGCATCCAACCGGCTCCTTGGGCACCGCCCGAGGAGCCGGCATCATCCCCAGCGCGCGAAGCCCGCGCGCCGCGCGCGGCGCGCCACGTAGCCGAGCCAGCAGAGCTGCAGCACCAGCGTCAGCAGTGGGATGAACGGCTTGGCTGCCGTGGGCACGGCCAAAAATAGCAATGCGCAAAGTCCGCCGAAGCCGGCAAAGCCCCAGTGCAGCAGCGAGACCGTCACTGCCGGTAGGCCGGAACGGTGGGCGACCTGGTACAGATGGCCGCGATGCGGCTCGGTCAGCCGCTCGCCTGCCAGCGTGCGCCGAACAAGCGTGAAGGCGACATCGAACAGCACCCCCGACAGCAGCATTGGCACGATCAGGAAGGATAGCTCCACATTGTCGAACCGACTCGCCACGACAGCCAGGATGGCGAGGGTGAAGCCGCAGAACTGGCTGCCGACGTCGCCCATGAAGATGCGTGCACGCGGGAAATTGAACGGTAAGAACCCAGCCAAGCCCGCCACTAGCAGCAGCGCTGCGAAATAGGCGAACCAGCCGCCGTGGGCCGCGGCAATGCCGGCGAGGAAGCAGGCCGCGATCAGCGCCACGCCGCCAGCCAGACCATCCAGACCATCGATGAAGTTCATCGCGTTGGTGGCAAACAGCAGCCACAGCACGGTAACCGGCGGCGCCAGCCAGCCGATGTAGAGCGGTCCGACGTAAGGGACGCGATAGTCCACCACGTAGATGCCGCTGACCACGGCGACCACCGCGGCGAGAATCTGCGCCGCCAGCTTCACGGTGAACTTCCAATCGTTCAGATCGTCGAGGAATGCCACGATGGCGATCGCCACCGAGGCTTCAATCACCCCGATGAAGTACGGGTCCGCCAGTCTGGCAAACTCGGCAAAGCGGTAGAGCACGGCGATGCCGACGAGGAACGCCACCACCACGCCAACGCCGCCGCCCTTGGGCGTATCCCGTGTGTGCACCTTGCGGGGATCGGGCCGGTCAAGGACGCGAGCCGCGATCATCGCGCGCACCACGGCGGCGGAAAGAAGTGCCAGCCCGACGGCGAAGGCCAGGTGGCGCAGCACGGCGGCAGGAGTCATGCGGGCTCCTCGCAAGGGAGGAGCCCGATAACAGCGAACAGCGGTCGCTGGCCAGACTGCGCCGGTCTCCGACCTTCAGCGGATGAAGCCTTCCAGCTCCTCCTTGCCCCAGGCGAGAGCTTGCTTGATCGACTGTCCGGTCAACAGTCGTCCCACCATGCCCGGGACCAGAGCGCGATTCCAGATCTGCACCGCGATCTCGGGTGGGGCGGAGGAACCCGGCACGTAATAATCTGCGTCGTGCCATGGCCGGTTTGGATAGTTGTAGATGGTGCCCTTCGGCGGCTCGACGTCGGCCCAGACGCTGAGGTCCGTCATCGATTGGAAAGGCGGGATATCGTAGCCCGAGACCGGCGCGGCAAGCTGCTCCACCTGTTCGCGCTGCGACAGATACTCGATCAGCTCCTTGCCCGCCGTCTTGTTCCTGGCAAACTTCCAGATCCCCCAGAAGTACGGCCTGTGCGGCACCAGGCGGCCCATCGGTCCGCGTGGATTGGGAAAGGTCCAGCAATCCGCCGCCACCTGCGGCGCGTCGCGCTTGGCCACCGCCCAGGCCGAGGGCGGGTTCCAGATCAGAGCGGCCTTGTTGGAGATCAATGCGCGATTGTTGGAGGCGTCGTCCCACTGGACCGCATCCGACGGCATGAACTTCACCATCTTCTGGCAGTATTCCATCGCTGCCATCACGTTGTCCGACCCGATGGTGATTTCGCCCT
>JANWJK010000019.1 GCA_025452005.1 Acetobacteraceae bacterium | reverse complement strand
GAGACCGACTTCGTCGCGCGCAACGATAGCTTCCAGGCCTTCGTCGAGACCGCCACGCGGATCGCGCTGTCGGTCGGCGAGGATCTCGATGCGATCAAAGCGGCGCCGTTTCCCGGCTCCGGCCGCACGGTGGCCGAGGAGCTCACGCATCTGGTTGCGACCATCGGCGAGAACATGAACATCCGCCGCGCCCGCGTCCTGAGCGTCGGCAGCGGCGTGGTGGCGACCTACGTGCACAACACGCTGCGGCCAGGGCTGGGAAAGATCGGCGTGCTGGTGGCGATCGAGGGCACCGGCGAGATGGCGGCGCTGGAGACGCTTGGGCGACAGGTCGGCATGCACATTGCGGCCAGCAGCCCGGAGGCGCTCGACATCAGCGGCGTCGATCCCGCCGCGCTGGCGCGCGAGAAGGCGGTGCTGGTCGAGCAGGCGCGCGCCTCGGGCCGGCCGGACAACATCATCGAGAAGATGGTCGAAGGACGCATCCGCAAATTCTACGAGGAGGTCGTGCTGCTCGAGCAGGTCTGGGTGCACGACGGCGAAAGCCGGGTGAAGGCGGTGCTTGCCAAGGCCGGCGTGAAACTGGTGGGGTTCGCGCGCTTCAAGCTGGGCGAGGGGATCGACAAGCCGCAGGGCCCGGATTTCGCAAGCGAGGTGGCGGCGACCGCGGGCGTGTAACCCGCATCGGAGGAGTTCGCATGGCGATCCGGACGCGGCCGGTCGGGCCGTCATTTGCAGCCGAACTCGACGGCGTGGATCTCAGCCGACCGGTCGATGGCGCCACCGTCGATGCGATCTGGTCCGCGATCGATCGCTACGCCGTGGTGATCTTTCGCGACCAGCTTCTCGCCGATGCGCAGTTGCGCGACTTCGCCGCTCGCTTCGGGCCGTTGGAGATCGGCCGTGCGGCCGCCCGCGGCGGGCGACGCCGGTTGGCGATCCCGCAGATCGGCGACATCTCCAACCTCGACGAGGACAACAACGTCCGCCGCATGGACGACCGGCGCCGGCTGGACAGCCTGGGCAACAGGCTGTGGCACACCGACGCATCCTATATGCCGGTGCCCGTCGTACTCGGCATGCTGCACGCTGTCGCGCTGCCGCCGCCTTCGCCGTTCGGCAACGGCGAGACGGAATTCGCCGATATGCGCGCCGCCTACGATACATTGCCTGACAGCACGAAGCAGGCGGTCGACGATCTTGTCATCGAGCACGACGTGTTCTGGTCGCGCGGCCAGATCGGCTTCACCGAGTTCCCGCCAGGCGAGCGGGAGCAGTACCCGCCGTCGCCGCAGCGCCTGGTGCGGCGGCATCCCGGCTCCAAACGCAAGACGCTGTATTTGGTCCGCGCACGCCTCGCATGTCGTCGGCTGGCCGGTGGCCGATGGCCGCCTGCTGCTCTGGGACCTGACGGCGCACGCGACGCAGCGCCAGTTCGTCTACAGCCACACCTGGCAGGTCGGCGACGTGGTGATCTGGGACAACCGGTGCACCATGCACCGCGGCCGGCCGCACGATGAGCGGCAGCCTCGCGACCTGCGGCGTGCCACCACGCTGGATACCGCCTCGACGCTCGAACAGGCGGCGTGAACCGCGCACTTGTCGCGAACCATCGGGACGCGCTACCAACGGGTGCCCAAAAGGCGGGTGTAGTTCAATGGTAGAACGGCAGCTTCCCAAGCTGCATACGAGGGTTCGATTCCCTTCACCCGCTCCAACCACGGTGCAACCAACGCATCGCATTTGGGAATAGCTGGGAAGCCGGCCGGTCAACTGATGAGCTGAGCGACCGGCATGCAGCGCCAATCCGACTCACGGCGTTGTTATCATCCCGCAGGAATAGAACCCGACCCCGGCCGGTCAAGGTTCGCAAGGCCTCGATCGGAACGTTGGCGGTACAGACCCGCTCCAGCGGTCCGGAGGTTTCGAAGGCCCGCCCGCAAGGCTCTCCACGTTCCTGGTCAGGAGACGACGCATGGCGATCCCGGTCGATGCCGTGCCCACAAGCCTAGCGTACCCTGGCGTGATGCCCGGCTCGTTCGGGCCGGACATCACCCCGGTCGGCGACCTGCCGAGCTTCAACGGCGGCGTGCGTATCCGTAACGCGCCGGTCGCCGCATCGGTGACGTTCACCCTGGTGGACGAGACCGGGCATTTTTCCCTTCGCGATGTCTACGTGCTCGAATGGGTGAGCGAAATCGTCCGCGGCGGCGACGGCAACCCTGATGGGCCGCCGCCCGGGCATGGCGGCGGAGCGCCTGGGGGGCCGCGGGGCGGGGGCGGCCGTGTCAACGTGCTGGAGGTAGCCGGAACCTTCGACGGCAAGACGCCGGTGGCCGTGGCCAAGGGCCAGGACCTGCTGGTGCGTATCAAATACGCGGCCGGTACCGTGGAAGGCTTCTTCGACCCGGTGCTGATCATCCAGGGCGACACCTGGGAGACAGTGAAGGTGCAGTTGTCGCTGTACCCCGCGCAGGTGGTTACCAGGGTCTCCGACACGTTGAACATCGCGCAGGGCGGGCAGGCACAGCTCGCCGTCACCGCCACCTCAGTGATGGGGCCGCAGGTCGACATCACCTATGCCATGTCCACCACGCAGCTTCACACCGGCCTGACGCTTCAGGCCAACACGCTGACGCTGGAGCGCGGCCAGAGCCGGAGCGAGTCGCTCACGTTCCAGGCCGACCGCGATGCGCCGCTCGGCCCCAATCAGGTGGCGATCACGCAAACCACGTGGCGCCCGCTGGGGTTCTTCATCTCCGCCAACATCGTCCACGCCAGGATCACGGTGAATCCGGCGATCCCGAACAAGATCCGCCTGCTGCGTACGCCCGCGGTGCTGCACATCCCGCTGGAGGTTCACCTCAACGGCGGCCCGCCTGCGTCGGTCGGGTTCTCACTGGCGGCCGCGCATCCCGGCGTGTCGATGCAGGGCGGCGGCTTCCAGGCGGAGCAGGATGTCTCCATCGCCACGCTGGATATCTCGCTGCCCGCGAACATGGAAAGCCAGCACATCCAAATCCAATGGTCGGCATTCAACGGCGAACAGGGCGGCGTACTGGATTTCGACGTGACCATCGCGCCAGAGACCTGGCACTGGTCAGTGAGCGGGCAGACCACACCGGCCACGCTGGGTGGCTGGGCCGAGCTGTGGATGAACAGCGACGGCTTTTGGAGCTTCCGCGGCCATGTCCACGACAGCGGCTTCTTCGACCTGTTCTACGCCTCGCTGGTGGTGGTGAATCCGCACGACGCCAACCTGAAGACGCCGGTGTTCCAGCAGAACGGCTCAGTGACCGGCAGCGGCAACCCGTTCGGCTCCAACGACGACAACTGGACGCAGAACGGGCAGGACCCGTTCATTTCCGACAACTGGGACAAGATCAAGACCGCAGCGGCGACTTTCCGCCTGCACGCGCAGGCGGAAGCGTTCGACGTCCTGGAGGTGGTGCTGGCGCCGGAAATGCTGGTGCTAGGGCTCGGCAAGGCGTTCGTCGAGCAGGTGGGACAGATCAATATCGGCGGCGGCGGTCCGAACCACTCCAAGGTGGAATGCGAAACCATCGTCACCAACGAGGGGTTCGCGCTGCACTGCGCTGTTAACGGGTAGTCACCTGAGCCCCAGGCCTCGTCGCTGTCATTGCGAGCGAAGCGAAGCAATCTCCGGCCAGTTGGGCACTACGATGGAGATTGCCGCGTCGCTGCGCTCCTCGCAATGACAGGACAACGAACGATCGGCCGTTCACCCGATTGCCCTGACCGCGCTGCCATCTGCTTGGTTGAGGCGGCCGCTACCACCGTCGCTCCTGTAACAGCGCATCCAGCCGTTCTGCCATGCGGCGCAGTTCGTGTGCGGCGTTTTCGTCCTGCTCGATCGTATCGGTCAGCACCGGCGCGGCTCCGTCCTGCGGGGCGTAACCGATCGTGCGTCTGGTGGTCTCGATGTCCCAGCGCATGCCGGGATTGTCGCTCATCAGGTTGAGCACCGCGAAGCCGACGCCCTCCGCCAGCACCGCCCGCTCCATGGCCTGGCAGAGATCGCGGTTGGACAACCACATCGCCTGCCCCCAGACGCTCCAGCCCATGTGCGTGCCGGGCCGGTTGTCGCCGCGCTGGAGGTAGCCGATGCGGAAGCAGATCACCGACAGCCGGCGCCGCGCGTGGATGGAGCGCGCCATCCGCTCGCCCACGAGTTTCGACACGCCGTACGGGTTGATCGGATACGGCGCCATATCGGTGGTCAGTACGCCCTGTTCCGTCCGGTGGCCGGCCATCACCCAGTTGGAACTGGCGAACACCACGCGCCGCACGCCCTGCGCCGCCGCTGCCTCGTAGACATTGGCCGTGAGGTCGATGTTGAGGCGCTGAGCCGATGCCCAGGATGCCTGCGGACTCGGATCTCCGGCGAGATGGATCACCGTATCGACGCCGGCAAACCTCGACACCCACACATCGTCCCATTCCGCCAGATCGGCCGGTTGGATTGCGGCGTCACCGCGCGCGTCGACGTCCAGCAGCCGCAGCGCCCAACCCAGGCCGGAAAAATGCGCGCGCAGCTTGGTGCCGATATTGCCGCCGGCGCCAGTGATCAGCACGGTCCTGCTCACAGGGAATCTCCCGACCAATGAGTGCGCAATTCTGATACTACGGGGCCATGCAACGTGCACCGTACCGGTCAAGCCGTCTCGCCATCAGAGTTGACCAGGCACAGACGGTCTCCGGCATTCTGCAAATCCCTGAGGCATCCAAGGCCTGCCTTGTCCTGGCGCATGGCGCCGGCGCCGGGATGACCCACAAATTCATGTCCGCTGCCGCCGATGAACTAGCCGCCCGTGGCGTCGCCACGCTGCGCTACCAGTTCCCCTACATGGAGCAAGCTTCCAGGCGACCGGATCCGCCGAAGGTTGCGCACGCGGCCGTCCGCGCCGCCGTCGATGAGGCAGAACGACAGCTCCCCGGCGTCCCGCTGTTCGCTGGCGGCAAGTCGTTCGGCGGGCGCATGACATCGCAGGCACAGGCGGCCTCTGCGCTTCCCGGCGTTCGCGGCCTGGCATTCCTGGGATTTCCGCTGCATCCCGCCGGCAAGCCATCCGAGGATCGCGCCCGCCACCTGTTCGACGTTCGGATTCCCATGCTGTTCCTCCAGGGAACCCGCGACGCTCTCGCACAGCCAGACCTGCTGGCGAGGGTCGTCGAACAACTCGGAGATCGCGCGGCCGTCCGCATGATCGCCGACGCGGACCATTCGTTCCACGTGCCGGCACGGAGCGGACGCACGGACGATCAGGTGCGCGGCGAAATCTTCGATGCGCTCGCCGACTGGATCGCTCTCACGTCTGCCGCAGAGTGACCCAGACGGGCGCATGATCGCTGGCGCCCTCCTCGCCGCGAATTGAGCGATCGACACCGGCGTCGACCAGGCGATCCGCTGCCACCGGGTTCAGCAGGAGAAAATCGATGCGCAGTCCTGCGTCGCGCTGCCACCGATCGCGTTTGTAGTCCCAGAATGAATACATCGGCTCGTCGGGGTGGCGCGTCCGCACGGCGTCGACCCAGCCTTGCTCGAGCAGGCGACGAAATGCGGCGCGGCTCTGCGGCTGTAACAGCTCGTCGTTCGACCATGACTTGCTCGGATAGATATCGCCATCGGTCGGCACCACATTGAAGTCACCGGCCAGGACGACCGGCGCGTCCAGCTCATAGAGGCTCCTGGCATGGGCGATGAGACGCTCGAACCACGCGAGCTTGTAGTCGAACTTGGGTCCCGGCTGCGGGTTGCCGTTGGGGAGATAGATCGACGCGATCAGCATACCCTTCACCGCGGCCTCGATGTAGCGGTTCTGGGTATCCTCGCGATCGCCAGGCAGGCGGTCTCGGGTCTGTTGCGGTTCGCCGATGCGCGAAAGGATCGCCACCCCGTTGTAGGTCCGCTGCCCACGCCAAATGGCGGCATATCCCGCGTCATGCACCGCAGCCACGGGGAACGCATCATCGGTGGATTTGAGTTCCTGGAGACATGCAACGGCAGGCGTCGCGCTGTCGAGCCAGGCAAGCAGATTGGCAAGGCGACGGTTCACGTTGTTGACGTTGAACGTAGCGATCTTCAACACCTGCGCCGAACCCTGTCCACGAGATGCGGCCTGCCTGGCCGGGCGAACGGCGGCAGGGCCGGTCACGGATCCTGCGTATTGGGCAAGCCGGCGCGCCAGCGCGTCGAGCTGCCAGTCCCGCGCCAGCGCCGCGGCATCGTCCCAGGTGGGCGTCTGGTCGCGGAGTGCCGGAAGCGGCGCCGTGGCATCCATCGTTGCGATCTTCTTGTACAGCCTCAGCGCCTCGGCCTGCGCCGAGAGGCGCGGATCGGCCAACGCCTGTTCCAGCGTACCGTGGCGGCGCAGCAGAAGCGCCGCCCCCTTCGCGCCAATGCCGCTGGCGCCCGGCAGCTTGTCCGAGGGATCGCCACGCAAGGCGATGAAGTCGGGCACCTGATGCGGTTCGACGCCATAGCGCTCGCGCACTTCGGCGGGGCCGATGCGCGCCATCTCACCGGCCTTGAGCGGATGCAGGATGGTCGTGGTGGCGGAGGCAAGCTGGAACGCATCGCGGTCGCCGCTGGCCACGAGCACGGTGCCGTGGCGACGCTCTTCCTTTGCCACAGCCGCGGCGAGGAAATCGTCGGCCTCATAGCCCGGTGCCTTCGCATTGGCGAAGCCGCACGCCGAGACGAACCGCGGCAGCACATCCAGTTGCTCGACCAGTTCTTCGTCGAACTGCCGGCCGCTCTGGTAGGGCGGGAAGAGACGCTGCTGATAGGTCGGCGCGCCGAGCGTGTCCCAGCCGACCAGCACGGCCCGCGGCCGCTCGGCCTCGAACAGACGCAGCAGGAAATTGGCGAACCCCACGATCGCGCCCCCGCCGCGATCGCCGGTCCGCCGGATGGATTTCGGCAATGCGTGGAACGCACGATGAGCAAAGGAATCGCCGTCCACGACGAGGAGGGGTCTCTCCATGGACGGCGTTATCGCGCGACACCGGCGCGAAGCCTATACGAGAAAGACCGGCGCGAAGGCCGGTCTCTCCGGGTGCACGACCTGCGGACGGTCAGCTACTGGTGCCGTCACCGCCCTGGTTGGGCGGGAAGTGCCATGTACCGTGGTTCGACTGGGTCGCGTAAGCCAGCATCGTCTGCCCGTTCTGCGCGGCCGCGACCAACGGGGCATTCTGCGACGGCGCCTGCTCCATCGCGCCCGGCAGCCAGGTGACGACGGTGTTGGCCACGCTGCCTTCGCCGGCATAGGCCGAGCCGATGTTCGCAAAACTCACTGCCGCGATGGCGGCGCGGAGCATGATCCTCATGGTCTCTCTCCTCGGATTGTCCGCACTTGGGCGGACTATTGGGTTCGGTGGCCGCTAAATGGGCCTCCCCACTCCGAGCGATAATCCCGTCTCGCGGCATATGATTTATGCGCAAAATGAGGTCAAAACTGTGGGCCAGTTCATCGACCGGCGTCGCGCAGGACCGGCTCAACCAATGACGAAATTCAGTCCCACAGCCGTTTCCAGCGTCGAACTTGCCGCGTGCAAGGAAGCCGACCAGGTCTGGTCGCCGACGATCCCGTCCACGGCAACGCCGGCCCAGCCCTGAAATGCCTCGACCGAGGCTTTGGTAAGGGGCCCGAAATTACCGTCTATCCCCTGCGGCGTTGTAACCCACTGCCCGGAGGCGCCGTTTGTCAGCAGCGTCTGCAGGCTGGTGACCACCGCTCCGGTGGAACCCACCTGAAGCGTCGGCATTGGGCCGCCATCCGGCAAGGCCGCCCAGGTCAGCGGCCCGACGATCCCGTCGACCACGAGCCCCGCCCCTTGCTGGAACTGCTTCACCGCGGTCTCCACCTGCGCCGTGAATGTCCCGTCGACGGTCAGCCCAAGGTTGGGCGTGCGGCGCAGCGCCCGTTCCAACCGCCTGACCGCATCGCCCGTGGCACCCAGGCTGATGGTGGGTTGTCCAGGATTGGCCATCGTCCCCTCCAGGTTCGCTGTTCGCCGGATACACTCACATTCGCCCGGTGGCCGGCAAGGAAAAGCGGTGTTTACCCTTGGTTATGCCGACCGCGTGACACTCCCGGCGCACGCCATGCTGTTCAATTCACCGGAATTCGTGTTGGGCTTCCTGCCGGTCGCGCTGGCCGGATTCTTCCTTGCGGGCCGCTTCGGTGGACCGCATTGGGCGTTGCGCTGGCTGGTCGCCGCCAGCCTGTTTTTCTACGGCTGGTGGAATGCGCAGTTCGTCGTGCTGCTGGCCGGCTCAATCCTCGTCAACTACGCGTTCGGCCAACGAATCCTGCGTCTGACTCGGGCGGGGCGGGAGCGCCCCGCGCGGCGCTGGCTGATCGCCGGGGTGTGCGCCAACCTGGCGCTGCTCGGGTGGTTCAAATACGCCAACTTCCTGATCCACGGCATGCTGCGGCTGGATGCGCCGGAATTTTCCATCTTCCTGCCGCTGGCGATCAGCTTCTTCACCTTCCAGCAGATCATGTTCCTGGTCGAGAGCAGAAGCGCCGACCGCATCGATGCCGGCTTCCTGCCTTATGCCGCCTTCGTCGCGTTCTTTCCCCACCTGATCGCTGGTCCGATCGTGCGGCCGCGCGAGATCGTACCGCAACTGCTTGCCGCCGACCTGGCCGTGCCGCGCGCGGACCACATCGTTGAGGGGCTGACGATCTTCCT
Organism: Acetobacteraceae bacterium; assembly: GCA_025452005.1. Classification (GTDB taxonomy): domain Bacteria; phylum Pseudomonadota; class Alphaproteobacteria; order Acetobacterales; family Acetobacteraceae; genus JAMXLO01. The sequence continues at coordinate 9,197 of JANWJK010000019.1, read as the reverse complement.
GCTCGGGCTGGCGAAGAAGGTCGTGCTGGCGGACACGTTCGCACGCTTCTCCGACGTGGGCTTTGCCGCCGCCGCACAGGGAGCGCCGCTGAGCCTGGTGGAGGCCTGGTACGCGGCGGCATCCTATGCGTTGCAGATCTACTTCGATTTCTCCGGCTATTCCGACATGGCCATCGGACTCGCGCGCGCGATGAACGTGCGGTTCCCGCTGAATTTCGCCAGCCCGTACAAGGCGGCGAACATCGCCGAGTTCTGGCGCTGCTGGCACATCACGCTGAGCCGGTTCCTGCGCGATTACGTCTACATCCCACTCGGCGGCAACCGGCACGGCGAGGCGCGGCGGACCGTCAATCTGATGGCGACGATGCTGCTGGGTGGATTGTGGCATGGCGCCGCGTGGAACTTCGTGCTGTGGGGCGGACTGCACGGGGTTTACCTGGTTGTACAGAGCCGGTTTCCCTGGCGGCTTCCCACGGTAGTCGGCCACCCATTGACGCTGCTGGCAGTGGTCGTCGCCTGGGTGCCATTCCGCGCCACCGGCCTCGACGCGACGATGGCGATGCTGCGCGGCATGGCAGGGTGCAACGGCCTCGTGCTCCCGCAGATGATCGTGCATGCCTTTCCCCCGCTGGCGTGGGCGGCGACGCCGGTACCGGTGCTGCAACACCTCGGCGACGCCCGCACCCTGAGCTTTCCCGAGGTCACCGCGTGCCTGATGCTGGGCTGGTTCATCGTGCTGGCGTTGCCATCGGTGCACGAACTGTCGGAACGCGCGCGCCGCGTGGCGCTGACCGGCGGGTTCGCCTTCACCGTGCAGGCGCTGTTCTTCGCACCGCACGTGACGCCGTTTTTGTACTTTCAGTTCTGATGACGGTGGGCGGCACCCCCTCCCCAACCCTCCCCCGCTTCGCGGGAGAGGGAGTCGAGCGGCGATACTCCCTCTCCCGCGCAGCGGGGGAGGGTTGGGGAGGGGGTGCCGCCCGCCTACTCGCGCCCTGCCTCACGTCTTTCCTGCTGTACGCGCTGGTGTTCGGCTGCATCCTCGACCGCCCGCTCGCGCTCGGTTTCCTGCGACAGCAGATCGACGCGAAGCTGGCGCGTGCCGCGGCGATCGAAGGGCCGAAACTGGTGATCCTGGCCGGCTCCAACGGTCCCTATTCGCATCGCTGCGAGATCATCGAGCCAATTCTGGGCATGGCCTGCGTCAACGGCGGCGTCGCCGTCGGCATCGGTCTCGACTATCTGTTTGCACGCTGGCAGCGCGTCCTGCGCGCGGGAGATTCGGTGTACCTCCCCATGGAGGAAGCGCAGTACGTCCGCACGCGAGCCGCCACCGCTGTGGGCCCAGACGCCGCCTTCATGTTCCGCCACGACTGGCGCACGCTCGCTTCGCTGCCGCCTGAGCGCTGGCTGGCAGCGTTGTTCTCGTTCGACCTGCGTGCCGCGCTGATGGGACCGATCGAAGCCGCTCTGTTGCTCGTGCATTTCCACGATCCGCGCGCGGAGGTGACCGGCGCGACCAATGCCTGGGGTGACCATGTCGGCCACACCGCCGAACTCGCCGCGGCCAGCCAGGCGGTGCTGGCAACCACCGTGCCGAACCATATGCCGGCCGAACAGATCCGCGCAGGCTACGGCAGCGCACTGATCGCTGGCTTCACGCGATGGGCTGCGGGCCACAAGATCCACGTGATCGGCGGACTGCCGACCGGCTTTGCCGATGCGCCGATGCCGGAGGTGCAGACCATCCGATCCGTCTACACGGAGAACGGCGGCGATTTCCTCGTGCTGCCGAACTTCAGCCGCTATCCGCGGTCTGCTTTCTTCGATACCGCCGAACACCTGAACGAGACCTGGCAGGCCGCGCATTCGAAGCTGCTCGCCGAGCAGTTGCGATGGCATCGCGCGCCCATTGCAGCAGCTCGTCCTGCCGATCCAGCAGGTCCTCCGGCACCGCATAATAAGCCGACAGACTGACCTCGCGCTCGCCGCGCCGGTAGCTGAACGGCAAGCTGCCGGCGCGCTCGAACCGTTCGCGCGTAGTATCGTCGACCCGCAGATACATCGCATCGCGCACCAGCAGCGCGAACATCGCGCCGCCATGGAACAGCCCGACGCCGCTGAACATGCGGCGCGGCACCGGCGCAAGCGGAGCCAGCAGGTCCAGGATGAACGCCTGGAAGCCGCGGCTCACCGGCATCTCAGAACGCCAGCGAGGTCGCCTGCACCACCAGCGGCAGCGTTCGCACCATCGACAGCACATCCTCCGGCACTTCCTCGTCGACCGACACGAGGCAGATCGCGTCGCCGCCCTGACTGGCACGGCCGAGATGGAAGGTGGCGATATTGATTCCTGCCCCCGCCAGCGTTGCGCCGAAGCGACCGATGAAGCCCGGCTTGTCCTGGTTCGTCACGTACAGCATGTGCGGCGCGAAGTCGGCCTCGACCTTGATGCCCTTGATCTCCACGATGCGCGGCCGCGACCCTGCGAACAGTGTCCCGGCGACGGAACGGGCGAGCCGATCGGTTTCCACCGTGACGCGCACCAGCGTCTGGTATTCGCTGGGTCTGTCGTGCACGGTCTCGGCCACATCGATGCCGTGATCGCGCGCGGCGACCGGCGCGTTCACCATGTTCACGCCTTCCATCACCGGCGTCATCAGCCCGGCGAGCGCGGCCGCACTCAATGGGCGGGTGTTGAGTGCCGCGGCAAGGCCTTCGTACTCGATCAGCACGCGGCGGATCACACCCTCCCGCGCCTGGGTGAGCTGCCCGGCGAACGCGCCGAGCAAACGGCACAGCTCCATGTAAGGCTTCAGCCGTGGCGCGTCCTCGGCCGAAACGGAAGGCATATTGATCGCGTTCGCTACCGCGCCAGTCAGCAAAAAATCGCTCATCTGCTCGGCGATCTGCAACGCCACGTTCTCCTGCGCTTCAGCGGTCGCGGCGCCGAGATGCGGCGTGCATACGACATTCTCCAGCGCGAACAGCGGCGACTGCTCCGCGGGTTCGGTGTCGAACACGTCGAGCGCGGCGCCGGCGACGTGGCCGGATTGAATCGCCTCGGCCAGTGCCTGTTCGTCGACCAGCCCGCCGCGCGCACAGTTTATGATGCGAACGCCGCGCGCGGTCTTCGCCAGCGACTCACGCGAGAGGATGTTGCGTGTCGCATCGGTCAACGGTGTGTGCAGCGTGATGATGTCGGCACGTGCCAGCAGATCGTCGAGTTCCGCCTTCTCCACGCCGAGATCGAGCGCGCGCTTCTCGTTGAGAAACGGGTCGTACGCAAGCACGCGCATCTTCAGGCCGATGGCGCGATCCGCGACGATGGAGCCGATGTTGCCGCAGCCGATCAGGCCGAGCGTCTTGCCGGTGAGCTCCACGCCCATGAAGCGGTTCTTCTCCCATTTGCCGGCCTTGGTGGAAGCAGAGGCTTCGGGGATCTGGCGGGCCAGCGCGAACATCATGGCGATGGCGTGTTCGGCGGTGGTGATGGTGTTGCCGTGCGGCGTGTTCATCACCACGACGCCGCGCGTGGTGGCCGAGCGGATGTCGACGTTGTCCACGCCGATGCCGGCGCGGCCGACCACTTTGAGGTTGGTCGCGGCGTCGAGCAGTTCGCGCGTCACCTTGGTGGCGGAACGGACGGCCAGTCCGTCGTAGGGCGCGATGATGGCACGGAGATCCGGCGGCGAGAGGCCAGGCTTCAGGTCGACGTCAATGCCGCGGCGGCGGAAGATGTCCACTGCGGCGGGGGAGAGTTTGTCGCTGATCAGGACTTTGGGCATTTGGGTTCTCGTTGGTTGATGCACCCCCTCCCCGACCCTCTCCCGCGCAGCGGGGGAGGGTCGGGGACGGGGTGCTTGTGCTGTTCCGCTACTGCTCCGTCACCTCGCCGTGTGCCCAATCGAGCCACGGCAGCAACGCTTCGATATCCGCACTCTCGACGGTCGCGCCGCCCCAGATGCGCAGCCCCGGCGGCGCATCGCGGTACGCGGCGATGTCGTAGGCGGCACCTTCCCGCTCCAGCAGTGCCGCCATCGGCTTGGCCAACGCCGGCACAGCCAGCTTCAGGCAGATCGAGGTGCACGATCGCGTCGCCGCATCCTCGGCGAGGAAATCCACCCACGCCGTCCGCTCCACCCAGCGCGCGATCGCGGACAGGTTCGCCTCGCACCGCGCGATCAGCCTATCGAGCCCGCCGGCCGATTCCGCCCAGCGCAGCCCGTCCAGCGCGTCCTCGACGCACAGCATCGACGGCGTGTTGATCGTCTCGCCCTTGAAGATGCCCTCGATCAACTTGCCGCCCGAGGTCAGCCGGAAGATCTTCGGCAGTGGCCACGCCGGCTGATGGTTCAGCAACCGCTCTACCGCGCGCGGCGACAACGCCAGCATGCCGTGCGCCGCCTCGCCGCCGAGCACCTTCTGCCAGGACCACGTCACGACATCCAGGCGATCCCACGCCAGCCGCATGGCGAATGCCGCGGACGTAGCGTCGCAGATCGTCAGGCCCCGCCGATCGCTTGCGATCCAGTCGCCGTCCGGTACCCGCACACCGGACGTCGTGCCGTTCCACGGAAACACCACGTCGCGGCTGAAATCCGCCGCGCCCAGGTCCGGCAGCCGCCCGTACGGCGCCGCCAGCACGCGCGCATCGGGAAGTCGAAGCTGTTTCAGCACGTCGTTCGCCCAGCCTTCGCCGAAACTCTCGAACGCCAGCACATCGACGCCTCGCGCGCCGAGCAGCGACCACAGCACCATCTCCATCGCGCCGGTGTCCGAGGCGGGCACGATCCCCAGCCGCCAGTCCGCCGGCATTTCAAGGATCGCGCGCGAACGCTCGATCACCTCGGCCAGACGGGCCTTGGGCGCGCCGGCGCGATGGCTGCGGCCCAGCATGGCGCCCGACAGCGCATCCAGCGCGAAGCCGGGACGCTTGGCGCAGGGACCTGAGGAAAAATTGGGATTGCCCGGACGCATGTCCGGCTTCGGCGCGATCGCCATTGCAGCTCTCCCTTTCAGAAGAGAAGCGCCCCGGTGGGGGGGCGTGACCCGGCGCGGCGTATAGCGGCATGGTTCACGCCGCGTCAACGCTGTCGCGACTCGGCACGGCCTCGGGTATATCCTGCCATCGGCACAAGGAGGCGGCGACATGGCGTGGCAAGCTTCACGGGCATTGGCAATCGCGGCAGGCGTCGTGGCGTTCGGCACCGCCTTCGCGGCGGGCGGCGAGCATCCGGTCGCCAATCTGGACCAACTCAAGTGGGGACCGGCACCGCCATCGCTGCCGACGGGAATCGAGGCCGCGGTGATGGCCGGTGACCCCGCCAAGAAGGGCTACTTCGCGATCGCCATTCGTGGCCCGCAAGGCTACAAGGTGCCGCCGCACTGGCATTCGACCGACGAGCACATCACCGTGCTGTCCGGCAATTTCACTTTGGGTATGGGCGACAAGCTCGACGCCGGCGCCGGCACCGCATTGACCCCCGGCGGCTATGGGCTGATGCCGCGGCGCATGCATCATTGGGCCATGGCGACGTCGCCGTTCGTGATCCAGATCCAGGCGATGGGGCCGTTCGACATCCACTACATCAATCCGGCCGATGACCCGATGAAGGCGAAGCGGTAACGCCGTCAGTCCGCCAGTAATCGCCGAAGCATCGCCGCCGGATCGTTGAGGAAGGCGCGCGTGACGCGCACGTGGTCCAGATCGTTCCAGGCGATCGGGCGCAGCCGCCCATCCTCGGCCAGCAGGATCGTTGCATCCGGCAACGCCATCAGTAGGGGCGAATGCGTGGCGATGACGAACTGGCAGCCGTGCCGCACACGGTCGGCGAGCAGTGCGATCAGCGCCAGTACCCGGGTCGGCGACAGCGGCGTCTCCGGTTCGTCGAGGAAATACAGCCCATTCGGCACCAGCCTGGTCTGCAGCAGGGCGAGGAACGTCTCGCCATGCGAACGTGCATCGGGATCGGCGCCGTAGCGCCGCGCCAATGCCACGCGCTGGCCGCGTGCGACGCCCATGGCGTGCTCGCGGCCGGGCCCCTCGGGCAGCTTCCCCAGGTCCCGCTCGATTTCGCCGAGATCGGCCATGTCGCCGGTCAGCCGGCCAGTGTAGCCGAACACGTCCTCGGCGCGCAGGAACAGCCGGGTGCGCGCGTGGCGATGGCGGACGAACACGAAGCCGGCGGCCAGATCTCGCGCGGCCTGCAGCGTAGGATCGCGCTTCAGGTCATGCGCGCCAGCCGCCACCGCCGCCATGCCGACGGCGATGCCCTCAAGCAGCGTCGACTTGCCGCTGCCGTTCTCGCCCGCCAGGAAAGTCACGGGTGCAGTGAATTCCAGTGCGGCCAGATCGCGCACCAAGGGCAGCGTCCAGGGGAACCGCTCGCGATCGATGGCGGCGTCAGGCCGCCGGCGCAGTGCTGACAGGAACACCATCGAGATCCACCACGGGTTCGGCGCTGGTTTCCTGCGTCAGCAGGACGTGGCCGGGCTGACTGCGAACGTGTCCGAGCCAGCGCCGGATGTTGCCGAACGGTGCCAGATCGAAGCCGCCCTCATCCGCAACATGCGTGTAGGCGTAGAGCGCGATGTCGGCGATCGAATACCTGTCGCCACCGAACCAGTCATGCCGGCCAAGGTGCGCGTCCATGACGGCAAGCGCGTGCATGCCGCGACGATGGTTCGCCTCGATCTGGCTCGTGCGATCGTCGGGGCCGGTATAGACCCGCAGGAACCGGTTCACCGCGATGGCCGGTTCATGGCTGTACTGCTCGAAGAACATCCAGCGCAGCACCTGCGCCTGCGGCCAAGGATCCGCCGGCCAGAATCGCGTGCCCGCGGCCAGGTAGTGCAGGATGGCCCCGCTCTCCGACAGCATTCGCCCGTCATCGAACACCACGGTCGGCACCTTGCCGATCGGGTTGATGGCGCGAAACGCCGGGCGCGCGGTGTCGTCGGCGAGCTGGCTCACCTCGACGCGCCGGTGCGGAATGCCGAGCTGCGCCAGCAGCAGCCGCACCTTGTAGACATTGCCGGAGCGCAGGAAGCCGTACAGCGTCAGCATGGTCCCTCGCCTAACCAGCGCGCCGCACGCGGTCAACGTCACGATTCGTCATTGGCGCGGGCGCGCATTGCATGCGATGAGGAGCCGCGTCCCCGACACGGCGAATCGCATGGACGAGGTCCGCACGCGACACAAGGCGGCGCCGGTCTCCTCGGCGGAGGCGACGGCCGAACTCATCGCGGTGATCGTCGCGGTCACCGACGGCGAGCCGCGTGTGCTGACCATCGACGATGGCGACGCGCTGCCGTCGGGTCCGTTCGAGCTGACCCACCGCTCGTTGCAGTCCGGCATGCGTTCCTGGGTGGAACGACAGACCCACCATCCGTTGGGCTATGTCGAACAGCTCTACACCTTCGCCGACCGCGACCGGACGCGGACCGGGCAGCGGATGGTGGCGATCAGCTATCTCGGCCTGACCCGCGAGGCGCGTGGCTCGGGCGAACCGGGCGTGGGCTGGCAGAGCTGGTACCGCTATTTTCCCTGGGAGGACCGGCGCAGCGGGATCTCCGCGGCCGAGGAGCCGATCGCCGCGAAGCTGCGGGGCTGGGCCGACGGCGCGGATGACGCGGCGACCCGGCGCGAACGGCAGCGGCGAATCGGCATCACCTTTGGACAGGAAGGGCGGACCTGGAACGAGGAGCTCATCCTGCAGCGCTACGAGTTGCTGTGGGAGGCGGGGCTGGTCCCTGAGGCGCCCCGGCCCAGCGCACCGGTCGAGGGCGATGCGATGACGCACGACCATCGTCGTATCCTCGCCACCGGGATCGCGCGGCTGCGCGCCAAGATCAAATATCGCCCGGTGGTGTTCGAGCTGATGCCGCCACGGTTCACGCTGTTGCAGTTGCAGCAGGCGGTGGAGGCGCTGGCCGGGCGACGGTTGCACAAGCAGAACTTCCGCCGGCTGATAGAGCAGCAGGACCTCGTCGAGGAGACCGGGGACATGGCCACCGAGACCCGCGGCCGACCGGCCAAGCTGTTCCGCTTCCGCCGCGATGTGGTGGCGGAGCGGGCGGTGACGGGCAGCAAGCTGCCGTTGGCACGGTAGGCTGCTTGGCAACATATGGGGAATGTCATACATTGACATCCATGCCGAACGTGAGCCTCACGCCCGAGCTTGAACGCTTCGCAGAGACGTGCGTCCGGAGCGGGCGCTACAATAGTGTCAGCGAAGTCGCCCGCGCAGGCATGCGACTGCTTCAGCAGGTCGAGCAGCAGCGGCGCGACTTTCTCGCCATGCTGGATGCAGCGGAGGCCGAGAGCGAGAAGGCAGGCTTCCTCACCGTCGAACAGGTCGAGCAGGAACTCGACGCAGTCATAGAGGCTGCAGCCCGCGCGAAGGGATGATCCCGCCGGCGGTCTTTGCCCTGGCCGCCCAGACCGACCTGCGAAATGCTGTCGAGTGGATAGCGAAAGACAATCCAGCAGCCGCACGCTCGCTTCGGATGGCGGCGGGCAGGGCTGCGAGGCGGATCGGCGATCATCCCGCTATCGGAGCGGCCCGTCCTGGTCTTGGGGCCGGGCATTATCGCTTTCTGCGCCTGCGCGGCTTTCCCTATCTGCTGGTCTACACGACCGCCGCGACGCCACCGCGCATCTTGCGCGTCCTGCACATGTCCCGCGATCTCCCGCCACTGCTGGCCGACGTCGGCCCCTGAACCACAGGACGATTGCTCAAACCATAGTGCGCAATACGCGCGACGGAGACTGATGGTGGCTGGCTTATTTGACACAAAGGTCGCCGAAGGGCGCAGAGGGCCGAGAGAAGGACAAGATTCCGCTTCGCGCGGAGCGCGTTGAAAACCTTCTCTGCGCGCTTTGGGGATCGCATCGAAGCAAGAAAAGCAAATGCAGGTTGCAGCGACATCACCTCAAGCCTGGCGCCCTGGCCATGCACGCGCGTGATTTGCGTTTTTTGCGTTGGTTTGCGGTTCCCCTACCGTTGGCTGATCCAGCCCGATACCCACGCGCCGAGAGACACCAGCGCGATCCCTGCTTCGGTTTGGTTGCGGCCGATCGGCCGCGCTAGAGCGTCTCCAGCCAGACTGGAATCCCAGCTATGCGCTGGCAGGGGTTCCGAAACGCCCCCGAAGTACGATTCGTAGGCCTCCGGTTGAACGTCACCGGAGGT
>JANWJK010000018.1 GCA_025452005.1 Acetobacteraceae bacterium | reverse complement strand
CTGATCGGCCCGATGCCGCAGGTCGCGGGCGTGTTGTCGATCGTCGGCTTCTCGCTGCTCGACGGTGGCAACGAGCCGAACGCGGCGTTTGTCGTGGTGCGGCTGAAGCCGTTCGCTGATCGCACCGCGGCCGCCGACAGTGCGCAGGCGGTGATCGGCCGCGTGTTCGGCGCGGTGCAGCAGGTGCGCTCCGCCAGCGCATTTCCGTTCAACCTGCCGCCGATCATCGGGCTCTCGACCAGCGGCGGATTCGAGTATCAGTTGGAGAACCTGGAAGGCCGCGAACCCGCCGAGATGGCCAGCGTGACCCAGGGCCTGCTTGCCGCGGCGAATCAGGACCCCCGCATGACGCGCGTTTTCTCCACCTTCACCGCGAGCAATCCGTCGATCTGGCTGGACATCGACCGCGAGAAGGCGCAGGCGCTGGGCCTCAACATCGCCGACGTGTTCAATGCGCTGCAATCGACATTGGGCGGCTTCTATGTCAACGACTTCAACCTGTACGGCCGCACCTGGCAGGTGAACATCCAAGGCAACGCGCCCGACCGCAGCGACATATCCGCGATCTACAAGATCTACGTGCGCAACCGACAGGGCGAAATGGTGCCGCTGCGCTCGATCGCCAATCTGCGCATCGTGCTCGGGCCACAGGTGATCAGCCGGTTCAACAACTATCGCTCGGTGACGATCAACGGCGGACCGCGGCCCGGCGTATCGTCCGGCGACGCGCTGGCGGCGATGGAACAGGTGTCGGCAAGGACGCTGCCGCCGGGATATGCCTTCGAATGGTCGGGAACCGCCTATCAGGAGAAAGCAGCCTCCGGGCAGACCGGCACCATCCTGTCGCTCTCGGTGCTGTTCGCCTATTTGTTCCTGGTTGCACTCTACGAGAGCTGGATGATCCCGATCCCGGTGCTGCTCTCGGTCACCATCGGCGTGCTGGGTGCGTTCGCCGGGATACTGATCTCGGGACTGTCGTTGGATCTCTATGCGCAGATCGGCCTGGTGGTGCTGATCTCGCTGGCGGCCAAGAACGGCATCCTGATCGTCGAGTTCGCCAAGGAGCAGCGCGAGGCAGGCCTGCCGATCCTTGAGGCCGCCGCACTCGGGGCGCGCATCCGGTTCCGCGCGGTGATGATGACGTCGATCGCCTTCATCTGCGGCCTCATCCCGCTGGTGTGGGCCGAGGGCGCCGCCATGCTGAGCCGCCGCGCGGTCGGCACCGCGGTGTTTGCCGGCATGATCGCGGCGAGTTCGATCGGTGTGTTCCTGATCCCGATGCTGTACGCGACGTTCCAAGGAGTGCGGGAGAGGGCGAAGGCGCGGTTCGCCGGGCGGCACCACCATGATGTCAAGTGATGCCCGCGTCGCCGGGCATGCCTGCAATCGCAAACCGCGTCTTTACAAATCTGGCGTTTCCCTCATGGATGCGCCCGCCAATACAAGGTCCAACGCATGAGCAGCACCGTCACGAAGCCCCGCGGCCGTCATTTCTTCGCCAATCCGGGGCCCACCAACATTCCCGACAGCGTGCTGCGCGCCATCGACCGGCCGTCGATCGACTTCCACGACCCCGACTTCCGCGAGGTCTACGATGCCTGCTTCGAGGGGGTGAAGCGCGTCCTGCGCACCGAACATCGGTTGTTCATGTACACCGGCTCCGGCCATGGCGCATGGGAGGCCTCGCTCTCCAACCTGCTGTCGCCCGGCGACACCATCCTGCTGCTCGAATCGGGCTATTTCTCCGACGAATGGGCGAAGATGGCGAAGGCGCTGAAGGTCGAGGTGCGTGCCGTCGCCGCCGACTGGCGTCACGGCGTGGACATCGCCGCGGTGAAGGCGGCACTGGCCGAAGATGCTACGCACGCGATCAAGGCGGTGTGCGTGGTGCACAACGAGACCGCGACCGGCATGTTCATTCCGATCCCCGAGGTGCGCGCCGCGATCGACGCCACCGGCCACCCCGCGCTGCTGCTGGTCGATACCATCTCCTCGCTCGGCTCGCTGGATTTCCGCATGGACGAGTGGAAGATCGATACCGTCGTGGGCGGCAGCCAGAAGGGGCTGATGCTGCCCACGGGCCTGAGCTTCACCGCGGTGTCGCCGAAGGGCATGGCGGCGCATGAGCACGCGAAGCTCGGCCGCTATTACTTCGACTGGACGGTGATGCTGGCCCGCAATCCGCAAAGCTTTGTCGGCACCATTCCGGTAAACTTCTTCTACGGCCTGAAGGAATCGCTGCGCCTGCTCGAAGAGGAAGGGCTGTCCAACGTCTTCGCCCGTCATCACCGCCTGGGCGAGGCGGTGCGGCGCGCTGTGCAGGTCTGGGCCGGCAACAACGGGCCGCAACTGTTCTGCACCAATCCCGGCCGGTACTCGGATTCGGTGACGGCTGTCATGATGCCGGAGGGCCACGACGCCGAGGCGATCCGCCGCACCACGCGGCACCGGTTCAACGTTTCACTCGGCGGCGGGTTGGGCAAGCTGGGCGGGAAGGTGTTCCGCATCGGCCATCTGGGCGATCTCAACGAGCCGATGGTACTGGGTGCGCTGTCGGCGGTGGAGATGGCGCTCCGCATGAACGACGTCCCACATGGCAAGGGCGGCGTCGATGCGGCGATGGATTACCTGGCGGAGGCCTGATCCCGCGTCTCACGTCCTTCCCGGCACCGGCACCACCCCACCGGTCGTCACCTTGTTGTCGGGTGAGGCCAGGAAGGCGATCGTGGCGGCGATCTCCTCGGGCTTCGGCCAGGCGGCATGACCTGCCTTCGGCATCGCCGCCCGATTCGCTGGGGTGTCGATGATCGAGGGTGCGACCGCATTCACCAGGATCCCGCGCCCCGCCACCTCGGCGGCCAGCGCCTGGGTGAACGCGGCAACCGCGGCCTTGCTCGCGGCATAGGCCGCCATGCCGGCGCCGAGCCTGGGTTCCAGCCCCGGGCGCGCGGCGATATTCACGATGCGGCCGCCGCTTGGCCCGAATCCTTGCACTGCGGCATGGCAGCACAGGTAGCAGGTCACGAAATTCATGTTGAGCATGTGCAGCATGCCCTCCTTGTCGGTGTCGGCCACGCTGCCCATGGCAAAACCGCCGGCGATGTGGATCGAGGCCCAGAGGTCGGTCACGCCCTCATACAACCGTGCGACATCCGCCTCGCTGGTCAGCTCGCAATGCCCGACCAGATCGACGCGGTCCTTGTGCGGGAATGCGGCCGCCTCGGCATCTACCACATAGGGAACCCGGCAGCGTGCGCCCGCGGACAGCAAGGCGCCCACCACGGCGCGGCCGAGTGCACCGGTTCCGCCGGTCACAATGACCGTCTGGTTGCCAAAATCCATCCCAGCCTCCCCCGGATCGTACAGTTTGGGGAGACTAGGCCAAGTTTCGGCGACTGGCGAAGCCTCAGGCTGAGAGGGCGAACGCGTCCATCTTCCAGCCGGCGGCGGTCATCGCGCGCTGCAACGTGGCCATGAAGCGCCGCGTGGCGTCCATCCCGCCGGTGCGCGGCCACAACTGGCCGGTGAAGTGCCGGCCCAGTAGGTCGAGCAGCAGCTCGCGCTCGACCTTGTCGAGTCCGCCATCGGCGGCGGCATCGCCATAGTACTCATTCAGGGCATCGACCAGGTCGGCATCGCGCTCGACAATCTGGCGCAGCGCCTCATTCGAGGGCGGCACCATGTGGCGGCGTTCAAGCTCCCAACGGCAGCAGGTCAGAGGAGCAGGTAGCAGGACACTCACGGGCATCTCCAGGGGTCGGGCGTTGCATGGTCCCGGCGCGTGAGGCCCCATATGGGGTTCAATCCGCCGCCATTCCAAGCGAAATTCTTTGCCACGCGGTCAATCAGCCGGGCAGCCGCTCGATATCGGCGCCGCAGGCCGCAAGTTTCTGTTCCACCGCCTCGTAGCCGCGATCCAGGTGGTACACGCGGTTCACCATCGTCTCACCGCGAGCGGCGAGTCCCGCCAGGATCAACGAGACCGAGGCGCGCAGGTCGGTTGCCATGACCGGCGCACCCGACAGCGTGGGCACCCCGCGGACGATCGCCGAAGCGCCGTGCACGTTGATGCGCGCCCCCATCCGGTTCAGCTCAGGCACGTGCATGAAGCGGTTCTCGAAGATGGTTTCGGTGACCATCGCGGCGCCGTCCGACAGCGCCATCAGAGCCATGAACTGCGCCTGCATATCGGTGGGAAATCCGGGGTAGGGCTCGGTCATCACATCGGCGCCGTGCAGCCCGTTCAGCCTGCGGATATGCAGCCCGCCCGGCAGATCGACGACGTCCACGCCTGCCTCGCGCAATGTGCGCACGGTGGCGCCGAGATGCTCCACCCGGCCGTTGTGCAGCATGACCTCGCCACCGGTGATGGCTGCGGCACAGGCGTAGGTGCCGGTCTCGATGCGGTCCGGAATGATGCTGTGTTCGGCGCCATGCAGGCGTTCCACGCCGTCGATCGTCAGGCGGTCGCTGTCGATGCCGGCGATTTGTGCTCCCATGGCGTTCAGGCAGCGCGCCAGGTCGCCGATCTCCGGCTCGCGCGCGGCGTTGGCCAGCACCGTCCGGCCGTCGGCCAGTGCAGCGGCCATCAGCAGGTTCTCGGTGGCGCCGACCGACACGATCGGGAACACGATGGTGGCGCCGTGCAGCCGGCCGTTCACCGCGCCGTCGATGTAGCCGCCGTCGAGGCGGAACGCCGCACCCATCTGCTCCAGGCCCTTGAGGTGAAGATCGATGGGCCTTGCGCCGATCGCGCAGCCGCCGGGCATGGAGACGCGCGCCTCGCCTGTGCGTGCCAGCAGAGGGCCGAGCACGAGGGCCGAGGCGCGCATCTTGCGCACGATGTCGTACGGCGCCTCGGTGCTGGTGATCGTGCCGCCGATCGAGAGCGTGCGGCCGTCATTGCCTACGGGATCTACCGCGATGCCGTGCTGTGCCAGCAGCAGGCTCATGGTCTGGATGTCGGCAAGGCGCGGCACGTTGCTGAGCACCAGGCGCTGGTCGGTCAGCATGGCGGCGACCATCAGCGGCAGGGCGGCGTTCTTGGCGCCGCCGATGATGATCTCGCCGGAAAGAGGCTTACCGCCGCGGATGCGGATTCGGTCCATCAGGGGTTCCTGCGTAAAGGAAGAAAGGGTTCACACGGAGGACGCCGAGGACACACGGAGCACCAGGGAGGCAGGCGATATGCGCTCCGCGCGAAGCGATCATTGCTTCCTCCGTGGTGCTCCGTGGTCCTCGGTGCTCTCCGTGTGGAAGCTTCTCCGTCCATCACATCCTCGGCAGTGCCACACCGCGCTGGCGCATGTACTTGCCGGCCTTGTCCGCGTAGCTGGTCTCGCAGGGCTCGTTCCCTTGCAGGAACAGGAACTGGCAGATGCCCTCGTGCGCATGGATCTTCGCCGGCAGCGGCGTCGTGTTGGAAATTTCGATGGTCACCTGGCCTTCCCATTCCGGTTCGAGGGGCGTGACGTTCACGATGATGCCGCAGCGGGCGTAGGTGGATTTGCCGAGGCAGATCACCAGCACGTCGCGCGGGATGCGGAAATACTCGACGGTGTGACCGAGCGCGAAGCTGTTGGGCGGGATGATGCAGACGTCGGTCTTGCGATCGACGAAGCTGGATGACGCGAAGTCCTTCGGATCGATCACCGCGGAGTCGATGTTGGTGAAGATCTTGAAATCGTCCGCCACCCGCGCGTCGTAGCCATACGACGACAGACCATAGCTGATCACGCCCTCGCGCTTCTGGGCCTCGACGAAGGGTTCGATCATGCCGTGGTCCTGCGCCATGCGACGGATCCAGCGGTCGGACATCACAGGCATCGGACAGCGACTCCGGGCAGACGGTGCGAGGTTCCTGCCCGTCTAGCGTGCGCGGCGTGGCGCCGCAAACCAAACGGACTTGACCCGCGGGCAAATTCTGCTATTGCAAATGATTCTGAGAATCATTCTCAAACAGGACCTACAATGCTCCGCTCCGCAAAGCTCGCCGATCCATCGATGCAACGTGTCCGGAGAAGAACGGTGCATTGGCGTTGCCTGGGGCCATCGACGCTTGTTGCAGTCCTGGCCCTGGTGGTGCTTTCGCCATCGGCCCGGACCGCATCCCTGACGCCCGAGCAAACGCTGGGCCAGAAACTGTTCTTCGATACCAGCCTGTCCAACCCGGGCGGTCAGGCCTGCGGCAGTTGCCATTCACCCTCGGCGTTCTTTACCGATCCGAGCCACGGCCCGACATCTCCGGGTGTCGTCCCCGGTCTGTTCGGCAGCCGCAACGCGCCGACAGTGCTGTATTCCGCGCTGACGCCGCCGTTCCACTTCGATACGGCGGAGCAGACCTATATCGGTGGGCAGTTCCTCGATGGACGCGCCTCGTCGCTGGAGGATCAGGCCAAGCTGCCGTTCCTGAACCCGGTCGAAATGGCCAACCCCGACAAGGCCAGCGTGATCGCCAAGCTGCGCAGCGGGCCGAACGCGACGCTGTTCAGGTCGGTCTTTGGCGCAACCTTGCTCGATGACGTGGACCAGGCCTACGATCTGCTGGCGCAGGCGATCGCCAATTACGAGCGTGCCGGCGTGCTTCAGCCGTTCAGCTCGAAATACGATGCGTGGCTCGTGGGAAAAGCCACCCTGACGCCGCAGGAGCTGGCGGGGCTGCATGTCTATGAGGATCCTGCCAAGGGCAATTGCGCGGCCTGCCACCCGAGTACGACGCCAAGTGGCTCGCGCGCGGGAGCGCTGTTCACTGACCGGACCTATGACAACATCGGTGTTCCGAAGAACCCGGACAATCCGATCTACACGCAGCCGGCGGAGTTCAACCCGTTCGGCGCGGACTTCGTCGACATCGGTCTCGGGGCGACCACCGGCCAGTCGACCGAGGACGGCGCGTTCAAGGTCCCAACGCTGCGCGACATCGCTATGACCGGGCCGTTCATGCACAACGGATACTTCACCACGCTGTCGCAGGTCGTCGATTTTTACAACACGCGCGACGTCAAGCCGGCCTGCGCCAATCCTGCCACCTCGGCATCGGATGCCGAACTGCTGGGATGCTGGCCGGCACCCGAAGTGCTGGACAACGAGAACCTGGAGGAGCTGGGGAATCTGGGGCTGTCGCCTGACGACGTGGACAACCTTCTGGCGTTCCTGGACACTTTGACCGATGGGTTTTTCGATCCGGCAGTGGTGGCGGTTGAACCGGCCGGCATCTTGGTGTTCGGCCTTGGCCTTACCGGCCTCGGCCTGCGCCGGCTACGGCGTCGGTATTCATCGGACGCCGGGTTGGCGGCCACCGGCTCGTAGCGGCACCGGTCATTCCTGCTTCGGCTTTTCCCGCGCCCGCGCCTGGTCCTTCCGCTTGCGCAGATTGGCGCGCAAAGCCTCCGCCTCGCGCTTCTGGCGCGCGGCCAGCTTGCTGCCGGCGCCGGCCGGTCTCGGATGCGATGCTCCGGTGAGGTCGGGCTCTTCGGGTCGCATGCGCTTCGTCACGGTCGCCTCGTTCCTTTGTGCTGCACTTCTTGTGCTGTTGCTCTCGGCTCGCACAGTATCCGCGACGGAACCATACCGCGTGTTGTCGCCATCGGGCGACGCGCCACATCCCGCGGTTCTGCTCGTGCCCGGTTGCTCCGGCTTCGTCGCGACCAACGGCATCAACCTTTACGACGAACGCGCGGCCGAATTGCGGG
>JANWJK010000017.1 GCA_025452005.1 Acetobacteraceae bacterium | reverse complement strand
GTGCGCGAAGAACACGATCGAATGCACGCGTGAGTCGTGGCGCGCGGACTTATGGTTGCGAAGTCGGGCGCTCTAACGTGCTCGCCGTGTCTGCTCGATGTTCGGCAGGAACGCCGTGAGGAGCCCGATCAGCGGCAGGAACGAGCATAGACGGTACACCGTCTCGATGCTGGTCCAGTCGGCGATCTGGCCAAGCGCTGCCGCCCCCAGCCCGCCCAGACCGAACGAAAAGCCGAAGAACATGCCGGCTACCGTGCCGACCCGTCCCGGCAACAGGTCCTGCGCATACACCAGGATCGCCGAGAAGGCGGAGGCCAGGATAAGGCCGATCGCTACGCTCAGGATGCCGGTCCAGAACAGGTTCGCGTATGGCAGCGCCAGCGCGAACGGGAAGGCACCGACAATCGAGAACCAGATCACCGGCTTACGCCCGAACCGGTCGCCGATCGGACCGCCGGCGAAGGTTCCCGCGGCCACCGCGCCAAGGAACACGAACAGGTGGATCTGCGCGTCCTGCACGGAAAGGCCGAACTTATGGATCAGGTAGAACGTGTAGTACGAGCTGAGCGACGAGGTGTAGACGTTCTTCGAGAACAGCAGCGCGACCAGGATGGCGATTGCGAACATCACCTTCCTGCGCGACAGCACGGCATAGGCAGCGCCGCGGGCGCTGCCGCCGCTGGACCGGCGCTCCGACAGATGCCGGCTGTACCACAGGCTGACATTGCTCAGCAGAAGGATCGCCAGCAGCGCGGCGGCGGAGAACCAGGCGACGCTGCCCTGGCCGCGCGGCACCACGATGAACGCCGCGAGCAGCGGGCCGATCGCCGATCCGGTGCTGCCGCCGACCTGGAACAGCGACTGGGCGAAGCCGTGCCGCCCACCCGAGGCCATGCGTGCCACGCGCGACGACTCAGGATGGAATACCGATGAACCGACTCCCACCAGCGCGGCGGCCAGCAGGATCGTCGGATAGTTGCCGGCGACCGCCAGCAGCAGAAGTCCGATGAGGCTGCAGCCCATCGCAATCGGCAACGAATATGGTTGCGGGCGACGGTCGGTGACCATGCCCACCACCGGTTGCAACATCGACGCCGTGAGCTGGGAGGCGAGTGCGATCAGCCCGATCTGGCCGAAATCCAGCCGGTAGGTTTCCTTGAGGATTGGATAGAGCGCCGGAACCAGCGACTGGTTCATGTCGTTCAACAGATGGCAGACCGAGAGCGACACCAGGATCGCGAAGGTCGTGGTCTCGCTGCCCGCCGGGGCGGCGACGGGTCGTGCCGTGATGGCTTTGTCGCTCAAGGTCGGTCCTGCGGCGTGCGTTGCTGCATGATTATGCGGGCGTTGCGGCGCCGGACCTATGCGTCCAGATCAATTCTGGCCCGCGTGTTGGCAAAATACTGCCGCATTCACCTTCCAGTGAGGTAACAGAACATCCCGAGCGCGTCGTGAGAGCCTGTCATGGATAGAACGCAGAACCCAGAATCCACACGTCCGCGTCGCGCCACGCGGGGGCATGCGCGCTTTGCCCCGGTGGTGTGGATCGTGGTCCTGCTGGGGCTGTGGATCGTTCTCGTCGATTGGCGGACGCTGCCGGATCTGGTCAACGCGGCGATGGCTATGCTGCCCTGATCAACCGGGCGGCAAATCCGCCGCACCGACGATACGAAGGTCCGCCGATTGCACGATGATCGCCTGCCCCTGCCCCAGACCGGGCGGCTTCGCGGTGAACCGGCGCGCGGCGCCATCCCATTCGGCCAGCGTCTCGACCTCGCGCACGATGCGGTACTCGCGCAGCCGCGCGCCGTCGTTCTCGCCGGCGCCGATCTCGGTGGCATGGTCGGGATCGTAGACGATGCGCTGCACGCGTACCGGGCCGGGTGCGGCAGCGATCTCCACCGCTATGGTGTCGCCCGACCGGCTCAGGGCCACTGTGACCGGAAGCGCGTCGGCGGCGACGATCGCCGCCTCGACCGATGCGCGCTCCGAGCCGACGACGACCTTGGCGCCGTCCACCACGAGCGCCGGTGTGAACACTCCGCTGCCGAGCCTGCGGCCATACTCGCGCTGGCGGGCGGTCGCGGTGCGGCTGGCAAACCGGTCGCGCCACCCGAGGCTGTCCCAGTAGTCCACGTGCCAGGCCAGCGCGATCACCTCGGGGCGTCGCGCCAGCTCTCCAAGCAACTTATCGGCCGGCGGACAGGACGAGCATCCCTGCGAGGTGAACAGCTCGAGGACAATGGGCTTTGCCGCCGCTCGCACGGCGGGCACCAGGCCCGTCGCCAACGCAGCGGCCATCAGTTCACGCCGTCGCATAGGGCCGCCTCCATCGGTGGTTCGCGGGTTGGACCTCCCGGGAGCAGGAACGTTACAGCCGGCCGCCGCGCCGTCCCGCCATGGCACCCAGCCGCAGGCGTAGCGCGTTCAACTTGATGAAGCCCTGGGCGTCGAACTGGTCGTAGGCGCCCTGATCGTCTTCGAAGGTGACGACATCCTGCGAATACAGGCTGTGAGGCGATTCGCGGCCGATCACCGACACATTGCCCTTGTACAGCTTCAGCCGCACCCGGCCGGATACGCTGTTCTGGCTTTCGTCTATCAGCGCCTGCAGCATGCGCCGCTCGGGACTGAACCAGAAGCCGTTGTAGATCAGTTCGGCGTAGCGCGGCATCAGGCTGTCCTTCAGGTGTGCCGCCTCACGGTCCAGCGTGATACTCTCGATGCCGCGATGCGCCGCCAGCAGGATGGTGCCGCCGGGCGTCTCGTACACCCCGCGCGACTTCATGCCAACGAAGCGGTTCTCCACCAGGTCCAGCCGGCCGATGCCGTTGGCACGGCCGAGCTCGTTCAGCCGCGTCAACAGCGTGGCGGGGGACAGGCGCATCCCATCGACCGCCACCGGGTCGCCGCGCTCGAAGTCGATGGCGATGACCGTCGCGCGGTCCGGCGCATCCTCCGGACGGATGGTGCGCTGGTAGACGATCTCGTCGGCTTCGACCGCGGGGTCTTCCAGGATCTTCCCCTCGGACGACGAGTGCAGCAGGTTGGCATCCACGCTGAACGGCGCCTCGCCGCGCTTATCCTTGGCGATCGGAATCTGGTTCTGTTCGGCGAACTCCAGCAGCCTGGTGCGGCTGGTCAGTTCCCATTCGCGCCACGGGGCGATGATCTTGATGTCGGGTTTCAGCGCGTAATAGCTCAGCTCGAAGCGCACCTGGTCGTTGCCCTTGCCGGTAGCGCCGTGCGCCACGGCATCGGCGCCGACCTGTTCGGCGATCTCGATCTGTCGCTGTGCGATCAGCGGGCGGGCGATCGAGGTGCCGAGAAGATACTGCCCCTCATACAGTGCGTTGGCGCGGAACATCGGGAAGACGAAGTCGCTGACAAAAGTCTCGCGGAGATCGTCCATGAAGATTTCCTTCACGCCGAGCATCTCTGCCTTCTGTCGCGCCGGTCCGAGTTCCTCGCCCTGGCCGAGATCGGCGGTGAATGTCACCACCTCGCAGCGATAGGTCACCTGCAGCCAGCGCAGGATCACGCTGGTGTCGAGGCCGCCGGAATAGGCGAGCACGACCTTCTTCACGTCCTTTACCTGCATGGGCGGGCTTTCCTTCGGCATGACACGAGCGGCTGCCGCCGAAGTAGTCCTGGGCGAGGCGCTGGCGCAAGCGCCTGGCATATCGTCGGTTCGACCGCCCTGCCGAATCGGTTGCCGGGTCGAGACTTGACGCGACTTCGCTGTGTTGCGCTAGGACGCTTTCCTCATAGCCGAAAGGGTGTCAACGCATGACGACAGTTGCCGAGACGCTTGAGCGACGGATTCGCGAGCGCGCCTATTACATCTGGGAAGCCAGCGGCCGCCCGCCAGGGCGCGACGAGGAGTTCTGGCGGCAAGCGTGCGAGGTGATCGCGACCGATCAGGCTCCGACAAGGTCAACCGCGCAGCAGCGCGAGAACACGCCGGCCCGGTCGCCGCGCAGGCCCAGCCGAACCAACGGGTGAGCGATGGGTCACCTGCGGCCGGCGCAGGATCACGCTACGGCAGATCGAGAACGATCCTGGCCCGCTGATCGCGGTGGATCTCGCGCAACGCCGCCGCGGCCTCGCGACGCAGTTCGCCCTGGCACAGCGGTTCGCCGATCCGCGAGACCAGCTCGCGCCGGACCGTCACGATCTGATCGGCGAACGCCCAATGGGACGTGTAGGTGAACGCCTCGGTGGCGATCCGCCGGTTCGCCGGCAGCCGCAGCGGTTTGCGGTCGTCGGGCAGCCGCAGCGACAGCTCCTCGACCTGGCGCCCGGCGAAGCAGGGCGTCGGCTCCTTGTCGCTGAGCGTTGCCGGATTGCGCGGCCCGAGCAGCAGATCACCGGGACGCGCCAGCAGGATCGGTCCAAGCACCGGAGCGAACGCGTCGCCCTCGAGGATCTCGTTCTGCGGTTCGAGGTCGAACTCCGCACGCACCTCATAGGTCGAGCCGAACCCGTCGGGAGGTGCGAACGTGTAGGTGCCTTGGCCGGTCTGGCCCATTGCCTGCAGTTGGCGCGCCACGGCGACAGCCGCGCCGGTCGACTGGACCTGGCGCACGAGCTGCCGCAGTGCCAGGGCAGCCGTCCCCGTCGCCGTCATCCGCGTGTCGCCGACGATCCGGCCGGTTGCATCGAGCGAGGCACTGGTTCTGACGGCCATCGAGAGCGCGCCTGGCTGCATCACCGGCACCGCACGCAGCGCCTTGCCGGCCCCGCCCGCGATCACCGCCGGCTTGCCGTACTCCCGGTATGGCAGCGTGCCGAAGGGTGCGACGGCAGCGGTGGTGTCCGCGAACAGGTCGAACTCGGGCAACCAGGTGATGGCGTGATTGAGCTGCGCCATGGTCGGCGGCGTGCTCAGCGTATAGGCGCTGTCGAGATTGACCAGTACGGGATGGCTCTCGATGCCCTTGGCGCGCATCAGCGCCTCGAGCAGCGTGACATGGTCCTTGCAGTCGCCGTAGCCGTTGGCGAGCACCGTGTCCGCGGCGTGCGGCTCGACCGCGCCCCGGCCGAGATAGAGCGCCACGTAGCGGATATGTCCGCTGACCCATTCGTAGAGCGCACGCGCCTGCGCCCGTCGATCCGTGATCCCCGCCGTCACCGCGTCGGCCGTGGCCTGGATCTCGGGCGTCACTTCCGACTTCGCGGCGGCCAGCGCATCGTATGCGGCGGCAAACGCCTCATAGTCGGGAAACGACGACACGAAGAGGCGGGGCTGGTGGTCCCAGCCGGATATCACGGCCTGCTCCCCAGGCGTGGCACCGGCCGAGGTGTAGTGCCAGACATAGCGGATGTCGTGTTCGTGCTCGGTGCGCTCGAACCCAAGCTCGAAGGTTTCCGTGTAGAGCGGGAACGTGCGGGGCGCGGTCACGGTGATCGCGACATCCTGCCACGCCGTCGACCGTTCGAATTCGTCCGCCCAGGTGAAGTGGCCGGGAAACAGCGGATGGTCGATCTCGGTGCGTATCGTCACCACCTCGGTATCGCCGACCGCCAGATCAGGAAACACCACGACCTTCTGCTGTATATCGGCGAACATCGCCACGTTCGGTACGCCGGGCGCAAGCTGCTTGCGGATCGCGTCGGGATGCACCGGCTTGCGTGTCCCATCGGCCTTGAGCGTGTACGCCTCGACGATGTCGACGTGCTGCAATGATGGATTGAAAGGAACGGAGAACTGGCCGAGGCGCTCGACGGTCGCCGCGTTCGTCGCACTCTGCTCGATGTGGGCGATCCTCGTGTAGCGTCCGTCCGGCCGGACGGTGATGTCGATGTGGAGCTGTTTGACGATGACATTCGGCTCCGCCGCCGCGGGCGAGGCCGCACAGGCCAGCAGGATCAAGGAAATCCAGGCGGGCCAACAGCGCCGCATTCGCCAACCCCCCAGTGTTCCCCGCCGCGCGCCGCCTCGCGCAGCGGCGATTTCTAGCACCGTTGCGCCGGCGGCGTGCAACCTGGCGCGGCCGCCAGGGGATGGTCGCGGCGGCTCTCGGTCCGCAACTGGCCGCATGCCGCGAGGATATCCCTCCCGCGCGGCGATCGTACCGGCGACGCGAAGCCGGCGTCCATCACGATCTTGGCGAACCGGTCGATCGCGCTGTTGCTGCTGGTCTCGTACGGACTGCCGGGCCAGGGGTTGAACGGGATCAGGTTCACCTTGGCCGGGATGCCGGCAATCAGCCGTACCAGTTCGCGTGCATCGGCCTGGCTGTCGTTCACGCCCTTCAGCATGACGTATTCGAAGGTGATCCGGCGCGCGTTCGACGCACCCGGATAGCGCCGGCACGCGGCGATCAGCTCGGCGATCGGATACTTCCGGTTCAGCGGCACCAGTTCGTCGCGCAGCTCGTCGCGCACCGCGTGCAGCGACACCGCGAGGTTCACGCCGAGTTCTGCGCCGGCACGATCCATCATCGGCACCACGCCCGAGGTGGACAGCGTGATCCGCCGACGCGACAGCGCAATGCCTTCGTTGTCCATCGCAATGGTCATCGCCTTGGCGACGTTGGCGTAGTTGTACAGCGGCTCGCCCATGCCCATCAGGACGATGGTGGACAACAGGCGCGGCGCCTCGCCTGTCGGGCTGGGCCATTCGCCATACGCGTCGCGTGCCGCCATGAACTGGCCGACGATTTCGGCCGCACCCAGGTTGCGCGTCAGAAGCTGCGTGCCGGTGTGGCAGAACCGGCAGGACAGTGTGCAGCCGACCTGCGAGGAGATGCATACCGCACCGCGGTCCTCCTCGCGATCGGGGATGTAGACGGTCTCCGCCTCCTGCCCGTCGCGAAAGCGGAACAGGAATTTCCGCGTGTCGTCTTCGCTGGTCTGCACCGTGACCGCGTCGGGCCGGCCGATGACGAAGCGTTCCGCGAGCTTCTGCTGCAACGGCCTGGCGATCGAGGACATACGGGAGAAATCGGTGACGCCCCGGTGATGGATCCAGTGCCAGATCTGCTTGGCGCGAAACGGCGCCTCGCCGATCGCCGCCACCTCGGCGGCGAGTTCGGCGCGCGACAGGCCGACCAGTTCGCGCCTTCCATCGGCCAACTGCGCCGGCGGCGGATCGAACAGCGCCGACTTCGCGAGGATCCGCGCGTGCTCGGCGGCGGTCAGATCGAGTGTCAGGTCGGGCATCAGCGTGCCGGACATGCCTTGTTGATCGCGGCATAGGCCGCGGCAAAGCCGCGCAGGCTGAAAGTATCCACGATCACCTGGCCGTCGCGCGGGCCTGGCGAGCGTGCCAGCGCCTGCTCGCCCTTCTGGAATGCGGCAACCGCGGCCTTGCCGTCGCGGGCGAACGCGCTGCTCTGCACGGTGTAGAAATCCAGGCCCGTCGTATCGACCTGGACGGTCACGGCCGCGTCCTTGTGGAATGGGAAGCCCGCGCTGATGGCCACGGTGTCCCGCCCGCTCGGGCGTTCCGTCACGGTCAGCACCACTTCGCCACGGCCTGACACCGCCGGGACGGAATTCTTCGCCCGGACGAACGCGTAGCAGGCGGTCTGACCGGATTCCTGATGCGTTGCCGCGATCCAGTCGTCGAACTTGCCAAGCTCCCGTGGCCCTGCGGGGGCCGGCTTCTCGGACGGCGCCGGCTTCGGCCGCTGGGCCCAGGCAACGGCGACAGGGGCGAGGATCACCAGGACGGACAGGACAGCGGCGAGACGCATCCATCCAGAGATACGGCGCGGGGATCACCACGACAAGCGGAGCGCGGTGCGGGCAGGGCAATCGGGTGAAGGCCCGTGGAAGTGGTGCGTGGGCGGGCAAAGCAAGGTTCCACACGGAGGTCACCGAGGTTCAAAGCCACGGAGAGCCACCGAGAAGGGATGGCGCTCCGCGCGAAGCGCATAGTGATCTCGGTGGCACTCGGTGGCTCTCCGTGATCTCCGGTGCGTCCCCGAAGGGCGCGATCACCTTGTGGGTGGAAGTCCCACCCGGGCAATGGTCGGTTGG
>JANWJK010000016.1 GCA_025452005.1 Acetobacteraceae bacterium | reverse complement strand
GGGGAGGGGTTCGCGGTACGAAGTCAGATTTGGTACATACCCGACTGGATTGTTTTTGATCGTGCGACCCCTCCCCCCAACCCCTCCCGCAAGGGGAGGGGGAGTATTACTTCTGATCTTCTCCGCGATCCATGCCACGCGCGCCGGGTTCATCCTGTGCAGCGGACGCATCGGGCCGTTCGGGTCCCACCACCGGGCGGCGAGCGCGTCGAACCGCGCGATCTCGGTCGGCGAGAACGTCGTGCCTGACATGGTTGCCCCTGCTGTCCCACGCCAGTATGACCACCTGAACCCGACCACTGACAACTGGCCAGAATGTCACGCATCGTGATGAAGTTCGGTGGCACGTCCGTCGCCGACCTCGACTGCATCCGCAACGTCGCGAGCCGCGTGAAGCGCGCGGTCGAGGCGGGCAGCGAGGTCGCCGTCGTGGTCTCCGCCATGGCGGGGGTCACCAACCAGCTCGTGGCGTACTGCCAGGGACTGTCGCCACTGCACGACGCGCGGGAGTACGACGCCGTCGTGGCCACCGGCGAGCAGGTCACCACCGGCCTGCTGGCGATCGCGTTGCAGGAAGCCGGGGTCGAGGCACGCTCCTGGCAGGGCTGGCAAGTGCCGATCCGCACCGACAACGCCCACGGCAAGGCACGCATCGCCGGCATCGAGGGCACCGAACTGATCCGCCGCATGCAGTCGGGTCAGGTCGCCGTGGTGTCGGGCTTTCAGGGCATCGGCACCGACAATCGCATCACCACGCTGGGGCGCGGCGGGTCCGATACCTCCGCCGTGGCGCTGGCCGCCGCGCTGCGTGCCGATCGTTGCGATATCTATACCGACGTCGATGGCGTCTACACCACCGATCCGCGCATCGTGCCGAATGCGAAGAAACTGGCGCGCATCAGTTACGAGGAGATGCTGGAACTCGCCTCGGTCGGCGCCAAGGTGCTGCAGACGCGCAGTGTCGAGCTGGCGATGAACGAGCGGGTGCGCATTCAGGTGCTGTCAAGCTTTGCCGATGTACCGGGCACGCTGGTGGTGGACGAGGACGAGATCGTGGAAAAACAGAACGTATCCGGAATCGCCTATTCACGCGACGATGCAAAGATCACGCTGCGGCGGGTGCCGGACCGGCCGGGAATCGCGGCCGCGGTGTTCGGCGCACTCTCCGAGCACAATGTCAACGTCGACATGATCGTGCAGAACGTCTCGGCCGATGGCATGACCGACATGACCTTCACTGTGAGCAAGGCCGATCTGCCGCGTGCCCAGGCGACGCTTGCCGGCGCGCAGGCGCAGATCGGTTTTTCCGAAGTTCTGGCGGACCCCAATGTGGCTAAGATCAGTGTGGTCGGCGTCGGTATGCGCAGCCACGCCGGCGTCGCCAACACGATGTTCCGCGCGCTCGCCGACAAGGCGATCAACATCCAGGTGATCTCGACCAGCGAGATCAAGGTGAGCGTTCTGGTGGCGGCCGAATACACCGAGCTGGCGGTACGCGCGCTGCATACCGCGTATGGCCTCGATGCCGCCTGACATCGCCGTTCCTGACGTTGCGCTGACCGCCGCGCGGGCGGAGCTGGACCGGTTGTGGGCGCGCGGCACCGCATTCCTCGGCTGCCGCTTCGCGATCATGGGCGGGGCGATGAGCTGGGTCAGCGAACGCCACCTGGTGGCGGCCATCTCCAATGCCGGCGGGTTCGGCGTGATCGCCTGCGGCTCGATGGAGCCGGACATGCTGGCCGCCGAGGTTGCCGGGGCGCAGTCGCTGACCGACCGGCCGTTCGGCGTCAACCTGATCACCATGCACCCGCGGCTGGACGCGCTCATCCGCGTCTGCCTGGAGGCGCGCGTCGGCCACATCGTGCTGGCAGGCGGCATTCCGCCGAGTTGGGCGGTGCGCGCGGTGAAGGATGGCGGGGCGAAGCTGATCGCATTCACCCCGGCACTCGTGCTGGCGCGCCGGCTGATCCGCTCCGGGGCGGACGCGCTGGTGATCGAGGGGTCCGAGGCCGGCGGGCATATCGGCCCGGTCTCGCTGATGGTGCTGGCGCAGGAGATCCTGCCCTACATTCGCGACGTGCCGGTGTTCGTCGCCGGCGGGCTCGGGCACGGCGAGGCGATCCTGGCACTGCTGGAAATGGGAGCGTCAGGCGCGCAGCTCGGCACCAGGTTCGCCGCGGCCACCGAGTCGATCGCCCATGCCAACTTCAAGCGCGCCTTCATTCGCGCCGCGGCGCGCGATGCGGTGCCGTCGGTGCAGTTGGATGAACGGTTCCCGGTGATCCCGGTGCGCGGACTGGTCAACGAGGGCGTCAAGCGCTTCCTGCGTTTCCAGGCCGAGACGCGCGACCGGTTCGAGGCCAGGGAACTGACCAAGGAGGCGGCGCAGCTCGCCATCGAACATTTCTGGGCCGGCGCGCTGCGGCGCGCGGCGATCGACGGCGATGTCGAGACCGGGTCGGTCATGGCGGGCCAGTCGGTCGGCATGGTGACGGCCGAACAGCCGACGGCCGAGATCATCGCCGAGCTGGTCGCGCAGGCCGTCGCAGCGCTCGCCGCGCGGAACCGGACAAGCTAGAACCGCGATGGCCACCCCCCGCAGGCTGCTGGCCAGGCTGCGCGAGACGATGGCGCATGGCACCGCGCCGCTGCAGGAGCTGGTGCAACTGGTCGCGGTCGAGCTGGTGAGCGAGGTGTGCTCGGTCTATGCCGCCCGCCCGGGCGAGATCCTGGAACTGACCGCCACCGAGGGCCTCAACCAGACGGCCATCGGCCGCACGAGGCTGCGCGTCGGCGAGGGGATCGTGGGGCTGTGCGCCGCCACCGGCCAGGTGATGAACCTGCCGGATGCCCAGAACCACCCGGCCTTCGCCTATCGCCCCGAGACCGGCGAGGAGCCGTTCGCCTCCATGCTGGCCGTGCCGGTGCGGCGCGCCGGACGGACGCTGGGCGTGGTCGTGGTGCAGAACCGCAATCCTCGCGGCTATTCCGAGGAGGAGGTGGACGAGGTCGAGACGGTGGCGATGCTGCTCGCCGAGGTGCTGGCGACGGCCGGCGCCGCGGACGGGGCAGAGGAGGGTGTCGCCGCGACGGTGCCTCGGGTGTTCGCCGGCGCCCCGCTGGTCCCCGGGATTGCCATCGGCACTGTTGTCCTGCACGGCCACCGGCGTCGTCCGGTGCGGTTGCTGGCCGACAATCCCGATGCCGAGCTCGCGCGCCTGCACGATGCCGCACAGCACATGCAGCGAGGTCTCGATGAGCTGATCGCCGGCGCGCCGGACGGTCTGGCCAGCGGCGCGGACGGGCACGCGTCCCGCGAGGTGCTCGAGGCCTACCGCCTTATCGCGGCCGACGCCGGCTGGCTGCGGCGCGTCGCCGAGGTGATCCACAGCGGGCTGTCGGCCGAGGCGGCGGTGCAACGTGTCGCCGGTGAGCTGCACGACCGGATGCGCCGCATCACCGATCCGTACCTGCGCGAGCGGCTGTCAGACCTGGAGGACCTCGCGGGCCGGCTGCTCAGCGCGCTCGCCGGCGACCAGCCGCGCCCGGCGGTGCCGCCCGGCGCGATCCTGCTCGCGCGGCGGCTCGGACCAGCCGAGTTGCTCGACTGGCATGCGGCGGGCATCGGCGGCGTGGCGATCGAGGAGGCCAGTCCCGGCGGCCATGCTGCGATCCTGGCCCGCGCCCTGGGCCTGCCGTCGGTGGGCGGCACACGGGGCATGCTGGACACCGCGGAGCCTGGAGACGAAGCGGTGGTGGACGGCGACGAGGGCCAGCTCGTGCTGCGTCCCGAGGTCGAGGTGAGGACGACGTATTTCCGCGAGATGGCGGCGAGGAGCGCGCTCGAGGCCGGCTGGGCGCCGTTGCGGGAGCAGCCCGGGATCACCGCCGACGGCATCAGGGTCAAGCTGATGCTGAATGTCGGGCTGACGATGGAGGTGGCGCAGCTCGACACCACCGGCGCGGAGGGCATCGGGCTGTACCGCACCGAGATCGGCATGCTGGCGCGCGGTGCCATCGCCGATGTCGCGGAACAGGCGGCGAGCTACGCCCGCGCGCTGGACGCCGCGGCGGGCCGGCCGGTGCTGTTCCGCACCTTGGACCTCGGCGCCGACAAGCTGCTGCCGGGCGATGCGCCGCAGGAAGAGAACCCGGCGATGGGCTGGCGTTCGCTGCGCATCGGCCTGGACCGCCCGGCGCTGCTGCGCCGGCAGTTGCGCGCGCTGCTGCTGGCGGCAGGTGGACGGGCGCTGTCGGTGATGTTCCCCATGGTCGCCACGGTGGCTGAATTCCGCGCCGCAAGGGCGCTGCTGCTGGCGGAGGCGCGTCGTGTCCGCCCGGCGCCGGAGCGGCTGTCGATCGGCACCATGCTCGAGGTGCCGGCACTGATGTGGCAACTGGACGAGCTGCTGCGCGAGGTCGACTTCGTCTCGGTCGGTTCGAACGACCTGTTGCAGTTCCTGTTCGCCGCCGATCGCAGCTCGCCGTCGCTGTTCAACCGCTACGATCTGCTGTCGCAGCCGGTGTTGAACCTGCTGGAGCATCTTCTGGTGACGGCCGGTGGGGCCAAGGGTGGTGCCGGCGTGCCGGTGTCGTTGTGCGGCGAAGCGGCATCACGACCGCTGGAGGCGCTCGCCCTGGTAGGCCTGGGGTTCACCAGCCTGTCCATGCCGGCGTCCGGCATCCTGCCGATCAAGGCGCTGCTGGCCGAACTCGACCTGGCGGCGTTCCGCCCCGTGCTGACGTCGATTCGCCGCAACACCTCGGGGGCCGCCAGCCTGCGCGAGCCGATCGCAGTCTGGGCGCGCGAACACGGCCTGCCGGTTTGACAATATGGTTGCATTGCTTTGGTAGACGAAATGACGATTCGACTGTGGAGGCGAACCGAGTCAATGTAGGGGCGTTGGCAGGCAACAAAGCTCGCGGGGTCGGGCCGTACCGTGCTGCATGATCGCAAGTCAGGACTGGCGGAAAGCCGGAGCATGATGCCGTCCGCGATCGAACGAAACGAGACGCTGCCCCACGCGCCGCGGGCGGGCGCCGACCTGCGCGCCGCGCGTGAGCGGGTCGGCTGGTCGCTGCCGGACATCGCCGCTGCGCTCCATATCCGTCAGGAGTATCTCGAAGCGCTGGAAGCGGGACGGATCAACGAGTTGCCGGGGAATGCCTACGCACTCGGCTACCTGCGCAGCTACGCCAGGACGCTGGGTCTCGATCCCAATGAGACGGCCCGGCGCTTCAAGGCCGAGGCGGCCGCGGTGACCGAGAAGACGCGGTTGTCGTTCCCCATCCCGGCACCTGAGCGGGGAGCGCCAGCGGGAGCGGTGATGCTGCTCGGCGTGCTGCTGGCGGTCGGCGCCTACGCCGGCTGGTACCGGCTGTCCGGTGACGGCCGGCTGCCGGCCGAGACCAGCACCCAGGTCCCGCTGCGCCTCGCACCATTGGCCGAACAGGCGTTGCAGCGACCGGCAGCCAGGCCAACCATGGTCGCCGCGCCGGCGCCGGTTGAACCGTCATCGGTGCAGCAGGCCGAAGCGCCGCCGGTTCCGGCGATCTCGCCGGGCTCAGCGGCGGCCGCCGCGGTCGTGCCGTTGCCGATCCCACCGGTGCCCGGTGGCCAGTCGGATCAGTCGCGTATCCTGCTGCGGGCAAGCGCCGATGCCTGGATCCAGGTGCGCGATCGCGCCGGCCCGGTGCTGCTGAGCCGCATCCTGCATCCGGGCGAGACCTGGGAGGTGCCGGCGAAGCCGAACCTGCTGCTCACCACGGGGAACGCCGGCGGCACGGACATTGTGGTGGACGGTGTGGCCACCCCGTCGCTCGGCGGCAGCGGCGTGGTGCGGCGCGATGTGCCGCTGGATCCGGACCTGATCAAGGACGGCAGGCTGGCGACGGCGAACCCGCGCCCCACCCCCCAGTAGCGGCGCGCCGACGAAATCCCCATTCTACCGGTGCGTCCCCGCGCCGCAGCAGACGGAGAGCCAGTTCATGAGCTATCGGCCGTACCAGGAGATCACCCGGCGCAAGTCGCGCCGCGTCCATGTCGGACGCGTGCCGGTCGGCGACGGGGCGCCGATCACGGTGCAGACGATGACCAACACGCTGACCACGGACGTCGCGGGCACGATCGCGCAGATCCGCCGGGCGGAGCTGGCCGGCGTCGACATCGTGCGGGTGTCCTGTCCCGACCAGGAGAGTGCGCTGGCGCTGAAGGACATCGTGCCCGAGGTGAATGTGCCGATCGTCGCGGACATCCACTTCCACTACAAGCGCGCGATCGAGGCGGCCGACAGCGGTGCCGCGTGCCTGCGCATCAACCCCGGCAACATCGGCAGCCAGGAGCGCGTGAAGGAGGTGGTGAAGGCGGCGCGCGATCACGGCTGCTCGATGCGGATCGGCGTGAACGCCGGCTCGCTGGAGCGGCACCTGCTGGAGAAATACGGCGAGCCGAACCCCGAGGCGCTGGTCGAGAGCGCGCTGTACCACGCCGACATCCTGCAACAGCACGACTTCCACGACTTCAAGATCAGCGTGAAGGCGTCGGACGTGTTCCTGGCGGTGGCGGCCTACCAGCAGCTCGCCGAGGTCTGCGACCACCCGCTGCATATCGGCATCACCGAGGCGGGCGGAAGGCGGATGGGCACGGTGAAGTCGGCAGTGGGGCTGGGCTCTCTGCTCTGGGCCGGGATCGGCGACACGCTGCGGGTGTCGCTATCGGACGAGCCGGAGGAGGAGGTGCGGGTCGGCTGGGACCTCTTGAAGACGCTGGGCATCCGCCATCGCGGGGTGAAGGTGATCTCGTGCCCGTCATGCGCGCGCCAGGGCTTCAACGTGATCGAGACGGTGCGGACGCTGGAGGACCGGCTGGCCCATATCGAGACGCCGATCACGCTGTCGATCATCGGCTGCGTGGTGAACGGCCCCGGCGAGGCGCTGATGACCGATATCGGTCTGACCGGCGGCGGCAACGGGCGGCACATGATCTATCGGGCGGGGAAGACCGACCACACGATCGCCGGCGCCGACATGGTGGAGCATATCGTGGAACTGGTGGAGGCGAAGGCCGAGGCGCTGAAGGCGGAGAAGGATGCGGAGAAGCTGGCGGCGGAGTGAATGAGCGATCCCGCGACCGCGCTCGACATTTCGCCGCTCGTCAATGCGGTCGCGCGGCTGCGCGAGGGGCTGGAACGGCATCGCAGGGAGCCACAGGACGAGCAATTGCGCGACGGCCTGATCCAACGCTTCGAGTTCACCTATGAACTCAGTCACCGCATGCTCTGGCGCTACCTCCGTATGGTTGCGGCCTCGCCGGACGAATACGGCCAAATGCCATTTCAGGACCTGATCCGCGGGGCAAATCAGCAAGGCTTGCTGCGTGGCGATTGGCCGGCATGGCGCCGCTACCGCGACATGCGCGCACGGACCAGTCACACGTATGCCGCGGCGGTGGCGGCACAGGTGGCCGCTGGCATTCCCGACTTTCTGGCCGAGGCAACGCATCTCCTCGGCCAGTTGCAACAGCGCCTGCGATGACGCCGACACTCGATCTGCGCGAAGACCACGCCGCCATCCTGCGCGGCGTGTTACGTGCGCATTTGCCGCCAGGTGCGCGGGCCTACGTGTTCGGATCGCGCGTCCACGGCAGCGCACGGACGTACTCGGACCTCGATCTGGCGCTGGAGTGGGATCGGCCGCTCGGGCTGGACATCGTCGGCGAAATCGCCGAGGCATTGTCGGAGTCCGATCTTCCCTACAAGGTCGACATCGTCGACCTGGCGATCGTGGATCCGGCCTTCAGGGCGCGGATCGCCGCGGACTGCATAGCTTTCGATACGACTGAAGCGGGAGGTTGATCATGGCTGGTTTGAAGGTGCGGGACCTGGCGTATGGCCGGCTGCGGGCGCCGGACCTCGATGCCGAGGAGGAGTTCCTCACGGCGTTCAGCATGGTGCGCGCGGCGCGGACGCCGACGGCGCTGTACATGCGCGGCACCGATCCGGTGCACCACATCCATGTCACCGAGAAGGGCGACGCGAAGTGCCTGGGCTTCGCCTGGCTGGTGGCCAGCGAGGCTGAACTGAAGGCCGCCGCGAAGCTGCCCGGTGCATCCGGCATCGAGACCATCGATGAACCGGGCGGCGGCCGACGGGTCCGCCTGACCGAACCGAACGGCTACACGATCGAGATCGTGCATGGGATCGAGGCCGTGCAGCCAATCCACGTCGTGCGCCAGCCGATCAACTCGGGCGTGGAGCCGCTGAAGCGGGCCGGCGAGGTGATTCGCTTCGCCGCCGGCCCGTCCAGCGTTAAGCGCATCGGCCATGCGGTCCTGGGATCACCGAAGAACCAGGAGACGGTGCGCTGGTTCCGCGAGATGCTCGGACTGGTCTGCTCGGACGATGTCTACGCCGGCGACAAGGACAACCTGATCGGCCAGTTCAGCCGCATCGACGCCGGCGACGAGTATGTGGACCATCACGCGTTCTTCTGCATGAGGAACGAACGCGCCGGCCTCAATCACTTCTCGTTCGAGGTGCAGGACATCGACGATGTGTTCATCGGCCACGAGTACCTGAGCGGCCTGAGCAAGTACGAACACATGTGGGGCATCGGCCGCCACCTGCTCGGCAGCCAGGTCTATGACTATTGGGCGGATCCCTGGGGCCGCGTGCACGAACACTGGGCCGACACCGACCGGCTGAACGTGCGCAACGGCGGGAACCTGGTACCGGCCGAGGAAGGTCTGCGCTCGCAGTGGGGCACCCGGCCGCCGGAGAAGTTCCGGGGGCACGTCAGCCCGTGACGGGCGACTACCGGTAGGCGCGCGAACGTCACGGCTCCGCCAGCAGCTCGTCCAGCGTCACCGGGCAACTGTCCGGCACCGGCAGTGGTGGCTGCCCGTCCATTGTGTCGGGCAGTGCCTGCAATGCGTCGGAATACAGCCCCGGAATGTCGCGTTTCTGCCGCATCCGTTCACCAACTCGCCCGCGGCCCGACAGCGAAGCAGCGCCGACTGGCGCTCGGATCAGGTCACTATGTCGGTGTCATACAGATCGTTCACGCGGACCTCCCTCATCAGGCGATGCCCCCGTAGGGCCAAGCCTATCACCCGCTCCCCAAGGCGTGCCCAGGGATGTCCTGAATATTTTCCTT
>JANWJK010000015.1 GCA_025452005.1 Acetobacteraceae bacterium | reverse complement strand
GGCGCGCGCACCGGCATCGAAGTCGCCTGCCGGCCGCGGCTCGGGATCGAAATGCCCGTAATCGTCGCGGCCGCGTACCATCGGCGGTCACCCGCACGTCGTTGACCAGGCGGCAATGCGGCGGGATGTAGCTGACGCCGATGCCGATGCGGCGCTTCTCGGAGCGATTCGGCTCGGATGAATGCACGATGTGCGTGTGGTGCAGCGAGACCTGCCCGGCCTCGAGCGGCATCATCACCGTGTTCGCATAGTCGAGCCTGTGTTGGATGGTCTGGCCGCGCGACAGGAGATTGCCTGGCGTGAACGTGTCCCTGTGCGGCCGCTGCCCGATCACATGGCTTCCCGGCAGCACCCTGATGCAGCCCATCTCCGGCGTCGAGTCGGTCAGCGCGATCCAGGCGGTGATCTGCTCGGCTGGTTCGAGGCCGAAATAGGTGCCGTCCTGATGCCAGGAGACATGTGACGGCTCGTTCGGCTCCTTGAGCCACGAGGTCAGATGATAGATCAGAATGTTCGGGCCAAGCACGCTCTCCACCGCGTCGAGCACCTTGGGGTGGCGCACCAGTTCGTCCATCCAGGTGAACAACAGATGCGACTTCGAGCGCACCAGATCGGGGAGCTTGCCGAAGGTGTCGCCCTGCTCACGCTCGAAAGCCTCGAGACGCGCGCGGTAATGACCGACCTCGTCCGGCGTCAGGCAATCCACCGGGAAGAGGAAACCATCACGATGGTATTGCGCGACCTGCGCCGGCGACAGGCTGGCGGGCATGGGCCTCTCCTGGAACGTTCAAAGGTTCGGCTGTTGCCATCGGGTCAACGGGGACGCACGAAC
Source organism: Acetobacteraceae bacterium (assembly GCA_025452005.1). Lineage (GTDB taxonomy): Bacteria > Pseudomonadota > Alphaproteobacteria > Acetobacterales > Acetobacteraceae > JAMXLO01. Next base: position 9,749 of record JANWJK010000015.1, on the reverse strand, counting down.
GGACGCACCGCGTCAAGCAACTGCGCGGTCGGCGCCAATCGCGGCCCCTCGCCCTCGTCCACCGGCGGCACGATCGTAATGCCCCAGCCAGGCAGCGTCCGAAGCGACGCCTGCGCCTGCGGATGGTCGAGCAGCGGCTGGTTCAGCGACGGCGCCACGATCACCGGCGTGCCCCGCCCGATCGCCTCGGCGACCACCGACAGTGCAAGGCTGTCGGCAATCCCGTGCGCGAGCTTGTTCAGCGAATTGAAGCTGCACGGCGCGAACAGCACCACGCCGCGCGGCGGCCGCGGGCGGATCGCGAGATCGAAATACGACTCGACCACCTGCGCGCCTGCGACATCCGCGAGTTCGCGCCGCGCGATCGTGCGCGAGGCGTTGGGCGTCGGCAGCGCGATGACGGTGGTGAGGCCGAGCCCGACCAGTTCGCGCAGAAGTTCGGGACAGCGCGCGGCCGTCGTCGTGCCGCTGAGCACCAGATAGACCACCTCGAAGCGTTCGCCACCTGTCGTCATGCCGCTGCCCCGCAACATCGCCTGGTCTTCGTCTTCGACCCGCATCACCGTAGGCCGGATGACGCCTGCCCGCGAGTGGGCAGCCACCCCTCCCTTGACACGCGGCGCGACCCGGCGCTGGCATTCCGTGCAGTGCCGCAGCTTTCGCTTCACAGCCCGGTCGGCGATATCTCTGTCTCGGAAGAGGACGGGGCAGTCGTCGCCGTCGATTGGGGCTGGGGGAGCGAACAGCACGCGACATCGCTGCTGCGTCGCGCCCGCGAACAGCTTCACGCGTATTTCGACGGCGAGCTGACGGCGTTCGACCTGCCGCTCGCCCCGCTGGGCAGCGCTTACCGACAGCGCGTTTGGCAGGCGCTGTGCGCAATCCCCTACGGTGCGACGCGCAGCTACCTCGACATCGCGCACGCCGCGGGCGGCAGTCCCCGCTCGGTCGGCCAGGCCAACGCCGGCAACCCGATCCCGATCATCATCCCTTGCCACCGCGTCGTCCTTGCCCCCGGGCGCTTGCCCCGGGGGGCCACCACGCATCTTGGCGGCTATTCCGGCGGCGATGGTCTCGTCACCAAACGCTGGCTGCTCGCGCTTGAAGCGCACGCGCGGCCGCTGCTGCAGCCCATCCCTTCCGCGGCCGCCTGATCCGGCCCGCTTTCACGGAGAACACCATGATCAAGGCCATCCGCATCCACTCGCCTGGCGGCCCCGAAGTGATGAAGTGGGAGGATGTGCCCCGGCCCGAACCCGGACAGGGCGAGGCGTTGATCAAGCAAGAGGCCGCCGGCCTCAACTACATCGACGTGTACTTCCGGTCCGGCCTCTACAAGGCACCGAACATGCCGCTGATCATCGGCCAGGAGGGCGCCGGCACGGTGGTCGCGGTCGGTCAGGGCGTCACCGCCGTCAAGCCGGGCGATCGTGTCGCCTATGCCGGCTCACTGGGCGGCTATGCCACCGAACGTGTTATCGCGGCCGACCGGCTGGTGAAGCTGCCCGATGCGATCGACTTCAAGATCGCCGCCGCGATGATGCTCCAGGGGATGACCGCGCAGTACCTGGTCCGCCGCACCTATCCGGTGAAGTCCGGCGACACGATCGTGGTGCACGCCGCGGCCGGCGGCGTGGGGCTGATCCTGTGCCAGTGGGCGAAGCATCTCGGCGCCACCGTCATCGGTGTCGTCTCGACCGAGCAGAAGGCGGAACTGGCCCGCGCCCATGGCGCGGCGCACACCGTGGTCGGCCATGGCAACCTGCCGGCCGAAGTGAAGCGGATCACCGGCGGCGCGATGGTGCCGGTGGTGTTCGACAGCGTCGGCAAGGACACCTGGAACGCCAGCCTCGACTGCCTGGCGCCGTTCGGGCTGATGGTGAGCTACGGCAACGCGTCGGGTCCGGTGCCGCCCGTCGATATCGGCATTCTGTCCGCCAAGGGCAGTCTGTATGTGACGCGGCCCAACCTGAACACCTACACAGCCAAGCGTGCCGATCTGGAGAAGGTGGCAGGCGAGCTGTTCGAAGTGGTGGGCAAGGGCGTGGTGAAGATCGAGGTCAATCAGACCTTCCCGCTGAAGGACGCAGCGGCGGCGCACATCGCGCTGGAGTCGCGCAAAACCACGGGGAGCACCGTGCTGCTGCCGTAAGACCGGCCGCGCCCGTCAATGGCCAGATGCGGCGGGCGGTGCTACTGACGCTCGGCCGATGGCTCGATCCGCCCCCGTTCCCAGAGTCCGCACCAGCGGCCGCACCCGCCGCACCGCGGTGATCGTCGCCTGTGCGATGTTCATGCAAAGCCTGGACTCCACCGTCATCGCGACCGCGTTGCCCACCATGGCGAAGGCGTTCGGGGCGGTTCCAGTGCACATGAACGTTGCCCTGACGTCCTATCTGCTTTCGCTGGCGGTGTTCATCCCCGCCAGCGGCTGGGTCGCCGACCGCTACGGCGCGCGCACCGTGTTCCGTGCCGCTATCGCGGTATTCACCATCGGCTCCATCCTGTGCGGCCGCGCCGACAGCCTGGCGTTCCTGGTCGCCGCGCGCGTCCTGCAAGGGATTGGCGGCGCGATGATGGTGCCGGTCGGCCGCCTCGTGCTGTTGCGGACGGCGCCGAAACAGGAGCTGGTCGCCGCCATGGCCTGGCTGACCGTGCCCGCGTTGCTCGGTCCGGTGCTCGGACCGCCGGTGGGTGGTTTCATCGTCACCTATTTCTCCTGGCGCTGGATCTTCGACATCAACATCCCGATCGGCATCCTCGGCATCGTACTGGTCAGCCTGTTCGTCGAGGATGTGCGCGAGCCGCCGCGCGGCCGGTTCGACGGCATCGGCCTGCTGCTGTGCGGCATTGCGCTTGCCAGCCTGATGTTCGGTCTGGAGACCGCCGGCCGCGGCGTTGTGCCGCAGAGCACGACCCTGGCGATGTTCGGCATCGGCCTGGTCGCCATCGTCGGTTACCTGATGCATGCCTGGAACCACCCGGCGCCGCTGCTCGACCTGTCGCTGATGCGCCTGCCGTGCTTCGGCGTCGCGCTGTCGGCGATGATGCTGTTCCGTACCGGCATCGGCGCAATCCCGTTCCTGCTGCCGCTGATGCTTCAGGTCGGCTTCGGCCAATCGGCGGTGCAGAGCGGACTGATCACCTTCGCCAGCTCCGCCGGCGCGCTGGTGATGAAGCCGGCCACACAGCACGCGCTGCGGCTGTTCGGCTTCCGCGACACGCTGGTGTGGAACGGCGTGATCTCGGCGGTGATGATCGGGCTTTGCGCCGCGTTCAGGCCGACCTGGCCCGCGGCGGCGATCTACGCCGCGCTGCTGATCGGCGGCTTCTTCCGCTCGTTGCAGTTCACGGCCTACAACACGCTGGCCTATGGCGACGTGCCGCGCGCGCGCATGAGTTCGGCGACCAGCCTGTATGTCACGTGCCAGCAGCTCGCCGCCACGATAGGCATCTCGGCAGGGGCGGTGTCGCTGGAGATCTCGATGGCGCTGGCCGGTCGTGCCGCACCGCAGCCGATCGACTTCAGCCACGCGTTCCTGGTGGTGGCGCTGTTCACCCTGGTCGCCGCGCCGATCGCGCTGCTGATGCCGCGCAATGCGGGTGACGACCTGACCGGACGCCGGTCGGCTCCGGCGCAGCCAGCACGTGAGGCGGCCGACTGAGGAGAGCCTCGCAACCACGGACGTCCCGATGACCCTGCTCGCCACTGTCGCCGCCTGGAGCCTGCTCGGCTTCGGCCTCCTGCTGTTCGCTCTGCAACTGGGCGCCCACGAACTCGGCTATCAGTCTGGCCGCTGGTGGGCCGCGCGGCGCGAGACGCCGAGCGACAGCGTCGGCGTCGTGGTCGGCGGCATGCTCGGCCTGCTGGCCTTCGTGCTGGCGCTCACCCTTTCCTTCGCCAACAGCAGCTTCAGCGAGCGCCGCGCCGAGACGCTCGCCGAGGCCAATGCGATCGGCACGGCGTGGCTGCGCGCCAACGCTATCGGCCATCCGCGCGGCGGCGAGATCGCCCGGCTGCTGGAACAGTACACGCACCTGCGCATCGACTTCATCCGGGCGGAGAGCGGTTCGCCCGAGATCGACGACCTGAACCGGCGGACCAACGCGTTGCAGACCGAGATCTGGGGCCACGCCTCCGCCATCGTCCGCGAGCGCACGGACCCGGTCGCCGCCTCGCTGATGGCGGCGCTCAACGATACCTTCGACATGACGACAGCGACACGCTTCGCCTACACGCTGCGTCTGCCGCCGCAACTGGCGTGGCTGCTGCTCGGCATGGCGCTGATAAGCATGGCCGCTCTCGGTTATCAGATGGGCCTCAGGCGCAGTCCGAGCCACGCACTGGCCGCGCTGCTCACCCTGATGTGGACCGTGGTGATCGTCGACATCCTCGATCTGGCGACCCCGCGGATCGGTGCACTCCGGACGAGCACCGCCGTCTATGAATGGACGCTGCAAGGATTTCAGGGCGGCACGCCGATCCCGCCGCTGCCCAACCCCAGGTGAGCCGGGGTGGCCGTGCTCACGCAATTGTGTATCGAGCCTCTCGACGCTTGCCCGCCCGCGTTAACCTTTGGCGGCCAATGGCGTAGCGAAGCACCTTGACAGCCGAGTCGAGCCCGGGCCGGCATGGCCGGCGCGTGAAGCCACTTTCGTGGCCCCCGACGTTTGCCCAAGCTCTCAGGATGCACACGGAACCCCCTGTTTCTGATACGTTCACCATGTCCGGCGAACATATCGATCGCCTGCGGCTGGCGCTGCGGGTCGTCATCCACCAGTCCCGGGTGGCGCAGTCCGCGGACTACGGGCGCAACGTCATCGATGCGCTCGCGGAGACCGAAGAGCTCGCCAGCGCCCAGCTCGCCCGCCTCGACGAGGCGGAGGACGATGACAGGGCGGAGGCGGAGGACCTCGGCGTTGCGGAGCAGCGGCGGCGCGCCAGCTATCCGCTGTATCGGGCAGCCTAGCCGATGCCCGCGCGTCCCATCTGGCGTGGCCATCTCCGGCTGGCGCTCGTGTCATGTCCCGTCGCGCTGTGGAATGCCAAGCACGAGCGCGCCGCGATCAGGTTCAACCTGATCAATCCGAAGACCGGCAATCGCATCAGGATGATGACGGTCGATGCCGAGACCAATGAGGAGCTTCAGCGGCGCGACCTTGTGAAGGGCTACGAGTTCCGCAAGGACCAGTACCTGATGCTGACGGATGACGACTTCGACAGCGTGCGGGTCGAGAGTTCGGCGGTGATCGCCATAGAGAAGTTCGTGGAGGTCGATTCCATCGATCCGATCTACTACGCCAGCAGCTACTATCTGGCGCCGGATGGCGACGCGGGGCGGGACGTCTATGCGGTTCTGCACCAGGCGATCGCCGAGACCGGGCGGGTGGCGTTGGCCCGGGTCGTCATCGGCCAGCGTGAGCGCACCATAGCTGTGCGTTCGATGCCGGGCGGTCTCGTTGCCCACACCCTCGACGAGCAGCGCGACATCAACGAGGCCCGCACAATCTTCGGCGACAGTGCCGAGGCCAAGACCGACCCCGAGATGGTGCAGCTCGCCAGGCAACTGATCGATCGGCAGACGAGCAAATACGACCCGTCGGACCTCGAGGACCGCTACGAGACGCGGTTGCGGGCGATGATCGATGCCAAGCTGAAGGGTGAAGGCATCGACCTGACCGAGCCGGCGGAACCGGACCGCAGCAATGTCATCGACCTGATGGCGGCGCTGAAGAAGAGCCTCGGCGACGCCGCCGAAGCGAAGCCGCCCGCTGCGAAGAAGCCAGCCAAGGAAACCAGGCGCGCGGCTGAACCGGCGGCCAAGGCACCTCGCAAGCGCGCCTGAGGTTCCCCTGACCGCGAAGTCGCGCGAGCACAGGCTGCGGGTGCTGGAGAACCAGATGAAGCTTGCCGCCGGCCATGATGCGACCGGCGAACGGCGTGACCCGGATCCGCAGATGAAGATTCCGCTGTTCGTGGAGGTGAAGGGCAGCGCCGGCACGAAGCAGCGGACACGACGGGCGCGCGGCAAGCCCCGGGCAGATCAAACCGAGTTCGGCGATCTCTGATCCCGCTTCAACAGCACCAGCATCAGCCCCATCGACGGCAGCGCGGCGAACATGCAGAGCGCATAGAACGCCACCCACCCCATCCGCGCCGCGAGCACGCCTGACACCCCGCCGATCGTGTGCACGGCTATCGCCGCCAGCGACGACAGCAGCGCGTAGTGCGTGGCGGTGAATTCGCGCGAGCAGAGGCCGGACAGGTAGGTGATGAACGCCGCGTCGGCCATGCCCTGCGCGAACGCCTCGGTGGTCACCGTCGCGAACAGCACGTGGTGCTCGCCCGCCGACACGGCGAGCAGCAGGTACATCGCCATGGCGATCGTCTGCGTCCAGCCGGTGCGCAGCAGCGCCCTGCCGGTGCCGATGCGCGCCACCAGCCAGCCGCCCAGCGCGATCCCGGCCAGCGTGCCGCCCAGCGAGAACCAGCCGGTCGCCGCGATCGCCTCGCGCGAGAAGCCGAGCGCGCGGTAGAACGGCGCGGTCATGATGCCGGCCATCGCCTCGCCGAGCTTGAACAGCACGACGAAGGCCAGGATCAGCGGCGCGCCGCTGCGGCTGAGGAAGTCGCGCAACGGCGCGACCACCGCGTGCACCAGGCGGGCGGTGAACCCGCCGGGAACGACGCGCTGCGCTGCCGGCGGCGGCTCCGGCGCCAGCAGCGGTACCACCAGCCCCAGGCCGAGCAGCGCCGCGACGCCCAGCAGTGCCGCATGCCAGCCGACCGTGCCGACCGCGGAGATCACCCCGGTGGTGGCTATCAGCAGCGCGACACGATATCCCCAGACATAGGCCGCCATGGCCGCCCCCTGGCGGTGCTCGGGGAACACCTCGATGCGCCAGGCATCGACGACGATGTCCTGGCTCGCCGACAGGAAGGCGACCATGGCCGCGATCCCGAGTGAAACCAGCGGCAGGCGCGCCGGGTCGGAGAGCGCCAGCAAGGCGGCTGCGCCGGCGAGCGCCGGCTGGATGGCGGCGAGCCAGCCGCGGCGACGGCCGAGCCACCGTAGCGGACCGGGGGGCGGGGCGTTGTCGAGCACCGGTGCCCACAGGAACTTCAGCGAGTAGGCAAGGCCGATATTCGCGGTCACCCCGATCAGCGCCAGCGAGACGCCGCCTTCCGAGAGCCACAGGCGGAAAGTGAAACCGGATAGCGGCAAAGGGAGGCCGGCGACGAAACCGTAGGCGGCCATCAGCCAGAGGGCTGGACTAGGGGACGTCCGCGTCACCCCGCCCCAACGGTCGCTGCATCGACACCACATCGACCCAGCGGCCGAACTTCACACCTGCCGCCCGCAACGTTCCGACCATCTGGAACCCGAGGCTGGCATGCACCCCGATCGAGCCGGTGTTCTCGGAATCCCCGATCACCGCGACCATCTGGCGCATGCCATTGGCGGTGGCATCCTCGATCAGCCGCGCCACCAGTGCCTTGCCGACGCCCTGGCCGCGCACATCCTCCCGCACGTACACGCTGTCCTCGACGCAGAACCGGTACGCCGAGCGCTCGCGAAACTGCGTGTAGTAGGCGAAGCCGAGCACGCCGGTGGCATCCGTCGCGACCAGCCATGACCAGCCATTGTCGGCGACCTTGGCGAACCGTTCGGTCATCTCCTCGACCGACGGGGGTTCCTCCTCGAACGTGCCGGTGCCGGTCAGTACGTGATGGGCGTAGATCGACTGGATGTCGGGGATGTCCGCCTCGGTTGCCGTTCGTATCTCCATCGCCTCGCGTCTCCGGTCAGACCGGGAGTCCAAGCACGGCCGCCGCGTCGCAGGCAAACGCCAGCAGGCCGCGATCCAGGCCGGGTCCGGCGACCAGCGAAAGCCCGACCGGCGCGCCGTTCACCGAACCGGCGGGAAGCGTCACCTCCGGCAATCCGCAGAATCCGGCGATCGCCGTCACGCCGATGCTCGCCTGGCGGATCGCATTCTGCTCCGCCATGCCAATGGTGAGCAGCGGTGCCGGGCAGGGACTGGTGGGAAACACCAGGATGGCGCCGCCCGCCAGCAGCGGCCTGACCCGCGCCTGCAGCACGCGGCGGAACGCCCGCCCTGGTCCCGCGACCGCGGCGTCCGTCGCCTTGGCGGCGGCAAAGCGCTCGCCTATGCCCGGGCCGAAGCGCGGCTTCATCGTCTCGACCCATGAACCCAGGCTGGCCCATGCCTCCTCCGCCTGCACCGTGCGGAAGTGGTCGTAGATGCTGTCGATCCCCTCGGGGGCCAGCCGCAGGCCGACCGCCCTGCCGCGCAACTGCTCCAGTCGTTCCATGACCGGATACAGCGCCTCGGCGACCGCCGGCAGCGCGTTCACCCAGGCCTCCTCGAACCGCAGCAGCGGACCGTCCACTGCCTGGCGGCCGCCGGGCAGCAGCACGTCGCCGACCCCTGCCAGCAGCGCGGCGCTGCGGGTGAACCAGCCGCATGTGTCGAGGCTGGGTGCCAGCGGACAGGCGCCCGCCAGGCTGACCGCCCCGTGGCTCGGGCGGATACCGAACAGGCCGCAGTAGCTTGCCGGGATGCGGACCGAGCCACCGGTATCGGATCCCAGTGCGAAGTCGACCAGGCCAGCGGCCACCGCGGCGGCCGAACCGCAGCTCGAGCCGCCGGGAAGACGGCCGGGGGCACGCGGATTGAGCGGGGTGCCCTGCCAGACGTTCTCGCCGGTCAGCCCGTAGGCGAGTTCCACCGTCTTGGTCTTGCCCACGAGCCGGGCGCCCGCCTGCAACAGAGCGGTCACCACCGGAGCGGTCGCGCTGGCGGCCACATGCGTGCTGGCCCAGTCGGGATTGCCGTAGGTCGTGATGCTGCCGGCTACGTCGAACAGGTCCTTCACCGCGAAATTCAGGCCGGACAGCCGTCCACTGCCCAGCGGCGGGAGTTCCAGGCGCGGCCCCGGCACGAAGGCCCCTACCGTATCGTCAAGCGCCACCATTCGATCGCTTTCCCGCTCACCGGCCGACCGGCTGAGGATTTTCTGGCAAATAGCAGACTGAATGCGGCATACTACGGATTGGCCGCGCGCCGTCGAGGCGGTAATTGCCGGTGCGGCTGACACCGGGGGGAGACCCGGTCAGGGTCATGCCTCTGAGGGGGAATACCAGTGGACGTAAATGACGGACACATCTCCGGTCCTCCGGGGCACGGCCCACATTCGGTCGCCGGCACCGGCGGCGGCGCCGATGCAGGCCCGCCGGTCCATCTTGGCCTCGCCGAGGAGCCGCCGATTCACCCGCGCCTGCTCGCCATGATCGTCGCTGGCCGCTACCACGGCCTGGAGCTCGATCCCAACGAGTACCGCGGTACGCCGGGCGATGCCTCACCCTCCGCCGCGTCGCTGTCCGCCTGGGCGCAAGGCACCGGCATGTGGTCGCGCGCCGTGCGGCTGCGTTGGCGCCACCTCATGCGGTTCCACAACACCGGCCCCGTGGTCCTGTTGTTCGCCGACGGAACGGCGGGCCTGCTGACCGGCATCAACACCGAGCACAAGGTCGTGTTCGTCAAGGATCCGACCGCGCCCGCCGCCGATGCGCCGGTCCCGGTGGACGAACTGCGACTGAGCGAGGTGTGGGCCGGCGAGGCCGTGCTGCTGCGGGCGAGCCGCGGCTATTCGGAGACCGACGCGCCGTTCTCGCTGCGCTGGCTGCTCGGGCTGGTGATGCAGGAGAAGCGCTCGCTGCGCG
>JANWJK010000014.1 GCA_025452005.1 Acetobacteraceae bacterium | reverse complement strand
TACTGCACGTAGAACACCGGGTTGTCGCGGGTCTGCGCCACCGCCTGGTCGAGATCGAACTCCATCTGCGCATCGGCCTTGCGCGTCAGCATGGTGAAGCGCACGGCATCGCGGCCCACTTCGTCCAGCAGGTCGCGCAGCGTCACGAAGCTGCCGGCACGTTTCGACATGCGCACCGGCTCGCCGCCGCGTACCACGCGTACCATCTGGCAGAGCACGGCTTCGAACGTCACGCGCCCGTTCGGCGACATTGCGTTCACCGCCGCCTGCATGCGCTTCGTGTAGCCGCCGTGATCCGCGCCGAGCACATCGATCAGCACGTCGAAGCCGCGCTCGATCTTATCGGCGTGATACGCAATGTCGTTGGCAAAGTACGTGTTGGAACCATCGGATTTGCGCAGCGGCCGATCGACGTCATCGCCGAACTGGGTGGCGCGGAACAGCGTCTGCGGCCGCGGCTCCCAGTCGTCCGGCGTCTTGCCCTTGGGCGGTTCGAGCACGCCTTCGTAGATCAGTCCTTGCGTCTGCAACCATTCGATCGATGCGTCCACCGTGCCGCGTTCGATCAATGTGCGCTCCGAACTGAACACGCCCTGTTCGACGCCGAGCAGGTGCAGGTCCTCGCGGATCTGCTGCATCATCGCCGCGACAGTGAAATCGCGCACGATGTCGAGCCAGACTTCCGGCGCGGCGATGCCGCCATCGGGTTGCGCCAGCGATGTGCCATACTGTTCCGCGAGCAGCCGGCCGATCGGGATCAGGTAGTCGCCGCGATATTGCAGTCCGCCTGGCACCTCGTCGGAAAAATCCGCTTCGCTGAGCGGTGTGCCGATCGCCTCCAGGTAGCGCCAGTACGCCGCCCAGGCGAGCGCGGTGACCTGCGCGCCGGCATCATTGACGTAGTATTCCTTGGTGACGTCGTGCCCCGCCTTCGCCAGCAGGTTGGCCAGTGCATCGCCGACAACGGCCCCGCGGCAATGACCGATATGCATCGGACCGGTGGGATTGGCGGAGACGTACTCGACGTTGATCCGCACGCCGTTGCCGACATTGCTGTCGCCATAGGCGATGCCCGAACGCAGGATGTCCGGCAGCAGCGCGCGAAACACCGCGCCATCCAATTCCAGATTGACGAACCCGGGCCCGGCGGCACTGGCGCGCGCAATGCCTGTCGCGTGTTGCAGATGTTCGACGATGGCGGCTGCAAGTTTCGCCGGTGGCTGGCGAGCGACCTTGGCGGCCACCAATGCGGCGTTGGTCGCTGCATCGCCATGCGACGGATCGCGTGCCGGCGTCACTTCGACGCGTGCGGACACATCGTCGGGAATATCACCGGCAACGGCGCGCAGTGCAGTCAGAACGGCTTCGCGCATCTGTGCGTAGATATCGTTCGTCATGCAGCGTTCCTGGTCACAAGGTTACCCGCTCACCGACAGATCGGTCAGCCGCCGGTGTTCGTCCATCGCATAGCGATCGGTCATGCCGGCAATATAGTCGCCCACCACGCTCGCGGCGCGCTGCGTCCCTGCCTCCCCTGCCCGCGCGCGCCAGTCGTCCGGCAGCAGCGAGGTATCGGCGTGCAGCAGCCGGAACAGCTCCGTGGTCAGCACGCGCGCCTTCGTCGTCATCCGGTTCACCCGCCAGTGCCGGTACATCCGCGCATTCAGGAAGTCCTTGATCACCTGGTTCGCTTCGCCAATCACCGGACTGAACGCCACCACCTTCTGCTTTGCCCGCCGCACCGCATCGGCGTCGCGCGGCGCCAGCTTGTCGAGCCGCCGGCGCGTCTCGGCAATCATGTCGGTCACCATCACGTCGATCACCCGCCGGATCGTCTCATGCCGCAGTCGCGGCGGTGGCACATCCAGGCTGGACATCCGTGCGGCGGCCAGCGCCTCGTTCACCACCGGCAGGTGGCCGATCTCCTCCGGTCCGAACAGCCGCGCCCGCAGCCCATCGTCCAGGTCGTGGCTGTGGTACGCGACATCGTCCGCCAACGCGGCGACCTGCGCCTCGGCGCTGGCATGTGTGCCAAGCTCCAGCCGGTGCCGGTCGTTGTATTCGGCGATATACGCCGGAGGATTGCGCAGCGGACCATTATGCTTGGCCAGACCTTCCAGCGCCTCCCAGGTCAGGTTCAGCCCGTCCCACCCGGCGTAGCGGCTCTCCAGCAGCGTCACCACGCGCAGGCTCTGCGCATTGTGGTCGAAGCCGCCGAACGGCTTCATCGCCAGGTTGAGCGCATCCTCGCCGGCGTGGCCGAACGGCGGATGCCCGAGATCGTGCGCCAATGCCAGCGCCTCGGTCAGGTCCTCGTCCAGATCGAGTTCGCGGGCGATCGAGCGGGCGATCTGCGCCACCTCGATCGAATGCGTCAGCCGGGTGCGGAAGAAGTCGCCCTCGTGGTTGACGAACACCTGGGTCTTGTACTGGAGCTTGCGGAACGCCGATGAATGGATGATGCGGTCGCGGTCGCGCTGGAACGGCGAGCGCGTCGGCGCCTCCGGTTCCGGATGCAGCCGCCCCCGCGACGAGCCGGCATGCACGGCGTACGCCGCCAGGGTGGCACCACGCGTCATGGGCGCGGGCTTACACCCCGCCGGGCACGGCTTCAATTCCGCGCCCCGGCGTCCTATGTTGCCGTTCATGGAACAGTTCGCGCTGACCGAACGGGCCGCCGCCCGCATTGCCGAAATCGTCGCCGCCGGGGGCCGCGAGGCCGCATTGCGCGTTGCCGTGCTGGCCGGAGGCTGCAGCGGCTTCCAGTACCGCTTCGAACTGGATGCCGCACAGCAATCCGATGACCTGGTCATAGAGCGCGCAGGCGCGAAGGTGCTGGTCGATCCCGCCAGCCTCGATCTGCTGGCGGGATCGGAACTCGACTACACAGACGAGCTGATGGGCAGCCACTTCGCGGTGCGCAACCCGAACGCCAAATCGGCCTGCGGATGCGGGACCAGCTTCTCCGTCGAGTGACGTGAAGATCGCGACCTGGAACGTCAACTCGATCCGCCAGCGGGAGAAGCACGTCGCGGGCTGGCTCGAGCGCTGCCAGCCCGATGTCCTGCTGCTCCAGGAGATCAAGTGCGAGGCGGCCGCGTTCCCGGCACTCCCCTATCACGGGTTGGGCTATCGGTCAGAGGCCGTGGGCCAGAAGGCCTACAACGGCGTCGCCGTACTCGCCCGTGTCCCGTTCGAGGTACGCCAGCGCGCCCTCCCCGGCCTGCCGGCGGAAGACGCGCAGGCGCGCTACATCGAGATCGTGACGGACGGCATCACCATCGCCGGCATCTACCTGCCCAACGGCAATTCCGGCGGCGACGCCGGCTACGCCTACAAGCTGGCCTGGCTGGACCGCCTGGCCGAGCGCGCCGAGGCGCTGCTGGAGGCCGATGAGCCGCTGGTGATCGCCGGCGACTTCAACGTCTGCCCGGCCGATGACGACCTGGCGGCCGGCGCGCTGTCACCCTCGGATGCCCTGGTGCGCCCGGAGACCCGAGCGCGTTTCCGCCGCTTGCTCTGGCAGGGCCTGACCGACGCGGTTCGGGCGGTCCACCCGCACGGTGCCGTCTACACCTTCTGGGACTACCAGGCGGGCGCCTGGCAGCGTGACTCGGGTCTCAGGATCGACCACGCGCTGCTGTCGCCGACATTGGCCGAACGACTGGTCGCTGCCGCGCCGGACCGCGAGGAACGCGCCCTGCCGCAGCCATCGGATCACGTTCCGGTGGTGGTGGAACTGCGCTGATCAGCCCCAGTGTGCCGGCACCCAGTTGTAGCGGTAGCCGTTCCACCGCCAGTGGCCGGGGATCCACTGGCCGTAGCGGGGTCCACCGGAGGCATAGTGACCGCCGTACCAGACATAGCGATAGCCGTTCCAGTGCCACCGTCCCGGCTCCCAGTAGTAGCCTGACCGTGGCGGCGGCACCGCCTCGTAGCGCGGCTCCGGCACCGGGCCGTAAGGGATCGGCGGCTGCGCCGCCGCGGTGCCGATGCCAAGCCCGACCAGGAGGACGGCAGTCCCGGCGGTGATCAGTCGCTTCATCGTTCGAACTCCTGCCACGGCATGGCCGTGGGCCGATCAGATATCCGCGTAACAGTGCGTCTCGGCCGCCGTACCTGGATGCGTCACCGCGCCCAGATGCGCCGGCCCGACCAATTGCGCGTATTTCCAGATTGCGCCGGAATTGTAGTCGGTCCGGCGCGGCTGCCAGGCGGCGCGGCGGGCGGCTAGCTCCGCCTCGGACAGCACCACGTCGATCGTGCCCTTCTCCGCGTCGATGACGATCCGGTCGCCGTTGCGCAGCAGGGCGATGGGCCCGCCGACCGCCGCCTCCGGCCCGACATGGCCGATGCAGAAACCGCGCGACGCGCCGGAGAAACGTCCGTCGGTGATCAGCGCCACCTGCTCGCCCATGCCCTGGCCGTAGATGGCACCGGTGGTGGACAGCATCTCGCGCATGCCGGGACCGCCCTTCGGGCCTTCGTAGCGGACGATGATCACGTCGCCGGGCTTGTAGGCACGAGACTGCACGGCTTCGAACGCCTCCTCCTCGGAATCGAAGCACAGCGCGGTACCCTCGAACCGCAGCTTGGCCATTCCGGCGATTTTGACGATCGCGCCGTCGGGCGCCAGGTTGCCGCGCAGGCCCACCACACCGCCGGTCTGCGAGATCGCCTTCGACACCGGATAGACCACGTCCTGATCGTTCGGGAACACCACGTCCTTCAGGTTCTCCGCCAAGGTCCGGCCGGTGACGGTCAGGCAGTCGCCGTGCAGCAATCCGCCATCCAGCAGCGCCTTCAGCACGACCGGGATGCCGCCGATCCTGTGCACGTCGAGTGCCACGTATTTCCCGCTGGGCTTCAGATCGGCGATGTACGGCGTGCGCCGCATGATCTCCACCACGTCGTCCATGGTGAAGCTGATGCCGGCCTCGTGCGCGATCGCCGGCAGGTGCAGGCCGGCATTGGTGGAGCCGCCGGTGGCGGCCACCACCACGGCGGCGTTCTCCAGCGCGCGGCGAGTGACGATGTCGCGCGGACGCAGGCGGCTGTCGAGCAGTGCCATCACCGCGCGGCCTGAATCGACCGCCCAGCGGTCACGGTCCTCGTAGGGCGCCGGCGCGCCGGCCGAGCCGGGCAAGGCGAGGCCGATCGCCTCGCTGACCATCGCCATGGTGTTGGCGGTGAACTGTCCGCCGCATGCACCGGCCGACGGGCACGCCACGCATTCAAGCTCGTGCAGCTCCGCATCCGACATCTTGCCGGCGGAATGCTGGCCGACCGCCTCGAACACATCGACCACCGTCACGTCGCGGTCCTGGAACCGTCCGGGCAGGATCGAGCCGCCGTACATGAACACGCTGGGCACGTTCAGCCGCACCATCGCCATAATCATGCCCGGCAGCGACTTGTCGCAGCCGGCGAGCCCGACCAGCGCGTCGTAGCAATGGCCGCGCATCGTCAACTCGACCGAGTCTGCGATGACCTCGCGGCTGACCAACGAGGATTTCATTCCCTCATGGCCCATCGCGATGCCGTCGG
>JANWJK010000013.1 GCA_025452005.1 Acetobacteraceae bacterium | reverse complement strand
TCCTCGGCATCCTGTACGAGAGCTACATCCTGCCGCTGACCATCCTGTCCACGCTGCCCTCGGCCGGTGTCGGCGCGCTGCTGATGCTGCTGATCATGAAATACGACCTGTCGGTGATCGCGCTGATTGGCGTGATCCTGCTGATCGGCATCGTGAAGAAGAACGGCATCATGATGGTGGATTTCGCCATCACGGCAGAACGCCGCGACGGCGAGACGCCGCTGAACGCGATCCGCCAGGCGTGCCTGCTGCGCTTCCGTCCGATCATGATGACGACGATGGCGGCGCTGCTGAGCGGCCTGCCGCTGATGCTGGGCCATGGCGCCGGCTCTGAGCTGCGCCGGCCGTTGGGCACCGCCATGGTGGGCGGGCTGCTGCTCAGCCAGGCGCTGACGTTGTACACGACGCCGGTGATCTATCTGTACCTCGATCGCCTGCAGCACTGGCTGGCGCCACGGCGGCACAGCATCCCGACGCTGGCCGAGAAGATGGGATCGGCGGCGGCGGACTGACGGCGATCATTCGGGAAGGCGCGCCTTGCGCAGACCCTCAATGAACCGGTCGAATTCGCTGCTCGCCATGTATGAATCAAATCGGCGAATGTCGCCGATGCTCGGGTAAAGCGCTGGGACCGACAGGACCGCTTGTGCCTCGTCCGGCCGCCCCAGATGCGCCAGTGCCGCGGCTCTGTAGAGTTGTATATGCCCGAAAAACGGTGCTCGGCGAAACGCGGTATCCAAAGAGGTGAGCGCCTCCTGGTAGCGGCCGAGATGCAAGAGGGCCCGGCCGATATAGAAATCCCACAGCGGCGGATGGAGCGGATCGAGCCGCGTGGCGTGGGCCAGTTGCTCCAGCGCTTCGGTCGATCGTCCGACATACGACAGGACGTTGGCGAGCCACGCGTAGCTCTCCGCCTCGCCGGGATTGAGCGCGACCGCACGCTGCATCCATGTGATCGCATCAGCGTACTCACGGCTGCGAAGATGCAGCATGCCGAGCGCCCGATTGGCCAGCGGCAGCGACGCTTCAAGCTCCAGCGCACGACGGGCGCTGGCAAAGCCCTTGGCAAGTTGCGCGTCCCGCTGCTCCGGGTGCCGCCGCCAGGTCACATAGAGGTATTGGATATAGGCGATTTCTGCATGCGCCGGTGCGAAGCCAGGATCGAGCGCGACCGATCGCTCGAACTGCTGTTCGGCGGCCACCGTCAAATCCGGCCGCGACGCATTGCGTTGCTCGCGCCCGTGCAGGAACATCTCGTAGGCGTCGAATGACTCGGGCGGCCGGCGGCGCGCCTGTTCGATGATGCTGCGCTCGATGTTGCTCACCAGCGTAGTGGCGATCCGCTCGGTGATTTCGTCCTGAACGACGAAGATATCGGTGATCGCGCGATCGTAGCGCTCGGCCCAGAGATGCGCGGACGTCGCAGCCTCGATCAACTGTGCGGTGACCCGTACCCGCTCGCCGGACCGGCGCACGCTGCCTTCGAGCACGTAGCGGACCCTAAGGTCGCGTCCGACATCGGCGATGCTCACCGCGCGGCCCTTGTAGACGAAGGTGGAATTGCGGGCGATCACGGTCAGCTGCGTGAAGCGGGTCAGCGCGGTGAGGATGTCCTCGGTCAGGCCGTCGGCGAAATACTCCTGCTCGGGATCGCTGCTCAGATTGGCGAACGGCAGCACGGCGATCGACGGCCGGTCGGACAGCGCGACCGGCGCGCCCGTGGCAGCGCCTGTACGCAGCACGAAAGCCTCGACCGGGCGGGCGATGTTCTTGAGGCTGAGCGACCCGAGTTCCTCGAAGGCAAGTCCGAGCCTGTCTTGCACATGGTCGCGCACGGCGCGCGTGACGCAGATGCCGCCCGGCGGACATTGCGCCTGAAGCCGCTCCGCCACATTCACCACCTCGCCATGCAGGTCGGTGCCATCTGGAATCGCATCGCCGATATTGATGCCGATGCGAAAGCGGATGCTTCGGTCGGGGGCGTGGCCATCGTCATACGCGGCCATCAGCTGCTGTACCGTCACGGCACAGCGCACCGCGCCGTCGATGCTGTCGAACACGATCAGCAGGGAGTCGCCGCCGGTTTGCACGATCCTGCCGCCGTGCTGATCAATGGCAGGATCGATCAGGGTGCCGCGGAGAGCGCGGAGGCGTTCGAGTGTTCCTTCGTCGTCCAGTCCGATCAGGCGGCTGTAGCCAACCATGTCGGCATAGACCACGGCCATCAGCTTCCGCGTTCCAGACGGCCGTCCGGTCAGATTGTGTCCCTCGCCTACCGACATGGTCGACAGCTCCACGTGTGGCACGGTAGCACCGGGCACCGATACGCGCGAGTTCACACGCCAAGGGATGTGTTCCAAGCGCCCGGCGCTTGGCGGAGTCCAGAGGCAGAGCCTCTGGTGGGGTCTGGGGCGAAGCCCCGGTGCTCTGGCATTTTCTCCGCCTGCGTCGCAAAGTCCCGCGCGAACAGCACCAAGGGAGAAGCTAAATGGAAGTCCGTCTCGACGGCCGCAGCGCCATCATCACCGGCGCGAGCATGGGGCTCGGCCTTGCCATGGCGAAGGAGTTCGCTGCGTCCGGCGGCGATGTGGCGATCCTGGCGCGCCGCCCCGAGGTGTTGGAGCAGGCGAAGCAGACCGTTACGGCAACGGCGAAGGGCGGCCGCGTCGCCACCTTCGTGTGCGACGTGTCGAAGGCCGACGACATCCAGAAGACCTATGACGGCGTCGTCAAGGCGTTCGGCAAGGTCGATATCCTGGTCAACAACGCCGGCCAGTCGATGGCGATGCCGGCGGAGCAGATCACCGACGACATCTGGCGCGACGACCTGGAACTGAAGCTGTTCGCCGCGATCAGGCTGACGCGCCTGGTGTGGCCGGGCATGAAGCAGCGCAAGTGGGGTCGCATCATCAACGTGCTCAACACCGGCGCCAAGGCGCCGCGCGCCAACGGCGCCCCCACGGCCGTGTCGCGCGCCGCCGGCATGGCGTTCATGAAAGTGCTCGCCGGCGAGGGCGCGCCGCACGGCATCCTGGTGAACGGCATGCTGGTCGGCCAGATCGTCTCCGATCAGGTGGCACGCCGCCACGCTCGTGAGGGCACCAACGTGCCGTTCGACGAATACATCGCCAAGGTCGGCACCGGCATCCCGGTCGGCCGCATGGGCAAGGCGGAGGAGTTCGCCGCCATGGCGTGCTTCCTGTGCTCCGATCACGCAGGCTTCACCACCGGCACGGCGATCAACATGGACGGCGGCGCCTCGCCTGTGGTGTGACACCGCATCCCCTGTCATTGCGAGGAGCGCAGCGACGAAGCAATCCCCATCGACCGTGCGCACCTTCGATGGGGATTGCTTCGTCGGCTCCGCCTCCTCGCAATGACAATGCACACGGACGATAGTCATGCCGAAGATCATCCCCGTCGCGACCTTCGACTGCGTGGTGTTCGGCGCCACCGGCGACCTGACGCTGCGAAAGCTGCTGCCGGCGCTGTACTACCGATTCCGCGACGGCCAGGTGCCGCCGGAATCGCACATCATCGCCGCGGCACGCTCCGACCTGGACGATGGGGCCTATCGCAAGCGCGCCAGCAAGGCGCTGCGCGAACACGTCGCACGCGAAGACCTCGACTCCGACACCGCCGACCGGTTCTGCCGACGCCTCTGCTACGTCCGATTGGACGCAACGGATGCCAAGGCGGACTGGCAGGCGCTGGCCGACATTCTCGATGCCGAACGCGTGCGCGTCTTCTATCTTGCGACGTCGCCAGAGCTCTACGGACCGATCTGCCGTAACGTCGGTGCACAGGGCCTGGTGACGGAGCAGTCGCGTGTCGTGCTGGAAAAGCCGATCGGCCACGACCTCGCCTCCGCGCGCGAGATCAACGATCAGGTCGGTGCGGTGTTCAGCGAGCAGCAGACCTTCCGCATCGATCACTACCTGGGCAAGGAGACCGTGCAGAACCTGCTGGCTCTCCGCTTCGCCAATACGATCTTCGAGCGACTGTGGAACGCCGACGTGATCGATCACGTGCAGATCACCGTTGCCGAGACGGTCGGCGTGGAACAGCGCGGCGGCTACTACGACCGCTCTGGTGCGCTGCGCGATATGGTGCAGAACCATATGCTGCAGTTGCTGTGCCTGGTGGCGATGGAACCGCCGGTGTCGCTGGACGCCGACCGCGTGCGCGACGAGAAGCTGAAGGTGCTGCGCGCGCTGCGTCCGTTCGAGCCGCACGAGGCGATGATCCAGACGGTGCGCGGCCAGTACGCCCAGGGCGCGATCGACGGCCAGCCGGTGCCCGGCTACATCGCCGATCTCGACGGACCGGAGATCAGCCACACCGAGACATTCGTCGCGTTGAAGGCGGAGGTGCGCACCTGGCGCTGGGCGAACGTGCCGTTCTACCTGCGCACCGGCAAGCGACTGCCGCAGAAGGTGTCGGAGATCGTCATCCAGTATCGCGCGCTGCCGTTCTCGATCTTCCCGCCTGACGCCGCCGAATGGACGCCGAACAAGCTGATCATCCGGCTGCAGCCGGAAGAAGGCATGCGGCTGGCGATGATGACAAAGGATCCCGGGCCGGGTGGTTTGCGCCTGTCGCCCACCGCGCTCGACATCCGCTTCGAGAAGACCTTCGGCATGCGCTTTCCCGATGCGTACGAGCGGCTGCTGATGGACACGGTGCGCGGCAACGCCACGCTGTTCATGCGGCGCGATGAGGTGGAGGCGGCCTGGGCCTGGGTGGAACCGATCCTGGAGGCCTGGGGCAGCCGCCCGGACCAGCCGCGCCCGTATCCTGCCGGCACCTGGGGGCCGACCGCGGCGATCGCTCTGATCGAACGCGACGGCCGGACCTGGCACGAGGAGATCGGCTGAGGACGAAAAAACGGCCCGGCACCTGCGAGGGCGGCCGGGCCGTAAGGAAGGTCCGGGTTGACCTGGGCCATGGGCCCAACCGGCAGACGCGGGTGTTGGGGCAGCGCCGGCCGATGCCAAGTCATCGCATGCGGACGAGGGCGTTACCTGTGAACCAGTTCACAGCCCAGCGAGAAAATTTACCATCGGCAACGAGCGGCGGGGTGGCTTGGCGGCAGCCGGCCCGCCCTACCGAACAGCTTCTCGCGCAGAGTGCCCGGCGCATAGGCCTGCTTCATCACCCCGCGCGACTGCAGCTCCGGTACCACCAGGGCCACGAAGTCCTCCACGCACTCGGGCACCACCGTGCGGGAGAGGTTGAAGCCGTCCACGTCGGCCTCGTCCATCCAGGCCAGCATTTCGTCCGCGACATGCGATGGCGAGCCGACGATGGGCGCCTGGCGGCTGCCAAGCACCATCATCTGCATCAGCTTGCGCAGCGTCCATTCGGAGCCGCGGCTGCGCACGGTGATCGCTTCCAGGTTGGAGCGCATCGCGTTGTTGCTGACGAAGCGGATCGGTTCGTCGGGACCGTAACGCGAGAAATCGATGCCGACCGAGGCCGAGTAGTGCGCCAACGCTCCCTCCGAACTGGCGTATGCGCGATACTCCGCCAGCTTGTCCTGAGCCTCGGCGTCGGTCGGCGCGACCACCACGGTGGCGCCGACGAACACCTTGATGTCGTGCGGATCGCGGCCGCATGTCTTCGCCTGCGCGCGGATGTCGGCAACGATATCGCGCACGTTGTGGCGGAATTGACCGTTGACGAAGATGCACTCGGCGTGCGCGGCGGCGAATTCGCGCCCGCGCGCCGATGCCCCGGCCTGGTAGAGCACCGGCGTGCGCTGCGGCGAAGGTTCCGACAGGTGGATCGCATCGACCTTGTAGTGCCTGCCTTCGTGCTTCACGCGATGGATGCGCGCCGGGTCGGCGTACAGCCGGCGCTCGCGATCGTGCAGTGGCGCGGCATCTTCCCAGCTTCCTTCCCACAGCCGATAGACCACCTGCATGTATTCCTCGGCCACGTCGTAGCGGCTGTCGTGCTCCGGCTGCTGCGCCAGGCCCATGCCGCGCGCGGCGCTGTCGAGATAGCCGGTCACGACGTTCCAGCCGATGCGTCCCTTGGTGAGGTGATCGAGCGTCGACATGCGGCGGGCGAACGTATAGGGCGGCTCGTAGGTCAGGTTGCAGGTGACGCCGAAGCCCAGGTTCTGTGTGGCGTAGGCCATCGCGGGCACCAGCAGCAGCGGATCATTCACCGGGATCTGCACCGCGTTGCGCAGCGAGGCATCCGGCTGTCCGTCGAACACGTCGTAGACGCCGAGGATGTCGGCCAGGAACAGGCCGTCGAACAGGCCGCGTTCCAGGGTCTGCGCCAGCGACACCCAATGGTCGAGATCGGTGTAGTGCATCGAGCGGTCGCGCGGATGCGCCCACATGCCGTGCTGGATGTGACCGACGCAGTTCATGTCGAACGCGTTGAGGCGGATCTGTCTGGGCATGCACGCACCTCCACGTCCTTGTCGGTCGCCAGAAGAACAGACGCGTATGCCGGGGCCAAGCCCCCGGTGTCGCAGTTGAACGTCAGGGCAATCGGGTGAATGCATTGCGGCACCGGTCGGCGAACCAGGCTCCCTCTCCCGCGGAAGCGCGGGGGAGGGTAGGGAGGGGGTGTCGCCAAATAGGGTAAACCCCCTCCCCAACCCTCCCCCGCTTCGCGGGAGAGGGAGTGTTCGGCGCTTACCGTCGCGGTCGGTCCTGTGTTGGCTGGATGCGGGCCGCGTGGCATTTTGGCGGCCGTATTCAGCAGCGACACCAGATCAGGAGGCAGTGATGAAAGCGGAAGCGGTGGGGCTATCGGCGTCGCGGCTGGCGCGGCTGGACGAGATCATGAAGCGTCGCTACGTCGACAGCGGGCGCCTGCCGGGCGTGCTCACCATGGTGTACCGGCGTGGTGCGCTTGCCCATACCGGGATGTCGGGTTCCATGGACCTCGAGCGCGACAAGCCGATGCGCGAGGACGCGATCTTCCGCATATACTCCATGAGCAAGCCGATCACGGCGGTGGCGCTGATGATGCTGGTGGAGGAAGGTGCGCTCGGCCTGGATGACGATGTGGCCGTTCACATTCCGGCGTGGAAGAATCTGGGCGTCTATGCCACCGGTATGCCGAGCATCGTGCCCGCCGGAGAGCCGGCCTTCCTGACGACCCCGGTCGCACGCCCGATGAAGGTCGTGGACCTGGTGACGCACACCTCGGGCCTGACCTATGGGTTCATGAATCGCACCAGCGTCGATCGCGCGTACCGTCGCGCCGGTGTGGCCGAGTTCAACACCGAGGGCGGGCTCGATGCCATGATCGAGCAGCTCTCCCGGTTGCCGCTGGAGTTCTCGCCGGGAACGGCGTGGAACTACTCCGTTTCGATCGACGTGATGGGCTATCTGGTGCAGAAGCTCAGCGGCATGAGTTTCGGCGAGTTCCTGCGCAAGCGGCTGTTCGAGCCGTTGGGCATGAACGATACGGGTTTCTGGTGTCCACCGGAGAAGATCGGCCGCCTCGCGTCCTGCTATCAACCCAAGCCGGGCGGCGGCCTGTTGCTGCAAGACGATGCGGACAGGAGCACATACGCGGCAGCCCCAGGACTGGAGTCGGGTGGGGGCGGGATGGTGTCGACTGCGCACGACTACATGCGGTTCTGCCGGATGCTGCTGGGTGGCGGCACGCTCGACGACGTGCAGATCCTGAGCCCCAAGACGGTCGCGTTGTTCAGCCTCAATCATCTGCCCGGCAACAAGGAGTTGGCGGACATGGCGCCGCCTGGTTTGTTCAGCGAAGCCGGCTATGCGGGGATAGGCTTCTCGATCGGCTGCGGCGTGAACATCGATGTCGCGAGGACCCGCCTGCCGGGCACGCTCGGAGAATTCTTCTGGGGAGGCGCCGCCGCGACCGCATTCTGGGTCGATCCGAAGGAAGACCTCGCGGTGGTCTTCATGACGCAGGTCATCGGCAGCGATGCTCGGCTGACGCTCCGCCGCGATCTCCGCACCCTGGTCTACTCTGCGATGACCGAATCATACGCATAATCCATCGGGAGGACGACATGGGGCCGAAGCTCGTCGAGTACCTGCTGTACGAACCGGAGGACAGCGGCATCCTCTGGATCAAGTTCAATCGTCCGGAACGGATGAATGCGTTGACCGGGACGGCCGAGGAAAACGGCACTGTCGCAAAGGTCGGCGAATACATGCGGGCCGGCGACGACGATCCCAACATCAGGGTGATCGTGCTCACCGGGGTCGGGCGGGGTTTCTGTTCTGGTGCCAATCTCGGGTCCAGGGCATCGGAGGAAATCACTGGCGAAAACCTGCCGGGCAATCGGGGACCGCACGAGGGGCCTGATGCCGCGCGCCAGCACTTCTACCACGGGTTCACCGCGCTGCACCGCGACATCTCGTTGATCCGCAAGCCCACCATCGCGATGATCAACGGGCCGGCTGTCGGTTCCGGCATGGACATGGCGTTGCATTGCGACATCCGTGTGGGGTGCGAGAAGACCCGCTTCATCGCCTATCACAATGCCGGACAGATCATCGAGAATGGCGGTTCATACTATCTGCCGAAGATGGTGGGCCTCGGCCGGGCGCTGGAATTTGCCTACACGGGTGAACTGAACGCCGAGAGGGCGTACGAGTGGGGGATGCTCAACCACCTGGTGCCGTCCGAGAAACTCGAAGAGACCACGCGGGAACTTTGCCACAGGATCATCGCGCGGCCGCCGCTGGTGCAGTGGGTCAGCAAGCGTGTCATGCGTGCTGCCCTGGACAGCACGCTGGAGACCACGATGGTGCTGACGTCCAACGCCGGCGGCATTCTACAGAATTCCGAGGACGCGAAGGAGGCGCGGCGTGCCTTCGTCGAGAAGCGAAAGGGCCGCTTCAAGGGCGTCTGATCATTGCCACGGCGTCTCGGCCGCTGCATTCCGTCCAGCGACGCGGCCGAACGCCAGGCATTCGCCGATATTCCCGGTTCCCTGATACAGATAGCTGTAGATCGAGCCGAGTTCTCCAGCGCTGTACAGCCGGGGAATGGGCGTGCCGTCGGGCCGCACGATCTGTGCCCTCTCATTGCGTCGCGGTCCACCCTGCGTGTTCAGCATCGAGGGCGAGAGTTCGATGGCGTAGAACGGCGGTTCGACGATGGGCGCCAGCATCAGCCTGCGTCCGAAGTCAGAATCGTGCCGGGCATCGCAATGGCGGTTCCACCGGGTGACCGATTGCGCCAGCGTGTCGGGGTCGAGTTCCACTGCTGCGGCAAGCGCCGCGAGGGTGTCGGCGGTCTTGATCCAGCCCTTCGCCAGTTCGACGCTGTTGTCCTCGCTCCAGTCGTAGCGCTCGATGATCTGTGTCCAGCCGTGGCTCGGATGCTTGTCGTAGAGCGGGCCAGCACTGAAGAGAGTGCGATCGAAGATCAGGAACATCGGACAGGGCGTGGACAAAGGAAGCCAGTTGCCATTCACCGGGACCTTCCCGTGGCGGGTCTTGAACTTCTCGTCGGTGAAGCGTCTTGCGTCGGGGCCTACGACGATCATCCCACCCGGCATCTCCTTGCTGTAGTGCAGGGCCTGCATCGAGAAGGTCGTTCGGATTTCCGCGACCTTCAGGGCCATCGACGGCCCGGCGTAGTTGTTCATGTGCCAGAGATCGGCGCCGACCGACATCGCCATCGTGATGCCGTCGCCTTCGTTGTATGGCGTGCCGGAGGTATAGCAACGGGGTATGCCGGGCAGGTAGTTGCGGATCATTTCCTGGTTGTTTTCGAAGCCTCCGCAGGTCAGGACCACCGCCTTGCCGGCCTTGACGTGGATCCACCTGTCGCCTCGCTGGGATCGCACGCCGAGGATTTCCTTGGTGATGTGGTGCTGGACCAAGGACCGCGCCGGCGTCTCGTACAGAATGGAGATAGGGCGCTGTTTGACCAGGCGCTCGAACAGTTGCCAGGTATAGGAATAGCCATAGGTGGGTCCGTCGTGGAATTTGTGCACGCAGTCCGCGCCGGGCAGATCGGGGAACTCGATACCGACAGGTGGGTGCTGATGCTCCTGTGGATCGCCGCCAAGGCTTTCGAGCCACGCATTGTTCTGGCACATCTCTTCGGCCCACACCTTCACCATGGGCGCCGGCACGGTGTAGGGCCCGCACAGAGCGGTGAGATAGGCGATGGCCTTGTCGACCGACGATGTGTTCAGGTAGCCCTGGCCGGCCACTCGCGTGTTGCCGCCCTCCTGGCCTTCAGGTGCCTTCTCCAGGATGACGACCTTGGCGCCCAGATCGTGAGCGGTGACGGAAGTGGCAAAGCCCGCGGCCCCGAGGCCGACGACAACGACATCGGCCTCGATGTCCCATTCCTGTGGCATTGAAGGGTGGTGCTCCGTGACGTATTCCCGCTGACCGGCAATGTTTACGATCGGATCGGGGGAAGCAAGACGATGCACGCGACGCACCTGGTGATCGGCGGCGGCTCGGCCGGCTGCGTGATGGCGGCGCGACTGTCGGAGGTGCCGGCCAACAGGGTGGTGCTGTTGGAAGCCGGTCGCGACTATGCGCCGGATCAGACGCCCGAGGATATCCGCGATACCTATTCTGGCAGCGCACTGATGAACCCGGCGTATTTCTGGAAGAACCTGAAGGTTCGCCGAACAGCGGATGCCGCGCCGGTCTATTACGAGCAAGGCCGCGTGCTCGGTGGCGGATCGTCCGTCAATGGGCAGGTGGCGTTGCGCGGCGCGCCCGAGGATTACGACCATTGGAATGCGATCGGCGCGAAGGGCTGGGACTGGAACTCGGTGCTGCCATATTTCCGGCGGCTCGAGACCGACCTCGATTACACCGACCAGTATCATGGCGCTCAAGGCCCCATCACGGTTCGCCGGATGCCGATGGAGCAGTGGGACGACTTCACCCTCTCCGTCACTAAGGTCTGGAACGAACTCGGCTATCCGATGCGTCCGGACATGAACGGTGCATTCGGCGAGGGTTA
>JANWJK010000012.1 GCA_025452005.1 Acetobacteraceae bacterium | reverse complement strand
GTGCGGTGGAACAACATATTGCATGGATGCTTCGCATCGGTGCCGCGTGGTGGAATTGCTTCGCGTCTCTGGCAGGCGAGTGAGCGACCGGCGACGCGGACGCGACCGGACCGTTCCATTGTGGCGCAAGGGCCCGGTCAGGGCTTGGGGTTCTGTCAACCAGCTCGACGCCGCGACCGCCGGGGACGGGCAGAGGAACGCTAATGGTCCGCCGGTTCCCCCGGCAGCCGCACAACAGTCGGCTCATAGCCGAGTGCGCGAATGAACCGCAGCAGGTCGGACGAGCGCAGCGTGGTCGAGGCGGCATTGTGCAGCGGATGGAAGTTCACCCACTCGCTATCGAGTACCTCCTCGTCCAGAATCACGGTAACGCGCCGCTGGGTGTCGTTTATCAGTCCGAACGGCGTCACTGACCCAGGCACCAGCGCCAGCGTCTCGTGCAGCAGGTCGGGCCGGGCGAACGAGAACCGCGGAGCGCCCAAGGCCTTCTCGAGTCGCCCAATGTCTGCGCGCTTGTCGGCCGGCATGACAACCAGCCACAGGCCTCCCTTGCGGTCCTTGAGGAACAGGTTCTTGCCGTGCAGACCGGGGATCTTGTCGTGCCAGGGCCTTCCCTCCGCCACCGTAGAGAAGGGCGGATGCTCAACCGTGCTATGTTCGATGCCCAGCCGGTCGAACATCGCGAAGAGGTCGTTGGGAGTTGCTGGCATGGTGCCCCGGCAAATGATAGCTGACGGCCGGGTTTGCAGGAACGACCGTCGCGATTCAACCGGCTGCCCGACGCCTTGTCCCTGGCTGCCGGCGTACCGCATGATCGGCACAGCCGTTTGCAGGGAGCGTGCCATGTCCTCGGCCTTTCGTCCCGTCCATGAGCTGGCCGCGGAGATTGCCGCGCGCCGCCTGTCGCCGGTCGACCTGGTGGACGAATATCTCGCACGCATCGAGCGACTGGACCCCAAGCTGCACGCATTCGTCTCCATCAACGCCACCCGTGCGCGCCTGGCCGCCGAAGGCGCGGACAAGGCAATCCGCGCCGGTCATGCGGTCGGCCCTTTGCACGGCATTCCGATCGCGATCAAAGACCTGGTCGAGATCGAAGGCGAGGTCGCGATGGGCGGCTCGGCTGCCTGGCGGCACCGCACTGCGCCGCACACGGCGACGCTCATGCACAAGCTGATGGCTGCCGGCATGATCAACCTTGGCAAGACCCACACGGTGGAGTTCGCCTATGGTGGCTGGGGCACCAACCAACATCTGGGGACGCCGTGGAACCCCTGGGACAATGGCACGCACCGGGCACCCGGCGGATCCTCGTCCGGCTCCGGGGTCGCGGTCGCAGCTCGGATGGCGCCCTGGGCGATCGGCACCGACACGGGTGGATCAGTGCGCATCCCGGCCGCCTGGAACGGCATTACCGGGTTGAAGACCACGATCGGCCGGATCAGTACGTTCGGAGTCCTGCCTCTCAGCCCGACGCTGGACACACCCGGGCCGATCACGCGCGACATCGAGGATGCGGCTCTGCTGTTGGCGGTGCTCCAGGGAGAGGACCGATGCGACCGCCATACTCTGGGCGTGCGCGACGCCGACCCGACGTCGGAGCTGCGCCGCGGAGTGAAGGGACTGCGCCTGGCACGGCTGCCTGTGCACGAACGCGACGGGATCGATGCAGAGGTACTGGCGGCGTACGACCGCTCGGTTGATGCGCTCGCCGAACTGGGTGCGGAAATTGTCGATGTCTCGTTGCCTGCGCACTTCGCCGAATTGGGTGCGATCAACGGGCGCATCATGTCAGCCGAAGCTTATGCCGCTCTGGCGGAGCTGGTGGACGACAACGCCAAGCCTCTGGACGAGCACGTGCGGCCGCGCGTACGCGCCGGAGCGGTGATTTCGTCACGGGATTACCTGGTCGCTCTGGCCGAGCGGGAGCGGATGAAGGCTTCGTTCGGCGTCGCCATCGAAGGTGCCGACGCGCTACTGACACCGACCGCGGTGACGCCCGCCCTGCCGGTGGCTTCCATCGATCAGAACACGACACCCGCGGTGT
This sequence comes from Acetobacteraceae bacterium, assembly GCA_025452005.1. Classification (GTDB taxonomy): domain Bacteria; phylum Pseudomonadota; class Alphaproteobacteria; order Acetobacterales; family Acetobacteraceae; genus JAMXLO01. The sequence goes on along the minus strand of JANWJK010000012.1, from coordinate 4,969 downwards.
TCACACGCTGGGTCAACTTCCTTGACCTGTGTGCTGCGGCAGTGCCGAATGGTTTCACCGCGAACGGATTGCCCACATCGCTGCAGATCGTCTGCCGAGCCTACGCCGAGTCGATGGCGCTGCGGATCGGCCATGCCTATCAGTCCGCGCACGACTGGCACCTGCGGGTTCCGCCGATGGCCGCCGCATAGGCATGGCCGGCTGCGAGCACCGTCGTCGGGCGGTGCGCGAGCCACTCAGTTGTGCTATGCACAGACAGGTTCAACGCATGAGGAAACCGTGATCCATCATCTTTCTATCGCCGCGCGAAACCCGAAGCAGGCGGCCGAGGTGCTCGCCGACCTCATGGGCGGTACCGCGGTACCCTTCCAACCCAACCCCGGAAGCTTCTTCGCGCTCCAACTCGATGAGCACGGATCCGGCGTGGAGGTCTATCCCGCGGGAACGGAGCTGCAACCAGGCGGCATGACTGGCGGCCAGTTCATCAAGAAGGACGCGCGCGGCTACGGATCCACCCATTTCGCGCTCAGCGTTGCGACCGATGCAGCCGCCGTGCAAACGATTGCCCAGCGCGCGGGATGGCAGTGCTTCGACTGCAATCGCGGCCCATTCCATGTGATCGAGGTCTGGGTCGAGAACGAGACGATGGTCGAGATCCTGCCGCCCGAGTACGCGAAGGAATACCTGGCGTTCACCCGTCCCGATAAGGTCAAAGCGGCCATGTCGGCGGCGGCGACCGCGTCTGCCCGCCATCCTCAAGGCTGAGTTCGCCGATACCAGGCAGCCAAGGTTGCGGCCAGCCGCCGGCGGCCCACGTGCCAGGATTGAAATCGCGTCATGACCAATTGGACCGAGACCTATCGTGGCGCGGTGCCGCCCTGGCAATGCGACGTGACCGAGCATTTCACGGTCGGCTATTATTTCGATCGGCTGGAGGAGACGGACGCCAACCTCGCGGACGAACTAAGCCTTGGCGATCTGCCGCGACGTGCCGACCTGTCCCGCCGCATCAACGTCCGCTTCGCGCGCGAACTTCGTGCCGGTGCCAGCTTTCATGTCGAGAGCGCAGCGCTGAGCGTCGATGCCGGGTTGCACCTGGGCCATCGTTTTGTCGATTCGACCAACGGCGAGGTCGTGACCTGGTTTCAGGAGCACTGGGAGCTGTCCTCCTCGCCGCCGACGTCGCAACAACGCGAGACGATCGCCGGGCGGCTCGCGGTCTGGAATGGTCCAGCCGAGGAACTGCGGCCTGAACCGGTCACGACCGACGGTTTCGTCCCCACCGCCCGCGGTCGGGTCAAGTCCGGTGACGTCGACACGGCTGGCCATTTCGCCCTGGGCGCGATGGTGCTTCGCTTTTCCAACGCCTCCGGTCAGGTTGGCGCTGCGATCGGCATGGATGCCGCTTTCATGCAGCAGCAGCGGCGCGGCTTTTCAACCTTTGAGCTGACCCTGCTTATAACCGGCGCGTTGCCGCTGGCCGCGCCTTATCTGGTCGAAACCGGTATCGGTCATCTTGGCAGCTCTTCGCTGCGCATGATCCATCGCATGACCGATCCGCGGACAGGCGCTGAAATCGCGCGGCTCAGCCAATTTGGCGTCAATCTCGATCTCGACACGCGCCGCCCCGCTCGCTGGCCTGACGATATCCGCCGCCGCGCCGCGGCATTGATCGTGCCGGTCGGCTGAGGGCTTATACCGCTACGGGCATCGAGCCAATCATCGGGAGGCATTTAGCCATGGAAACGACGGGAAGGATCGCGGTGATCACCGGGGCAGGCAGCGGCATTGGACGGGCAACCGCGCTCGCGCTTTACGCGGACGGATTCTCGGTCGTGCTGGCAGGACGTCGCCGCGAAATGCTGGACGAGACCGTCGCGCTCGCCAAGGCGACGCCGCCCCGCATGCTTGTGGTTCCTACCGATGTCACGGACCCGGCTTCGGTCGCTTCATTGTTCGACGCGGTCAAGACGACGTATGGCCGGATAGACCTTTTGTTCAACAACGCGGGCACCAGTACCCGCAACATCCCGATCGAGGACCTGACACTCGAGCAATGGTCAAACGTTGTCGCGGTTAACCTGACCGGGTCGTTCCTCTGCGCACAGCACGCGTTCCGGATGATGAAGAGCCAGCAACCGCGCGGTGGACGCATCATCAACAACGGATCGGTCTCGGCCCATGTGCCCCGCCGCAACTCGACTGCCTACGTCGCGACCAAGCACGCGCTGACCGGACTGACCCGGTCATTGTCGCTCGATGGGCGCGAATTCGATATTGCCTGCGGCCAGATCGACATCGGCAACGCCGCGACCATGCGCAATGAAGACACAGCACGGGGTCGTCTGCAGGCCAGCGGCAGGGTCGAGGCGGAGGCGCGGATCGACGTGACCGATGTCGCGCGCGGGGTGGCGTATATGGCGAGCCTGTCGCTCGAGGCAAATGTTCAGTTCATGACCGTTATGGCGACGAAGATGCCGTATATCGGCCGTGGCTGACGACCGTAGCGAGACGCCCGCGGCAGCTCGGCCTTTTCGCGGAGAGTTTGGTTCGGGGCGGACTGGAGCGGGCGAAGGGATTCGAACCCTCGACCCCAACCTTGGCAAGGTTATGCTCTACCCCTGAGCTACGCCCGCGCTCCAATCAGGGCGCGGTTTCTAGGCGGCTTCCCCCCCGATTGCAAGCCGCAGCAAGGCGCGGCATGGTCCTGGCCAAACGCCCTGCGCGCTTGTCTGCGGTGACAGTGCGCTACATCTATGCCTCGACAGAATCGAAGGCCAGGAGACCATGGACGAACTGATTATCGGCCAGAACCCTTCCGGCGCGGGCGGTGACGCCGCCGCCGTGATCATGGATGGCGACCAGAAGACCTTCATGAAGGAGGTGGTAGAGGCTTCGCGCACCGTGCCCGTGCTCGTCGACTTCTGGGCGACCTGGTGCGGCCCCTGCAAGCAACTCACGCCCACGCTCGAGAAGGTGGTCCGGTCCGCCGGCGGTCGCGTGAAAATGGTGAAGATCGACATCGATCAGAACCGCGCGCTGGTGCAACAGCTCGCGCAACTCGGGCTGCCCATGCAGTCGGTGCCGACGGTTGCGGCATTCTGGCAGGGGCAGATCGCTGACCTGTTCCAGGGGGCGCTGCCGGAATCCGAGGTGAGGCGCTTCGTCGAAGGCCTGCTGAAGCTGTCGGGCGGCTCGATGCCGAGCGCCGATCTGCTGGCCGATGCCAAGGCCGCAATGGAGGCCGGGGATGCCCAGCAGGCCGGCGAATTGTTCAGCGAACTGGTGCAGCAGGAGCCGGAAAGCGGCGATGCCTGGGGCGGGCTGATCCGCGCGCTGATGGCAATTGGCCAGGAGGACGAGGCGCGCCAGGCACTCGAGCAGGTGCCGGCGAAGATCGCCGACCACGCCGAGATCGCCCGCGCGCGCAGTGCGTTGGCGCTGGCCGCGGAAGGCCGCGAGGCGAAGGGCCAGCTTCAGAGCCTGCAGGCGCGCGTCGCCGCCGACCCGACCGACTTGCAGGCGCGCTATGACCTTGCCACCGCGCTGAATGCCATGGACGAGCGGGAGCAGGCGGCGGACGCTCTCTTGGAAATCATCCGCCGCAACCGCGGCTGGAACGAGGATGCAGCGCGGCTGCAACTTCTGAAGTTCTTCGAAGCCTGGGGGTTCGACGATCCCGCGACCGCCGCGGCGCGGCGCAGGCTGTCGTCCGTGCTGTTCAGCTAGGTGGCTCACTTCCACCCGAGGATCGAGGATCTGCCGGTCGAATTCCCGGTGTTTCCCCTGCCGGGTGCCCTGCTGCTGCCGCGCGGCAAGCTGCCGCTGCGTATCTTCGAGCCACGCTATGTAGCGATGACCGAGGACTCCCTTGGCAAGGGACGCATGTTCGGGATGATCCAGCCCGATCCTACCGTGCCGGAGGTTGCGACCGGTCCTGGCCTGTTCCGCGTCGGCTGCCTGGGGCGGCTGTCTTCGTTCAACGAGTCCGATGAAGGCCACTATCTGATCACGCTGACTGGCGTGATCCGCTTCGCCGTCGCGACCGAGCTTGAAGAACGTCGGGGTTATCGTCGCGTGCGCGGTGATTTCACGCCCTATCGTGCGGACCTGGACCTGCAATCGCAGCCGATCGGGACGCCGCGCGAGATACTGCTGACGGCGTTGCGCGGCTATTTCACCCACCGTGGCATCGACGCCAACTGGGATGCGATAAAGCGCCTGCCGGACGACATGTTGACTGTGACTCTCGCGATGGTCTGCCCGTTCGAGCCGGCGGAGAAGCAGGCGCTCCTGGAGGCGCCCACCGACACGGAACGGGCAGCGGCATTGCTGGTGCTTTTGCAGATGGGCGCGCTGTCGCAGGATGCACCCGGCGGCCGCAGCGTGAGCTGATTGGAGGGCGCGCATGGACGAACCCACCGAAGCCAGACGCCAGGCGCCGATCGATCCGCGGCTGCTGGAAATCCTGGTCTGTCCGCTGACCAAGGGCCCGCTGGAGTATAACCGCGAGGCCAGCGAGCTGGTCAGTCGCAAGGCAGGCCTGGCCTATCCGGTACGCGACGGCATTCCGATCATGCTGCCCGAAGAGGCACGCAAGCTGGAGGAGTAATGGCGGCTCCGACGGAGATCCGGCTCAACAAGCAGGACCGTCTGCTGCACGTTCAGTTCGACGATGCGGTGCGATATTCGTTGCCAGCGGAGTACCTCAGGGTCGAGAGTCCCAGCGCCGAAGTGCAGGGCCATGGGCCGCACCAGAAGCAGACCGTTCCCGGCAAGCTCAACGTGGCGATCATTGGAGTCGAACCGGTCGGCAACTACGCGGTGCGGCTGATCTTCGACGACCTGCACGACACGGGCATCTACTCCTGGGACTACCTGCATGAACTGGGGCGCGAGCAGGACCTGCGATGGTCGGCTTACCTGGCGGCGCTGGAGTCACGTGGATTGAAGCGGGAGCCTGGATAGG
>JANWJK010000011.1 GCA_025452005.1 Acetobacteraceae bacterium | reverse complement strand
GAAGCGGCCTTTGTCGCGGGGCTTCGATACGCCCAGTTACCCAGCCGCACCGCCCGCCAGCTACCGGGCCAACCGACCATTGCCCGGGTGGGACTTCCACCCACAAGGTGATCGCGCCCTTCGGGGCGCACCGGAGTTTCACGGAGTGGTCTTCAGACACAGGCGGTTGATTCATTCCGCGCGAAGCGCCCGAAGTCTACTCCGTGAAACTCCGCGCCAACTCCGCGGAACTCCGTGTCATCTTACCTTCCTACGCCCGTGGCGGCGCCAGGAGATACCACCTACACAGGTGCGAACATCGGCACCGGCGGCCCGTCCTCACTCGGGACGAACTTCAGCTTCACGTCCTGGCCGATCTTCAGCGTGGCAAAATCGCAGTCGACGAAGTTGGTCATCATCGACGGCCCTTCCTCCAGCGTCACGTACCCGATTGCGTACGGCGTCTCGGCGCGCGTCATCACGCTGAACGTGTAGATCTTGCCCTTGCCGGACGCCTCCACCCACTCACAGTCGCCGAAGCAGAACGGACACAGCGAGCGCGGATACCAGTGCGCCTTCTTGCACGACGTGCAGCGGCGCAGCAGGAACTTACCAGCCGCGCAGCCGTCCCAGAACGGCTTGATCTCCGGGGTGGTCTCGGGCGTGCCGGCGAAGGAAATCTTGCGTTGAACATACGCCATGTCGATCACTCCCGTTCCAGAATGACAGTGCTGCCGCAATGCCGTGTGCCCAGCGATCCGCCCGTGCCGTGCGCGATCGCCAGATCGCAGTTCTTCACCTGCACCGCCGGATGCGCTTCGCCGCGCAACTGACGCACCGCCTCGATGATCTTGGTGATGCCGCCGCGGTTCGCCGGATGGTTGCTGCACAGTCCGCCGCCGTCGGTGTTGAACGGCAGTTTGCCCACGCCCGCGATCAGGTTGCCGTCGGCGACGAACTTGCCGCCCTGCCCTTTCTCGCAGAACCCCAGATCCTCGAGCTGCATCAGCACGGTGATTGTGAAGCTGTCGTAGATCGAGGCGTACTTGATGTCGGAGGGCTTGATGCCCGCCATCTCCCATGCCGGCGGACCCGACCAGCGGGCGCCGGAATAGGTCAGGTCGATGTCGCCGCCCGCCTGGTGCTTCGGCGATTCGCCAACGCCGATCACCTTCACCAGCGGCCGCTTCAGGCCCTTGGCGATCTCCGGCTTGGTGACGATCAGCGCGCCACCCCCGTCGCTGATCACGCAGCAATCGAGGCGATGCAACGGCGAGGCCACCATCGGCGACTTCACCACATCCTCCACCGTCACCACGTCGCGCAGCATGGCATGCGGGTTGTGCTGCGCATGATGCGAGGCGGCCACCTTGATCCAGGCAAGCTGCTCGCTGGTGGTGCCATACTGGTACATGTGCCGCGTCGCGCACATCGCGTACATGTTGGCGGTTGCCGGACCGTACGGGAACTCGAACTGCACCTCGGGCTGTGCCAGGTTGCCGACGCGGGTGGCGGTGCCCGTCGCCTGCCCCTCGCTGCGCGGCCTTCCGGCAAGCGTGATCAGCGCTATATTGCAGCGCCCCGCGGCGATCGCTTCCAACGCATGGCCGACGGCGACCTGATACGATGAACCTCCGACATCGGTGGAATCGACGTGCCGGCATTTCAGGTTCATGTAATCGACCATCGACAGCGGGCCGAGGCCCGGCGCGTCGCCGGCGCAGAAATAGCCGTCCACGTCGTCCTTGGTCAGGCCGGCATCCTCCAGCGCGCCTTTGGCGCACTCGGCATGCAGCAGCGCCACCGACTTGTCCGGCGCCCTGCGCGTCGGGTGCTCATACGCCCCGACAATGTAACCAACCCCCTTCAAACTCATGTTCCGCTCCCTTCGCGACCACGCATGCGACGCGATTATACTGATCAGTAGCCAAGCCGCCAGATAGGGAGCCGACATGGCCGCGACACATACGAACCGCATTGCGATTTCCGGTTGGCTGATCCCGCTGGTCGCGCTTGCCGCCGGAGCGATGATCGGCAAGACCGACGTGTGGCTGGCCGGCGCGCTGCTCGCGGTGCTGCTGCTCGCATCGGTGATGATCGCCGTCCACCATGCGGAACTGGTCGCGCTATGGCTGGGCGAACCTTACGGGACCCTGGTTCTCACCCTTGCGGTCACGATCATCGAACTGGCGCTGATCATCTCGCTGATGCTGACCGGGAAACCCAACCCCAGCCTGGCCCGCGACACGGTACATGCCGTGGTGATGCTGGTGCTCAACGGGCTTGCCGGTATCTGCATCGTCGCCGGCACGCTCCGTCATCGCGAGCAGGAATTCCAGACGCTGGGGGCGAACGCCTTCCTCGCGGTGCTCATGCCGATGGCCATACTGGTCCTGGTGCTGCCCAATTACACGCTGGCGACGCCGGGGCCTTACTACTCGTCACACCAACTGATCTTTGTCGGCAGCACCTGCTTCGCACTCTACCTGGTGTTCCTGTTCGTGCAGACCGTGCGGCATCAGGACTACTTCGTGCCGACCGGCGCGATCGAAGCCGAACATGCCGCGCCCCCGGCGTGGATCGGTGCGCTCAGCGGCGGATTGCTCGTGCTGACGCTGGTCGCGGTCATCCTGCTCGCCAAGCTGCTCGCGCCGTTCATCGAACGGAGCATCGTCGCGGCCGGCGCTCCGTTCAAGCTCGCGGGCGTGATCGTCGCGGCGATCGTGCTGTTGCCGGAGTTCTTCGCCGCCATGCGCGCGGCGCGGCGCAATCTGCTTCAGACCAGCATCAACCTGGCGCTCGGCAGCGCGGTGGCCTGCATCGGCCTTACCGTTCCCGCCGTGACGGTCATCGCGACATGGCTAGGCCAACCGCTTGCCCTCGGTATCGACAGCGAGTCGACCCTGCTGCTGGTGCTGTCGTTCATGGTCGCCTTGCTCACCTACGGTCAGGGTCGCACCAACCTGCTGGCGGGGTTCGTCCATCTGGTGCTGCTGGCGAGCTATGTCTTCTTGATTTTCGCTCCATGATCCGGCGGCATTGCCAACGGATTGTATGTCGCGATCGCCGCATTAGGTTCCCGCCATGGACGCTGTGCAACCCAATTTTTTCATCCCGCCACGCCCGCCGATCCCCGAACGGGAACTGCCGCTGTTGCAGTTCCTGCGCGCGATCCGCACCAATGCGCTCACCATGTGGACCGAGAAGGCGTACCAGGAGGATGTATTGGTGCGCCGCTTCCTGGGCCGCAGCCACATCCTGCTCAATGCGCCGGACGCCATCCACCACGTGCTGGTCGACAACCACGCGAACTACCGCCGCTCGCCGGCCTCGATCCGCATCCTGCGGCCGATCACCGGCAACGGGCTGCTGCTCAGCGACGGCGAGGACTGGCGGCTCCAGCGCCGTACCACTGCCCCCGCGCTCGCACCGCGCACCCTGCCGGTGCTGGCGCGCCATATCGTCGCCTGCGCCGACGACGCGATCGGCGTGCTGGGCGCACAGACCAACCAGCCGATCGATCTGCTGGCCGCCATGCAGAACCTGGCGCTGGACATCGCCGGCCGCTCGATGTTCTCGCTGGAGACGCGGCAGTACGGAGCGGCCATGCGCCGGCTGCTTACCGAGTACGCGCACAACTACTCGAAGCCGCATCTGTTCGACATGGTTCTGCCGCCTGCCATCCCGACACTGCGCGACTTCGGCCGCCGGCGCTTCCAGCGCCGCTGGATGGGGCTGATGACGGAGATCATGCAGGCACGCCAGGCCGCGCCCGCCACGGATACGCCGCGCGACCTGTTCGATCTTCTGCTCGCCGCGCGCGATCCGGAGACCGGCAAGGGCTTCTCGCCCGACCAGCTCCGCGATCAGATCGCCACGTTGATCCTGGCGGGACACGAGACCACCGCGGTGACGCTGTTCTGGTCGCTGGTCCTGCTGGCCGGCGCGCCGGATGAGCAGCAGCGCGTTGCCGACGAGGCGAGCGGCGTCGACATCGCGCCGGACAATGCGATGGCGGCGATGCCGCATTTGGCCCGCACCCGCGCCGTGGTCAGCGAGGCGATACGGCTGTATCCGCCCGCCTTTGCCCTGGCGCGCGAGGCGATCGGCCCCGACCGCATCGGCACGATCGACATTCCGCGCGGCGCGGTGCTGCTGATCGCACCGTGGGTGCTGCATCGTCATCGGAAGCTCTGGCGTGACCCGGATGCGTTCGATCCGTCGCGCTTCATGCCGCCCCCCGGGTCAGGCCCAGGGGCAAGCGCGCCGCCGGTGCCGCGCTTCGCCTATCTGCCGTTCGGAGCCGGTCCGCGCGTGTGCGTCGGCGCACAGTTCGCGCTCGCCGAGGCGACGCTGGTGCTGGCCATGCTGATCCGCGAATTCGTGGTGACGCTGGACGATCCGGTGCCGGTGATGCCGGTGGCGATCGTGACGACGCAGCCGAACCACCCGCCGACCTTCAGGCTGCGGTTACGATAGATCCGCCACGAACCGGTCGCGCCACGCGTCCAGGCTGTTGCGCCGCATCGTCGCCAGCATGGCCGTGTGGCGCTCGATGCGCTCGCCACGTGGCATCGCCAGGGCGCGATCCAGCGCTGCGGCAACGCCCGTTTCGTCGTACGGATTGACGATCAGCGCCGCATCCAGTTCGCGCGCCGCGCCGGCGAACTGCGACAGCACCAGAACGCCGGGATTGTCCGGGTTCTGTGCGGCGACATACTCCTTCGCCACCAGGTTCATCCCGTCGCGCAGCGGCGTCACCAGCCCCACCTGCGCTTCCGCATAGAGCGGCATCAGGGCGCTGCGTGCGAAGCCGCGGTTCAGATAGCGCAGCGGCATCCAGTCCACTTCCGCGAAGCGGCCGTTGATACGCCCGGCCTCCGCCTCCAGGGCGCGGCGTATCTCGCGGTAGGTCTCGATATCGCCGCGCGACGGCGGCGCGATCTGCATGAACACCACCGCGCCGTGGTGGTGCGGATAGCGCTCCAGGAACCGTTCGAACGCGATGAAGCGCGGTCGCAGGCCTTTGGAGTAGTCCAGCCGGTCGACGCTGAGGATCAACGGCCGACCCGACAGGCTGTCGTGCAGTCGCGATGCGTAGCGCTGATGGGCCGGCGCCTCTGCCTCGTGGCGGACCTCATCGACATGCACACCAATCGGATAGACGCCGGTCTTCACCGTGCGGCCGAACGCGCCGATCACGCCATCATCCGATGCGCTGCCGCCCGCCTGTCGCACCACGTAGTCGGCGAACGCCGTGCGATCGTCCTCAGTCTGAAACCCGAGCAGGTCGAACCCGCACATGGCACGGATCAGTGCTTCATGCGCGGGGTTGGTCATGAACACCGCGGGTGCCGGGAACGGCGTGTGCAGGAACAGACCCATGCGGTTGCCCAATCCCGCCTCGCGCAGCGCCTCGGCCAGACAGAGCAGGTGATAGTCGTGCGCCCAGATCATGTCGTCCGGCCGCACCAGCCGCGCCAGCGCCCGCGCGAACAGGACGTTCACCCGGCGGTAGCCGTCGAACTCCGCCCAGTCGAACTGTGCGTGGCCGACCTGGTAGTGCAACGTCGGCCACAGCGTGCCATTGGCGAAGCCGCGATAGAACGCATCGTAGTCGCGGCGCGACAGGTCGAGCGTGTAGAGCGTGATCGAGCCGACGGTGCGTTCCAGGTGGACCGGCGAAGCCTCGCCTTCGGTGATCTCGCCGCTCCAGCCGAACCAGATGCCGCCCTTCTGCTTAAGCGCATCGAGTACGCCGGCCGCCAGCCCGCCCGCGGTGGGTTCGCCTTCCGTGATCGGCGCGACACGGTTGGAGACGACGACGAGACGCGGCACCTCGGACTCCCGGTCGTTCAGATGGGCACGGACATCGCGTCATATTCGTAGAGCCAGTCGTAGCGTGCGCCCAAGGCACCCGGCGCGAACTCCCGGTCCATGAACGCCCTCGCCTGCTCCGCGTCGGCGAGCAGGGGATTATGCACGCGCTCGGCGTTTGCCCGCGACTCCGCCACGATGCGCGATATCCGGGCGAACCGGGCAGCTTCGTAGCGCCGCAACGCCTCCGGAATATCAGCCGACGCTTCCAGGCAGCGTGCCAGCACCATGCCATCCTCGATCGCCATGTTGGCGCCCTGTCCCAGGAACGGCAGCATCGGATGGCACGCGTCGCCCAGCAGGGTGATGCATCCTGCCGACCAATGCTCCAGAGGCTGGCGCCCGATCAGCGCCCACTTGTACGGGACGTCGACCGCATCGATGACCGCCAGCACATCGTCGTGCCAGCCGGCGAAGTCGCGCCGGCATTCCTCGACCGTGCCCGCCTCCGACCAGCTCTCGACCTGCCAATCGTCACGCGCCACGACGGCGACAAAGTTCAGCAGTTCGCCGCCGCGCAGCGGATAGGTCATGACGTGACCATGCGAGCCGGCCCAGCCCGCGAGGCCCTGCTGACGGAGCCGCAGCGGCAGCCGCGCCATCGACACGACCGCGCGCCAGGCCACGAACCCGGTGAAGGCAGCGCGCCCGCCGCCGTACAGCGTCTCGCGGATGCACGAATGCACGCCATCGGCGCCGATCAGCGCATCGCCGCCGACCCGATCGCCGTTCTCCAGCGACAACGTCACCCCGCGCGCGTCCTGCTCCAGCCCGATGCAGCGGGACCCGACGTGAACCGCGCCGGGTGCGTGCTGCGCCAGCGCCGACACCAGCGCCCGGTGCAGATCGCCGCGATGCACGAACCAGATCGGTGAACCGAAGCGCGCGATCGCCGTGGCGGCATTCGGCATGGGCCACGACTGTCCTGTGCTGAACAGCCGCATTTCCCTGGATGCCGCCACCGAGACCATTGTCTGGAGCGCCTGCTCGAGCTCGATGGCGCGCAGTACCCGCGAACCGTTGGGGGCGATCTGAAGTCCCGCGCCGACCTCGTGAAGTTCCGCCGCCTGTTCGTAAAGTGCGACCTCGAAGCCGCGCTGCACCAGGGCGAGCGCGGCGACGAGACCGCCGATGCCGGCGCCGGCGATCAGGATGCGCGAGCCGTTCACGGTTCTCCGGAGCCAGGCGATACGGCGATCAGACCATCGCCGTAGGCCGCCGGCAACTACGCCGCCTGCGCCAGCGGCTCCACCAACTGCTGCTTGCGCAGCAGTTCGCGATACGGCCCGGGGCGTATCGCCAGCACGGCGGGCGGCCCGTCATCGACGATGCGGCCGTGATCCATCACGATGATGCGGTCGAAGCTCTTCAGCGTCGCCAGCCGGTGCGCGATGGCGACCACCGTGCGTCCGTGCATCAGCCGGTCGAGCGCGTCCTGGATCGCCCGCTCGCTTTCGCTGTCGAGCGCACTGGTCGCCTCGTCAAGCAGCAGGATGGGAGCGTCCTTCAGCAGCGCCCGCGCGATCGCCAGTCGCTGGCGCTGTCCGCCCGACAGCTTCACGCCGCGGTCGCCCACCATGGTCTCGAACCCATCCGGCAGCGCCTCGATGAACTCGCGGCAGTTCGCCATCTCGGCGGCTGCCAGCACTTCTTCCTTCGGCGCATCAGGACGCGCGTAGCGGATGTTCTCGAGAACGGAGCGATGGAACAGGCTGATGTCCTGCGGCACGATCGCCATGGTGCTGCGCAGGCTCTCCTGCGTGACGTCGCGAACGTCCTGGCCGTCGATCAGGATGCGCCCGTTGTTCACGTCGTAGAACCGCTGGAGCAGTGAGAGCACGGTCGATTTGCCGGCGCCTGAATACCCAACCAGGCCGACACGCTGGCCCGGCTCGATCGTCAGGTCGAAGTCGCGCAGCACCGGCGCGCGCCCCGGATAGGCGAAACGCACCTGCTCGAACGTAACCTGGCCGACACCCGAGCGCACCGGCCAGGCGTCCGGCCGATCCGGCAGCTCATGTTCGGTCAGCAGCGCGCCGATCGCCTCCTCCAGCCGTGCGACGTGCTGGGTCAATTCCACCAGCGCCACCGCCAGATCGCGCGTGCAGTGCAGGATGCCGATGGACAGGCCGGTGATCAGCACCAGGTCGCCGACCGTCGCCAGGCCGTCCTGCCACAGCAGCAGGCCCCAGCCGACCACGCCGGCGATCAGCGCCGCGGTGATGACCGCATGGATCAGCCGCAGCCGCTCCAGGTAGATCAGGCTGCTGCGGCGCGCGCCCATCTCGATGCCGATCGTGGCGCCGATGCGCTTCTGCTCGCGGAACATCGCCCCGAACGCGCGCACCACCGACATGTTGCCGATCACGTCGACCATCTCGCCGTCCACCGCCGCAGCCTTGGCGGCGAAGCTGCGATGCAGCGGCGTGCCGCGACGCGCGAGATAGAACACCAGCATGCCGAGCCCGGCTGCCACGCCGACCAGAGCGGCGGCCATGGTCGCGTTGACGAAGCCGATGAAGACGATGGAACAGGCGACCCCCATCACCGGCGGCAGCACGTTCCACGATCCGGTATTCTCGGTGGTGAACACGGCGTTGGATGTCGCGGTGATGCGGCTGGCCAGCGCGCCCGGCAGGCGCTCGGCGAAATAGCTCGGCGAGTGGCCGGAGAGGTGAGCGAACAGGTCGCGCCGCACGTCGCCGGTGACCGCCACGAAAGTGTAGGCCGCCGCCCAGCCCGCGACGCGCCACAGCAGACTGTCGGCGGCGACCAGCGAGCAGAGCAGCGCAAACGCCATCCAGAGACCGGTGGCCTTTCCCGGACCGGCGGCGATGATGTCGATCAGATGCTTAAGGCCATACTGCACCGATACCGCGCAGGTCACCGCCACCATGACCGACAGCACCACCGTGGCATGACCCCACGGATGGCGCCGCACGTAGTGCCAGAGGAACCAGATGGGATGGGTGCGCAAGCGCGGCAGGTCCGCCGCATTCTGCCTCATTTCTGCCGCAATCATTGCCATTTCGCCCGGTCCGGTGGCGCATTTCCTGCGGAGAACCCGCCGATTTTTCGCCACATTCCCAATCTATAACGAGATAGTGATTAAGCGCGACGTCTGAACAAGTCAAGAGCTAGTAGAGCCGCGCTAATTACTGTTGAACGCAAGTAAACCCGGGGCCTGTATTCCATGCGCATTGCTCAGATCTCTCCGCTTTTCGAAGCGGTGCCGCCAAAGCTGTACGGTGGCACCGAGCGTGTCGTGTACTCCCTCACCGAGGAACTGGTCGCCATGGGTCATGACGTGACCCTGTTCGCCAGCGGTGATTCCATCACCTCGGCGAAGCTGGCGCCGATGCGCGACAAGGCGCTGCGGCTCGATCCGACGGTGATCGATTGGATCGCCATCTACATGCGGATGATGGAGCTGATCTATCGCCGCGCCGACGAGTTCGATGTGCTGCATTTCCATACCGACTACTTCCCGCTGTCGCTGTTCAGCCGACAGCCCACGCCGTTCCTGACCACGCTGCACGGCCGGCTCGACATCCCGGAGTTCAAGGACGTCTACGAGCTGTTCGATGCGCCGTTCGTGTCGATCTCCGACAGCCAGCGCCGGCCGATCCCCCACCTGAACTGGATCCGCACGGTGCATCACGGCATGCCGGCGAACCTGCTCACGCCGCAGCCCGTCAAGCAGGACTATCTGGCGTTCCTCGGACGCATCTCACCGGAAAAGGGCATTGATAAGGCGATCCGCATCGCCGGTGCGGCGGGCATGCCGCTGAAGATCGCCGCCAAGGTCGATAACGCCGACAAGAAGTACTACCAGAACGAGATCAAGCCGCTGATCGACGCCAGCCCCTGGGTCGAGTTCATCGGCGAGATCAACGACGCGCAGAAGCCCGACTTCCTGTCCGGCGCGCATGCGCTCCTGTTCCTGATCGACTGGCCGGAGCCGTTCGGCCTGGTGATGATCGAGAGCATGGCCTGCGGCACGCCGGTCATCGCCTTCAACCGCGGCTCGGTGCCCGAGGTGATCGACGACGGCCTCACCGGCTTCATCGTTCACGATGATGCGACCGCGATCGCCGCGGTCGACCGGCTGGGCGAGCTTGATCGCACCCTGGTCCGCCGGCAGTTCGAGCGCCGCTTCACGGCCCGGCGCATGGCGGAGGATTATCTCGACCTCTACGAAGAGCTGTGCATGCCGCAGGCGCCAAAGTTGCGCGCCGTCGGGGACTGACACCGCGCCACGCCGACGATAGGATGGGGGCCGGGCAGCCTGTTTGCCCGGCCCTTCGTCTTTTCGGCTCCCGAGGCAGCGAGGTTTCGGCCGGACGATGATACCGCTGCGCTGCCAGGTCGGCCTGAACGGGCTGAACTTCTTCACCGGGGCCATTCAGACGGCCTTCGGGCCGTTCTTCACGGTCTACCTGACCACCATGGGCTGGAGCCAGGTCGATATCGGCTTCGTACTCAGCGTCGGCACGGCATCGGCGCTGATCTTCCAGTTGCCGGCGGCGGCGATCGTGGACTTCATCCACCTCAAGCGCTTTGCCATCGCAAACTGCCTGCTTATGCTCGGCCTGAGCGCGTTGATGCTGGTCCCCATGCCGACGCCTGCTGGCGTGCTGCTGGCCCGGGTGCTGCACGCATTCGCCAGTTGCCTGCTCGCGCCGGCGATCGCCTCGCTCACGCTGCAACTCTGCGGCCACGACGCATTCAGCGAACGTCTGGGCATCAACGGCCGCTATGCCTCACTCGGCAGCGCGTTCGGTGCGGCGTTGCTTGGTGCCGTCGCCACCTATCTGCCGCAGGGCGCGGTGTTCGTCGTCACCACGCTTCTGACCATCCCGGCGCTGCTGACGCTGGCGACATTCCGCGTCCGCGACCATGTCGTCAACGATCACCCGGCCACGCATCATCCGGACGTACGCAAGCAGAGCGAGCATCGCCCGTTGGACATCATCCGCGAGCCGGCGCTGCCGCTGTTCGCCGTCTGCGTGATGCTGTTCTACCTCGCCAACGCGGCGATGCTGCCGCTGGCGCTGAACGAGCTGGCGAAACGTGACGGTCCGTCCGGCTTCGTCGTGTCGGCGGCGATCATCGTGCCGCAGGTCGTGGTCGCGCTGTGCTCGCCCTGGGTCGGCCGCCTGGCCCAGAGCATGGGCCGCAAGCCGATCCTGCTCCTGGGCTTCGCTGCCCTGCCGCTGCGCGGATTGCTGTTCGTCGCAGTGCCCGACGCGGTCCCGCTGGTGGCGATCCAATTGCTCGACGGGGTCAGCGCGACCGTGTTCGGCCTGACGATGCCGCTCATCGCCGCCGACCTCACGCAGCGCAACGGCTACCTCAATCTCGCGATGGGATCCTTCCTGCTGGCCGCTGGTCTGGGCGCCACCGCCAGCACCACCGCCGCCGGCTGGCTGGCGGACGAGTTCGGTGCCTCTGTCGCCTTTCTCGGCCTGGCGCTGATCGGCGCAGTGGCACTGCTGCTGGTCTGGCGGTTGATGCCCGAGACGCGCCCCGGCAAGCCGCTCACCCAAAGGCCGGCCACGGTGGCGGCCTGAGGGCTTGCGGTCACCGCCGCGTCTGGGCCTGATGGCGCCGGCCGAACATGGGAGACATCGATGCCGGAAGCGCCGCACCTGACCGAACTCACGGGCGATTACCAGTGCCTGCACGAATTCATCCCGGCGGCGCGGGCCAAGCTCGACAGCAACATCTGGGGCTATCTGACCGGCGCCGCGGAAACCGAGACGACGCTGCGCCGCAATCGCGCGGCGTTGGATGCGATCGCGCTGCGGCCGCGTGTGCTGCGCGATGTCTCCAAGGTGGACGCGACGACGACGTTCCTCGGCATGAAGCTGCGGCTGCCGGTGATGCTGGCGCCGGTCGGTTCGCTGGAATCGTTCGATCCCGGCGGTGCCGCGACCGCCGGCCGTGGCGCTACCGAGTTTGGCGTGCCGATCATCGTGAGCTCGGTGACGAAGCCTGGTCTGGAAGAGGCGGCGAAGGCCGCCACGGGACCGAAGATCTTCCAGCTCTATGTGCGTGGCGATGATACCTGGGTGGACGACGTTGTGCGCCGCGCGGTCGATGCCGGCTACGACGCGTTCTGCATCACGGTGGACACCGCCTCCTACAGCCGGCGCGAGCGCGACATCACAGCGCGCTTCGTCAAGCCGTGGCGCACGGCGGCGACCGGGCAGAACCACCAGGCAGGCTTCTCGTGGGACAACATCAAGCGGTTCAAGGACCAGCACAGCATTCCGCTGATCCTGAAGGGCATCGCCACAGCCGAGGACGCGGCGATCGCCTGCGAGCACGGCGTCGAGGTGGTGTATGTGTCGAACCACGGCGGGCGGCAGCTCGATTACGGCCGCGGCTCGATGGACGTGCTGCCCGAGGTGATCGATGCGGTGCGCGGCCGGGCGCGCGTGGTGATCGACGGCAGCTTCGCGCGCGGCACCGACGTGGTGAAGGCGATCGCGCTGGGCGCCGATGCAGTCGCGGTCGGGCGGCTCTACTGCTACGCGCTGGCGGCGGAGGGCGATCGCGGCGTGCACCGGCTGCTGGAGATACTCGAGCAGGAGGTGATGGTGGCGATGGCGCTATCGGGCGCGCGCAGCCTGGCGGAGCTGAACCGCTCGTTCCTGCATTTCGGCGTGCCGCCGGTCACCCCGCCGCACGTGCACAGTGCGTTCCCGCTGCTGTTCCGCACGCCTGAATCACCAAATTTATGAAACCACAGATGCACACGGATGAACGCGGATATCTGTGTGCATCCGTGTTCATCCGTGGTTCCAATTGACAAGGGCGGAGGCCATGTTCGAGACCACCATCGCCGGCAGTCTGCCCAAACCGGCCTGGCTCGCCGAGCCGAACATGCTGTGGCCGCCGTGGAAGCTTGCCGGCGACGAACTGGCCGCGGCGAAACGCGACGCGACGCTGCTCGCGATCAAGCAGCAGGAGGATGCCGGCATCGACATCGTCTGCGACGGCGAGCAGTCGCGCCAGCACTTCGTGCACGGCTTCCTGGAGAACGTCGAAGGCATCGACTTCGGCCGGCGCGTCGAGATGGGCATACGCAACAACCGCTACAAGGCGATGGTGCCGACGGTCACCGGACCGCTGCGCCTGCGCGGCCGCGTGCATGAGACCGAGGCGCGGCTGGCGCGCGCACATACCGCGCGCCGGTTGAAGTTCACCCTGCCGGGGCCGATGACGATCATCGATACGATCGCGGATACGCACTATGGCGACCGCGTGGCGCTGGCCATGGCATTCGCCGAGCTGTTGAACCAGGAGGCGCGCGCGCTGGCCGGCGACGGTGTCGATGTGATCCAGTTCGACGAGCCGGCGTTCAATGTCTACATGGACGCGGTGAAGCAATGGGGCGTGGCGGCGCTGGAGCGCGCGGCCGAGGGCCTCGCGTGCAAGACCGCGGTGCATATCTGCTACGGCTACGGCATCAAGGCGAACATCGACTGGAAGGGCACGCTGGGGTCCGAATGGCGCCAGTACGAGGAGACCTTCCCCGTTCTGGCGAACAGCCGCATCGACCAGGTGTCGCTGGAGTGCCGCAACTCGCATGTACCGATGGCACTGATGCGGCTGCTCGCCGGCAAGGACGTGCTGGTCGGCGTGATCGACGTCGCGACCGACCGCGTCGAGACGCCTGAGCAGGTCGCCGACACCATCGCCGAGGCGCTGTCCTTCGTGCCGCCGGAGCGGCTGTTCCCGTGCACCAACTGCGGCATGGCGCCGATGCGCCGCGAAGTGGCGGAGGCGAAGCTGGCGGCGCTGGGCGCCGGCGCCGCCTTGGCGCGGCGGCGCTTCGCGGCGTAGGCTGCACGGAACAGCGAACGAGGCGGAACGATGATCCTCACGGCGAACAGCGAGGTCGTGCGACAGACGCGGCGCAAGACCGGCAACGGCTGGCATACCACCTTCATCGGCGAGAACCGCAACACGCTGAAGCAAGGCCAGACCCCGCCCGAGGCGGGCTCGCTGTATCCGATGGCCTTCCTGGTCGAGAAGGAACCGCATGCGGTGACGAAGCCGCACTTCCATGAGGCCGATCAGTATCAGGTCATCGTGCAGGGCGGCGGCCGGCTCGGCACCCACGACGTGGGCACCGTGGCGGTGCACTACACCGACGCATGGTCCGCTTACGGACCGATCGTCGCAGCCGACGAGGGGATTTCCTGGTTCACCTTGCGCAACACCTGGGATTCCGGCGCGCGCTACATGCCGGCCGCACGCGAGCAGCTCCGCGCGGCACGGACCCAGAACTTCGCGCACCGCGAAGCGACCGCCGCGCCGATGCCGGTGGCCTCGGCCGAGCAACTGGCGCGCACCGAGCTGCTGTCCTCCGCCACGGTGATCGAGCAGACGCCGGACGGCATGGCGACATGGCGCTATCGCCTGCCGCCGGGTGCCAGCGTCAGCGGGCCCGATCCGCACCACGGTGGCGGTCAGTTCTGGATCGTGCTGTCCGGCTCGGCTTCAGCGGGCGAGGCGGCGTTGCTGCCGCCGAACTCCTGTGTCTTCGTCGCGCCGGGAGATGGGGCGCTGACAATGATCGCGGGGGACGGCGGCGCCGAGGCGTTGTGCATGCAGTTCCCGGTCCTGGCGCGCCACTGAAGCCCGGTCAGCCAAGCCACTGCACCTGGTCGATGCGGCTGGCGCCGGACGCGATCATCGCGAGCCGGTCGAAGCCGAGAGCGATGCCCGCTGATGGCGGCATGCCGAAGCTGAGCGCGGCGAGGAAATCCTCATCCAGCGGCCAATCCGGGCCGGTTGCAGCGTGGCGCCTGGCCCGATCGGTCTGAAACCGCGTTCGCTGTTCATCGGCATCGGTCAACTCGACGAAAGCGTTGGCCAGCTCGATGCCGCAGACGAACAGCTCGAACCTCTCGGCGACGCGTGGATCGGCTGGGTCGCGCCGCGCCAGTGCGGCCTGCGCGGCAGGCCAATGGGTGAGGAAGGTCGGGTGCGACCGGCCGAGACGCGGTTCGACCCGCTCCAGCAGCAGGCGGAAGAACAGGTCCTCCCAGTCTTCCTTCTCGCGCAGCCGCGTCCGCGCGGCGGCAGCGAGCGCCGGCGCGTCCCCGGCGGTCGCCAGCACATCGGCACCGACGTAGCGCGTGAACGCATCGGCGACGGTAAGGCACTCGATCCGTGAGAGGTCGGTGGCGACGCCGCGGCACGTGACGACCGGCGGCAGGACGGCACGCAGATAGGCGGCGGTCTCGTCGATCAGCCCGCCCATGCCGGTGCCGGGACGGTACCACTCCAGCATGGTGAACTCGGGCGCGTGCAGGTCGCTGCGCTCGCCGTTGCGCCACACGCGCGCCAACTGGAAGATCGGCCCCGCACCGGCGACCAGCAGCCGCTTCATGGCGAACTCCGGGCTGGTGTGCAGCCAGAGCGGCTCGCGTGTGCCGTCCGGATGTTCGCGTTCGGTGCGGAACGGACGCAGATGGACCTCTTCACCAGGGGCCGGAACGGCATACGATGTCGCCACCTCCTGGTAGCCGCGCCCGGTGAAGAACGCGCGCGTGGCCTGCGTCACCAGCGCGCGGCGCCGCAGGAACGGCAGGCGCGCCGCGAGGCTGTCGGGATGCCAGGCGGGTTGCGGCATGGCGGGAATGTTACCGTGCCTTCACGCATACCGCGGCGTCGCCACAATTGGGCCACGCCGCGACCTTGCTTGCCGCCAATCTGGCTCGGGTCACAAATGAAAGGCGCATCTCATGGGCCTCCTTCTGTTGATCCTGGTCATCGTCCTGCTGTTCGGCGGTGGCGGCTATTACGGTTACCGGTCCGGTTACTACGGCGGCGCCCACTACGGCGGCGGGCTCGGCCTCGTGCTGCTGATCGTGGTCCTGCTGCTGCTGTTCGGCGTATTTCCCCACACCTACTACTAGCTGAGCGTGGCGGCGGGAGTTATCTCCTGCCGCCATGGCCCGCCAAACCCTGCGTCACGCCCACGCGCTCGCCGCGGCCGGGATGATCCCTCATGATGCGATCGCCGGGGTGGCACGGGTCGAGCAACGCTACGCGGTTGCGATTCCCCCGGCTATGCAGGCGCTTATCGAGCGCCCGGACGACTCGATCGGGCGGCAGTTCATCCCCGATCCCGACGAACTGGTGACCGCGCCGCACGAGCGTACCGATCCGATCGCGGATGACGCGCTGGCACCGATCAAGGGCGTGGTGCACCGCTATCCCGATCGGGCGCTGCTAAAGCCGCTGCTGATCTGTCCGGTCTATTGTCGCTTCTGCTTCCGCCGCGAGCATGTCGGACCGGACGGCGGCCTGCTGACCGAGGCCGAGCTTCAGGCGGCATACGACTGGTTCGCCGCGCATCCAGCGATCCGCGAGGTCATCCTGACCGGCGGCGACCCGCTGATGCTGTCGCCTCGCCGGCTCGCCGCGATCGTCGCGGCGCTGTCGGCAATCCCGCATATCGAGATCCTGCGGGTTCACACCCGCGTGCCGGTAGCCGATCCGGTGCGCGTCACCGACGCCTTGGCGGACGCGCTTGCCACAGCGAAGGCGATGTGGGTGGTGCTGCATGGCAATCATGCGCGAGAGTTCACGCCGGCGGCGCTTGCCGCCATCCGGCGCATCCAGTCACGCGCGGTTCCGGTGCTCGGCCAGTCGGTTCTGCTGCGCGGCGTGAACGACGATGCGGCGACGTTGGAGGCGCTGTTCCGTGCCATGCTGGGTGCGCGGGTGAAGCCGTACTACCTGCACCAGCTCGATCCCGCGCCCGGCACCGCGCGCTTCCACGTGCCGATCGAGGAAGGCCGGGGATTGCTGGCGCAACTGCGCGGAAGGGTGACCGGACTGGCGTGGCCGACCTACGTGCTGGATATCCCGGGCGGACATGGCAAGGTGCCGATCGGGCCGGACTATCTGGAGCCGGACGACCGGGTGCGCGACCCGGACGGGATCGTGCACGAGCGCTAAGCGGCCGGCTGCTCCGCCGCCTCGCCGAGATCGGCATCGGCGTAGATCTCCGCCAGTGCCAGGTCGATGCCGATCTCCGGCATTTGCAGTATGTCGGCCTCTGTGAGCGCGGCACCGATCCAATCGTCGCCGTGGCGGGCAAACACCATGGCGGCGATGCTGTCCTGCTCCAGGATGACGTAGCGCTGAACTGAGGGCGTTGCCTGATATTCCCGCAACTTTTCGATCCGGTCGGTACGCGACGTGCTTGGGCTGAGTATCTCGAAGACGACGACGGGTGCGGGCACGATCGTGTCGCCAGGTCGACCCCGCGTGCAGCTCACCGACGCATCAGGATAGCGGATCCGTCCCTGCACTTCGATCTTGCTATTAGGGCCCCAGGGCCGGCACGGGTTGCCGCGCAACCGCTGATGCAGCAGAGACCGCAGCGTGCCTCCGATCGCCTCGTGCCGCAGCGTCCCACCCGTCATCGCGAGCGGCTGGAACCCGTCGAACTCGTAGCGCAGTTCCTGCCGCTCCTCCCAGTCCAGGAACTCCACCAAGGTCATCGGCTTCTCAAGTGCGATGCTCATACCGGCAACCCTACCACACGTCGCACGGTCCGGCCCAGCTTGCCCGCCCCGCGGCCCCGGTCTAGAAGCCGCCACTCCCCAAGCGAACCGTACAGGCCATAGCATGAAGCAGCAGGCGAACCTGATCCGCGCCGGACAGGTCATCGAGCACGAAGGCCGGCGCTGGACCGTGCTCAAGCAGCAGATCATCACGCCCGGCAAGGGCGGCGCCTTCATCCAGGTGGAAATGCGCGACCTCAAGTCCGGCAACAAAACCAACGAGCGCTGGCGCACCGCCGACACCGTCGAGCGACTGATGACCGAGGAGAAGGAGTTCGACTACTCCTACACCGACGGCGCCAACATGGTCCTGATGGATCCGGAGAGCTACGAGGAGACCCACATCCCGCTGGAACTGCTGGGTGGTATGGCGCCCTTCCTCCAGGACAACATGCGCGTGACCATCGACCTCGTGGAGGGCGACCCGGTCGGCATCCATCTGCCGCCAACGGTGGTGCTGGAGGTGGTCGAGGCCGACCCGGTGGTGAGGGGCCAGACCGCCGCGTCGTCGTACAAACCAGCCAAGCTGTCCAACGGCGTGAAGACCTCGGTGCCTCCGTTCATCGAGACCGGGGAAAGGATCGTCGTGAAGACCGAGGACGGCAGCTACGTGGAGCGCGCCAAGGGCTGACCGGAAGCCAGCACCAGTGGCCCTCCGCCTCTCCCCCCACCTGACGGTGATGGCCAACGCTGCGCAGAAGGCGTCCAAGCGGCTGTTGCGCGATTTCAACGAGGTCGAGCAGTTGCAGGTCTCGGTGAAGGGACCGTCCGACTTCGTCTCGCAGGCCGACATCCGCGCCGAGCAGACCCTGCGTGAGGAGCTGAACAAGGCGCGTCCCGGCTACGCCTTCCTGATGGAGGAATCCGGCGCATCGGGCTCGGACAACTGGTCATGGCGCTGGGTGGTCGATCCGCTCGACGGCACCACCAACTTCCTGCACGGCATTCCGCACTGGGCGATCAGCATCGCACTGGAGCGACGCCTTCCCGGCGGCGACAGCGAACTGGCGGCCGGCCTGATCTACGCCCCCGCAGTCGATGAGCTGTTCTGGGCGGAGAAGGGCGGCGGTGCATTCGTCAACGAGCGCCGCCTGCGCGTGTCGGCGCGACGCGACTTGAAGGACGCCGTGTTTGCCACCGGCATCCCGTTCGCCGCGGTGGCGCCGCAGCGGCGCCTGGCCTTCGCCCGCACGCTCGGCGTGCTGATGCCGCAGGTCGCCGGCATCCGCCGGTTCGGTGCGGCGGCGCTCGATTTCGCCTGGGTCGCCGGCGGCCGCTACGACGGGTTCTGGGAACTTGGCCTGAAGCGCTGGGACATGGCCGCCGGCATCCTGCTGGTGCGCGAGGCGGGCGGCTTCGTGACGGATCCGGCGGGCCAGGACCCGCGCGACACCGGCGAGGTCATCGCTGCCAATCCGCACCTGCATGCGGCATTGAGCGAGGCGGTGATCGCAGGCGTTGCACGCAGCCATTCCGGAGCATGAAGAACATGACGGTTTCAATCACTGTCTTCCGTGGCCGTTCCCCGGTAATCTGACGCGCATGCGACAAGCCTGCCTTCTGTTCACGGCAGCAATGATCTGTGCAGCCGGACCTGCGCCGGCGCAGGTCACCGTCGATCTGCAGGCGCTCGACGCGGTGCCAGGCGCCAAGCCTGCCGCCAAGCATCCAGCGGCGAAGGCGAAGCCACGGTCGGCCGCAGGCCGCACCGCCGCCGCGAAGTCGGGCAGGCATGCACCGCGGCAGGTGACCGAGAAGCCGGCGCCGGCCGCCACGCCGCAGACCGCCGCCGTCTCGCCGCCCGCCGTGACGCCGGCGCCGCAGTCTCAACCGGCCCCGCCAGCGGCCACGCTGCCGACCGCCCCGCCGGCCGACGTCGCACTGGTGCCGGTGCCGCCGCCACCGCAAGCCGCGCAGCCCGCTGAGCCGCCACCACCGCCACCGATCACGGATACCGCCACAAGCGCGGCAACCGCCACCGGCGCGGGGCTGCGCGTCACGTTCGGCGCCGGGCAGGCCGATCTCAGCCAGGCCAGTGCCACTGCGATCAAGAACATCGTCCAGTCGGCGCCGTCGGGCGACACCACCTTCAACGTGGTCGCCTACGCCGCGGGCACGCCGGAAGATCCCTCGACCGCCAGGCGACTTTCCCTGTCGCGCGCCCTCGCGGTGCGCAGTGCGCTGATGGCCGATGGCGTCACCTCGTCGCGCATCTACGTTCGCGCTCTCGGCGCTGCGGGCGGCGACGAAACGCCCGATCGCGTGGACCTCTCGGTCATGGGTGGCAACGCGCCGGCCGCGTCGCCCGCCAGCGCGAATGCGCCGGACGCCGGCGCAAAGAGCCAGACACAGTGACCCGCCCGAAGGTCTACCTGATCCGGATGGCGGTATTCCTGGCGGCAGTGCTCGCCGTCGCCGCCGCGCTGTCGCCGGTCCTGCTCATCGCCTTCGGCAACAATCCGATCCTCAACAGCCTGATCCTGGCAGTCGCGTTGATCGGCGTCGGCTGGAACCTGCGCCAGGTGCTGCGGCTGTCGCCCGAGGTCACCTGGGTGGAGACCTACCAGAACGCGCGTCCGCACCTTACGTCGCTGCCCTCGCCGCAACTGCTGGCACCGATGGCCAGCATGCTGGCGGCACGCGAGACGCAGAGCCGCACCGATCAGGCACGCTTCACGCTTTCGGCGTCGGCGATGCGCAGCCTGCTCGACGGCATCGCCTCGCGGCTCGACGAAAGCCGCGAGCTGTCGCGCTACATGACCGGGCTACTGATCTTCCTCGGCCTGCTCGGCACATTCTGGGGACTGCTGAAGACCGTCGGCGCGGTGTCCGACGTGATCGCATCGATGTCGGTGGGATCAGGCGATTTGAACGCCCTGTTCGAGCAGCTCAAGTCCGGCCTGGCGAAGCCACTCGCCGGTATGGGCACGGCGTTCTCCGCCTCGATGTTCGGCCTGTCCGGTGCCCTCGTGCTGGGCTTCCTCGACCTCACCGCAGGCCAGGCGCAGAACCGCTTCTTCAACGAACTCGAGGAATGGCTGGCCGGGCTGACGCGGCTTTCCTCGGGTGTGCTCGCAGAAGGCGACGGTTCGGTGCCGGTCTATGTGCAGGCGCTGCTCGAACAGACCGCCGAGAACATGGAGAACCTCCAGCGCATCCTGCAGCGCGGCGAGGACGGCCGCAGCCAGGCGAACCAGGCGGTGATGGCGCTGACCGAACACGTCGCGACGCTGGCCGACACGATGCGCACCAGCCAGCAGCTCATGCTGCGCATCGCCGAATTGCAGGCGTCGATCGGGCCGGCGATACAGCGGCTCAGCGAGCAGCGCCGCGATCAGGGCTTCGAGGACGCGGCGCGCGGCCATCTGCGCAACATCGAACTCTACTTGCAGCGCCTGCTCGCCGATGCCGAGACGGGTCGCGCGCAGAGCACCGCGGAGCTGCGCAATGACCTGCGCATCCTGACCAGGACGGTCGCCGCGCTGGCGGAGGATCAGCGCTAGCCATGGCGTTGACGGTACGCCGCCGCGGCGACAATGGATTGACCGCCTGGCCGGGCTACGTGGACGCGCTGTCCACCCTGCTGATGGTCATCATCTTCGTGCTGCTGGTGTTCGTGCTGGCGCAGGCCTTCCTCTCGGTTGCGTTGTCTGGACGCGACAAGCAGCTCGATCGGGTGAACCGCCAGCTTGCCGAGGTCAGCGACATGCTGTCGCTGGAGCGCGGTCGCGGCGCGGATCTGCAGCAGTCGATCGCACAGCTCAATCGCGAGCTTGCGACGGCCAGCACTGCACGCGAATCGCTGTCGCAGCAGCTTGCCGCATTGCAGGCGCAGGCGGAGCGCGCGACCGCCGACCGCGACACGCTGCGTTCGGAGCGCGACCGCCTCGCACAGCAGCTCGCCGACGCCGCGCTGCAGGCGCGCACGGGCGCCGCGCGGGCGGAGCGGCTGCAGCAGGATCTCACGGCGTCGGCCGGCCGCACCGATGCGGCGAAGCAGGAGACCGCGACGGTCGCCACGCAGCTTGCCGAGGCGCGGCGTCAGCTTGGCGACACCAACGGCAAGCTCGCCGCGGCCCAGGCGCAGCTTGCCGAGATGCAGCGGCAGATCGCCGAACTCGACAAAACGGTGCAGGCGAACAAGGAGACCATCGCGGCGAAGCTGTCCGATCTCGCCAAGCTCGCCGAGCAGAACCGGGCGCTCGCCGCGCTGCGCGATGCGCTGGAGAAGCAGGCGCAGGATGCCGCCGCGCGCGCCACGACCGAGCAGCAGCGGCTCGATGCCGTCGCCGCGTTGCTGACCGAGGAGAAGCGGCTCGGCAATTCGGCGCGGGCACGCATCGCGCTGCTCAGTCAGCAGGTGGACGATCTGAAGGCGCAGCTCACCGCGATCGCCAGGTCGCTCGAGCTGGCGCAGACCGCGGGGCAGGAAAAGGACACGCAGATCGCCAATCTCAGCCAGAAGCTGAACACTGCGCTGGCGGCCAAGGTGGAGGAACTCCAGCGCTATCGCAGCGAATTCTTCGGCAAGCTACGCGAGGTTATGGCCAGCCATCCGGGCATCCAGGTCGTCGGCGACCGGTTCGTGTTCCAGAGCGAGGTCCTGTTCCCGCTGGGCAGCGCGGACCTGACGCAGGCAGGGCAGAACGAGCTGACCGCACTTGCCGTCACCATCAAGGACATCGCCAAGGAAATACCGCCCGACGTCAAATGGGTCCTGCGCGTCGATGGCCACACCGACCGCCAGCCGATCCGGGGCGGCGGTCCGTTCGCGACCAACTGGGAGCTGTCGGCGGCACGCGCCATCACCGTGGTGAAGCTGCTGATCGCCGACGGCGTGCCGCCTGAGCATCTCGCCGCGACAGGATTTGCCGACTATCAGCCGCTCGATCCCGCCGATACGCCGGAGGCGTACGCGAAGGACCGGCGCATCGAGCTGCGGCTGACCGATCGGTAGACAGCTACTACTGCGTTCGCGAATCTCCGGCTGGTCGGCGCAATGCCCGTTCCTGGGTCAACAGGGCCGAAAAAATGGCTCGCTCTCGATCAGGTGCAGGGCTTCCTTCAGCGACAGACGCTCGAACACACGATGCCATGCGCCGGTATGCCTGTGCCACAAAAGATCGAAACAGTCCCGGCTGACGTAGTCCAGGCGGGCAAAGGGCGCGTCGAACTCTGCCTCCAGGGATTCGGGATCATCCGAGCGGTAGCGGGTGAAGAATCGATATCTGCCGCCATGCCACTTGCCGTCGATCGCGACCGGATAATTGAACATGGCGGAAGGGCGAATCTCAGGGAGGAACCGCGGCCGCAGCACCTCGGCGATGAGCCTCTCGCAAGCCGCGGTGACCGCCGCCTTCTCAGCCGGCGGCGGTTTGTTACCGGCTCGGCCGCCGACATACACCCAGACACCTCTCGCCATGGTCGCCCCGTGCGCTCCCTGGATGTTCTATCCATCCGTCCCCGCCGCGACCCAGTCGCGCCGGGGGGAGACGCATTTGATCACCAATTCGGAGTCGCAGTACTACGCCTCCTCGCCCAGCGCGTGGCGGCGCAGGTCCTTCAGGCGCTCCTGGCCTCCCGGCGCCTTGGGATCGATCTCCAGCACCTTCTGCCAGGCTGTGTAGGCGCCCTTCCAGTCCTTGCGCGCCTCGGCGATCGCCGAGAGCGTCTGGAACGCGGCAAAGCTGCGGGGCTCGCGTTGCAGCGTCGCCTGGATGTCGGCGAACGCGCCTTGCGCATCGCCGGCGTGATAGCGCGCGATGGCACGCTGATGGTAGGCCTCGGCCAGAGTAGGATCGAGCGTGATCGCGGCGGAGAAATCCTCGATCGCATCCTGGTTCGCATCCGCCTTCATCTCGCGCAGCCCGCGGCTCATCAGCAGCGTGACGGCCGGCGTTCCCGAATTCAGCCAGAGCTGCCTGATCTGTTGTTCCAGCGGACCGGCGATCTCTTCGCTGGGCGCCGACTTCAGTGCGCCCAACAACTTGTCGATCGCGGCGCGGCGGTCGTTGCCGGGCGCCGCCGCGTTCTGCGCGCTCGCCGGCAAGGCGGCGAACAGCAGAACGGCAGCAAGGATTGACTTCGCAGGCATCAGGCGCCCTTCCCTTCGAGAGCCGCCGGCATCGGACCACCTGCCATCCAATCGAGCAACTGCACCGTGTGCACGACCGGCACTCCGCCGCCGGCAAGCTGGGTGATGCAGCCGATGTTGCCGGCGGCGATAGCATCGGGACCGGTGGCGCGCAGGTTGCCGAGCTTGCGCTCGCGCAGCCGGGCGGCGATCTCTGGCTGAAGCATATTGTAGGTGCCGGCCGAGCCGCAGCAGATGTGCGCCTCCACCGGTTCCACCACGGTGAAGCCGGCGCGCCGCAACAGCGCCTTCGGTTGGGTGGTGACCTGCTGTCCATGCTGCAGGCTGCACGCGGAATGATACGCCACCGTCAGCCCGGGTGCCTCGCGGGTCGGCGCATAACCGGCGCGATGCACGAACTCGCTGATGTCGCACGCCAGCTCCGATATCCTTGCGGCGTCGCCGCGCCAGGGTTCCGCCTCGGAGCGGAACATGAAGCCGTAGTCCTTCACCGTTGTGCCGCAGCCGGACGCGTTGATCACGATGGCATCGAGCCCGTCACGATCGATCTCGCGGCTCCATGCGGCGATGTTCGCGCGCGCACTCGCCATGGCGGCGGCGTGCTGGCCCATATGGTGCGTCAGCGCGCCGCAGCAACCGGCGCCCTGCGCCACCACGACCTCGACGCCGAGCCGGGTCAGCACGCGAACGGTGGCCGCGTTGATCTCGGGCGCCAGGACCTGTTGCGCGCACCCGGCCAGCAGCGCCACGCGGCCACGCCGTTCGCCTTGCGCTGGATGGACCTGCGGCGCGGCAAGCGCACCGGCCCGCGGCACCGCGGCGGGCACCAGTTCCAGCATCGCACGCAACCGCCGGCCAAGCCGGCCGGTGTCGGGAAGCATGCGCGCCAGCGGCCGCACCACGCGCCCGCCGAGCAGGGCGGCGCGGAACAATGCCGGCCGCGGCAGCACGGTTCCCAGCATCTTGCGCAGCGCACGCTCATGCCACGGCCGGCGATAGGTCCGCTCGATGTAGCTGCGCGCGTGATCCACCAGATGCATGTAGTTCACGCCGGAGGGACATGTGGTCATGCAGGCAAGGCACGACAGACAGCGATCGATATGGCGCACCACCTCCTCGGTGGCAGGCCGCCCGGTCTCCAGCATGTCCTTGATCAGGTAGATACGGCCGCGCGGACTGTCGAGTTCGTCGCCGAGCAGCAGGAACGTCGGACAGGTCGCGGTACACATTCCACAGTGCACGCAGGTGCGCAGCACCTGGTTGGACGCGGCGGTATCCGGGTCGCGCAACTGCTCGGCGGTGAAACCGGTCTGCATGGCTCAATTCCTGGGCGGCGGCATATGACGGAACAGTGCAAGCGTGAGGCCCAGCCAGAACAGGGCGAGGAGGAAAAACACCGGCGAGAGCGACAGGTTTCCGAGGAACACCGCGGCGAACATCAGCACGACCGCGGCCACCATCAGGCCGAAGTGGAGATTGAGCACGCGCCGCTCGGGGTTGATGCGGAAATACTGGAAGGCGAGCATGATGAAGCTCGCGATGTACAACGGCATGAAGACGCCGCTCGGAATGTGCATGTCCACCTACATGCCTCCGTACAGCCGGCCCGGGTTCAGGATGCCGTGCGGATCGAGCGCTGCCTTCACCCGTCGCGTGATCCGCGCGAGAGGTTCGGGTTCCGGCGGGATCACGTCCACCGCGGTGCGCAGCGATTCAGTGCCGCGCATCAGCAGCCAGGTGCCGCCGGCGGCCGTGGCCGCCGCCTCGACGGCGGCGTGAGCCGCGACGGTGGCCGGAGCGGCGATCCAGGCCAGGCCACCGCCCCAGTCGAGATAGCCACGCGCACCGACCGCGTCCGCCAGTGTCCGCAGCACGGCAGGCCCGGCAGAGGGGCGCGCCGATATCCGCCAGACGGCATCGGCCGGTTCGGCCAGCAGCGGCGCAAGATCACGGATCGCCCGCCACACAGCGCGCGACGGCACATCGTCGAGAATCTCGCAGCTTCGGCTCCCGAGATCGTCGCGCAGCCTGGCGGTCCGATAGGCGACCGACGACGCCATATCCTCGATGCGTGCCAGCGCCACGGCGCCGCCGAAGCCCGCGAGCGCGGCAACGCGGGCGGCCGCCTCCGCCGGCAGCCAGGCGGCGGCCGAGACGCTGTACGGCGAGCCGAGCGCCGCGGACAGCGCCGCCACGCCCGCCGCCGCATCCACGCCCGGCAGCACGATCGTGCCGGAAGCTGCCGGCGCCGGCAGCACCTTCAAGGTCACCTCGGTGATGACGCCAAGCGTGCCATGACTGCCGGTGAGCAGCTTGCACAGATCGAGGCCGGTCACGTTCTTCAGCACGCGTCCGCCCGAGTGGATCGCCTCGCCGTGCCCGGTCACCGCGCGGATGCCCAGCACGTGATCGCGCATCGCTCCCCAGGCGATGCGGCGAGGGCCGGAGAGGTTGGTGGCGATCACGCCGCCAATCGTTTGTTGTCCGGAGGACCGATAGATTGCCGCAAGGTCGGGCGGTTCGGCGATGATGTGCTGGTGGTGCTCGGACAGGGTCGCCTCGATCTCGGCCAGCGTCGTTCCGGCGCGTGCCGAGATGACCAGCTCGTTCGGCGAGTACAGCGTAATGCCGGCGAGGTTGCGGGTGGAGAGCGTGCGTGCTGCCTGGACCGGCCGAAGCATGCCGGCCTTCGTGTCGTTGCCGATGATCGCAAGCGGTTCGCCCGCGCCGGCGGCCTCGCAGACGACAGCGGCGATCGCCGCCTCGTCGGTTGGGGCAAGCTTGTCGCTCAAACGTCCGCGGTCTGTTGCGTGTTGCCCGGCTGGCCGGCGGGGGATGTCCCCCGTGTTCGTGATCTGTTCATGCAGAGCAGTTTAACATGCGCTGCTGTCGGCCAACACCCATTCCTGGCGCCTGCCCGCCGGGACCGGACCACCATGGCCCGATCCCGGCGCCATCACGCAGGCCTCAGCGAGAGAAGCCCTCAAGCTCCTCCTTGGCCCAGGCGATCGTCTGCTTGATCGTCTGGCCGGACATCAGGCGGGTGACCATCGCCGGCGGGATGCCGCGGTTCCAAATCTGGACCGCGATCTCCGGAGGCGCCGACGAACCGGCGATGTAGTACTCCGCGTTGTGCCACTCGCGGACCGGATAGTTGTAGACGGTCCCCTTCGGCGGCTCGACCTCGCTCCAGATCTTCATGTCGTACATCGAGGTGAACGGCGGGATGTCGTAGCCGGCAACCGGGGCCGCCAACTGCTCGACCTGTTCGCGCTGCGACAGATACTCGATCAGCTCCTTGGCCGCGGTCTTGTTCTGCCCGAACTTCCAGAGGCCCCAGAAATACGGCCGATGCGGCACCAAGCGGCCCTTCGGCCCGATCGGGGACGAGAAATGCCAGCAATCGGCCGCAACCTCCGGCGCGTCGCGCTTCGCCACCGCCCAGGCCGACGGCGGGTTCCAGATATAGGGGGCCTTGCCGGAGATGAGCGCGCGGTTGTTGGAGGCGTCGTCCCATTGCGGAGCATCGGGCGGCATGAACTTGATGAGCTTCTGGATGTACTCCATCACCGCCATCACGTTGTCCGACTCGACGGTGATCTCGCCCTTGGCGTTCACGAGGTCGGCGCCGAACGCGCCGAACGTGGCGCCCCAGGTCTGGTTCGCGTCGGTGCTGTCGCCGGCGCGGCAGCCGAAGCCGACCGGATAGCCGGCCTTGTGGAACAGCTCGGCCACCTCGAGCTGCTTGGCGTAGGTCCATTCCTTGCTGGCATCGGGAGTGGAGGGCTGGTCGGGGAACCACTTCTTCACGTCGATCCCGGCGAACTTCTGCCACATGCTGAGGCGCGCGACGGGCGGGAGCGGCGCCGAGCCCCAGCCGACCGGGACCGCCATCCAGTGCTTGTCGATGAACGCAAGATACTCGTAGGCGCGGCCCAGCTTGCCGTACTTCGCGATCAGCCGCTGCATCACGTCGTCGACCGGATCGAGGCTTTCCGAGTACTGGTGCACCGTCCACTGGTCGAACGCATAAACGTCGTGCCCGGTCTTCGCCTGCGCCTCGGCGGCCATGGTGATGTTGATCTTGCTGCCGACGCTCGGGATGAAGTCGACGTTGACGGCAACCTTGTTCTTCTCGGCCCAGTCGTCGATCAGCTTCTTCATCGCGGCATCGCCGGTGGGTACCCAGTGATCCCACAGCGCCAGGCTCAACTTGCCGGCGGCGCCGGCGGTGCGGATGTGCACGAGCGGCAAGGCGGTGGCAGCCGCGCCTAACTTCAGCGCGGAACGGCGAGACACTTGTATTCTAGCGGTCATCGTATCGGTTTCCCTCTTCGGCCCAGGCCTCGCCTGGCCGATCCTGTGGTCTTCGAGTATCGCGGGACATCCGCCGCATCTGCGGCACCCCCACGAGATCGTGAGTATCGGGCCAAACGCGCCGGAATGCGATAGGCAATCGGGACACAGCGCGCCGCGTCGCGGTCCCGGCCGGGGTATGACGGCCTCGGTCGGCTGCGTTATAGGGACCGGATGACAGCACGCCCGCCCGTGCGAATCGCCCTGAACATCGCGGTCGACGGCGCCCTCGCGGCGTTGGCGGTCTCGCTCGCACGGGTGGCGGCCGACCCGTCCGGCGCGTGGCTGGACCCCCCATGGCTCCCTGCCGCCGGCGCGGCGACGCTGCTGCTGGCGGGACTGCCGTTCCGGCTGCCCTGGCAATACTGGCGGTTCGCCGGGATCGACGACCTGCTGGCGGTGGCATGGTCCAGCGCGATCGGCGCCGCCCTGCTCGCCTTCGTGATCGCGCTGAGCGGGGTGGCCTCCGGCAATCCAGCCTTTCCCGCCGTGTATGCCTTGACGCTGCTGGTGCTGCTCGGCGCGCCGAGGGTCGTCTATCGCCGGTGGAGGCATCGGCGGGGCGGCGGCCTGCCCGGCGGCTTCGCGCCGGATATCCCGTCGGCGCTCGTCGTCGGCGCCGCCGAGGACATCGACCTCTTCCTGCGCGCCTTGGCCTGGGACCGTCGCCGGACCCTCCAGGTCGAGGGTTTGCTGGCGGTCGGATCACGCCAGACCGGACGGCGCATCCATGGCAGCCCCTTCCTCGGCTCGATCGACAATGCGGCCGCGGTGCTGGATCGCCTGGCAGGCGAGGACCGGCTGCCCGACACGCTGGTGGTGGCAACGCCGGACCTGGCGGGCCAGTCGCTCGCCGTCCTGGTCGAACAGGCCGAGAGGCACGGCATGCGGATCCGCCGGGCGCCGCGCCCGACCGCGCTGGATCCCGCCGGGACGGCAGACCGCTCGCGCGAGCTGGAACTGCGGCCAATGGCGATCGAGGACCTGCTGAACCGCGCGCAGGTGCCGCTCGACCGCGAGGGGATGGCGCGGCTGATCCAGGGCCGCCGGGTCATCGTTACCGGCGCCGGCGGTACGATCGGCAGCGAACTGGCGCGCCAGGTCGCCGCCCTCGGTCCCGAGCGGCTGATCCTGCTCGACAATGGCGAATACGCGCTGTGGCTGATCGACCTCGAACTGGCCGAGCGTCATCCGCACGTTGCGCGCGAGTCGCTGCTCGCCGACATCCGTGACGAGGCGCGCGTGCGTGACGTGTTCGAGCACTGGCGGCCGGAGCTGGTGTTCCACGCCGCGGCGCTGAAGCACGTGCCGATGGTCGAGGCCAACCCGCTGGAGGGCCTGCTGACCAACGTCGCCGGCACGCGTCATGTCGCGGATGCGGCGCGGGCGGTTGGTGCGCGCGCGATGGTGCTGATCTCCACCGACAAGGCGGTGAACCCGACCTCGGTGATGGGCGCGTCGAAGCGGCTGGCCGAGATGTACTGCCAGGCCCTGGACATCGCGGCCCGCAGCACCGGGCGCGGCATGCGCTGCATCACCGTGCGCTTCGGCAACGTGCTGGGCAGCACGGGCTCCGTAGTGCCGCTGTTCCAGCGTCAGTTGGAGCGCGGCGGTCCACTGACCGTCACCCACCCGGACATGCAGCGCTATTTCATGACGGTGCGCGAGGCTGTGGGCCTGGTCCTTCAGGCCAGCGTGGTCGGCGCCGGCGATGCCATGCTGCCGTCCGGCGAAGAGGGCGGCATCTTCGTGCTCGACATGGGCAAGCCGGTGAAGATCGTCGATCTGGCGCGGCAGATGATCCGGCTGGCCGGACTGATGCCCGAGCGCGACGTGGAGATCCGCTTCACCGGCCTGCGCCCCGGCGAAAAGCTGCATGAGGAGCTGTTCCACGGCAAGGAACCGCCGGTTCCAACCGGCTTCCCCGCCCTCCTCATGGCGTCGCCGCGCACCGCCGATCCGGCCATCGTCGGACGCGCGATCGACGAGATCGCCGCCGCCTGCCGCGGCGGCCAGTCGCGTCTGGCACTCACCTTGCTAGGTCGGCTGGTGACCGAATTCGAACACAACGCTGAAGGACTGATGCCTGTGGTGAACCGCCCATGACCGCCATCCCGTTCATCGACCTGAAGGCACAGCAGGCGCGCATCGCGGGTGAACTGCGCCGGCGCCTGGACGGGGTACTGGCGCATTGCCAGTTCATCCTGGGCCCCGAGGTGGCGGAGCTGGAAACCGAGCTGGCGACGTTCTGTGGCGCCAAA
This sequence comes from Acetobacteraceae bacterium, assembly GCA_025452005.1. Taxonomy (GTDB): domain Bacteria; phylum Pseudomonadota; class Alphaproteobacteria; order Acetobacterales; family Acetobacteraceae; genus JAMXLO01. Next base: position 2,586 of record JANWJK010000011.1, on the reverse strand, counting down.
CATTGCGTGGCGGTCAGTTCCGGCACCGACGCGATCCAGATCGCCTTCATGGCCGAAGGCATTGGGCCGGGCGACGCGGTGTTCCTGCCGGCGTTCACCTACACCGCGACAGCCGAGGTGCCGCTGGTGCTGGGCGCCACACCGGTGTTCGTCGATGTCGATCCGCGCACGTTCCAGATGGATCCGGCGCATCTCGGCCGCCGCATCGCCGAGGTCCGGCGTGGCGGGAAACTGCGGCCCCGCGCGCTGATCGGCGTCGATCTGTTCGGTCAGCCGGCGGACTGGCCGGCATTGAGCGCAATTGCCGAACGCGAGGGCCTGTTCACGCTCGACGATCTCGCACAGAGTTTTGGCTGCACGCTGCATGGCAGGCCGCTGGGTGCCGCCGCGGACGCCACCGTGACCAGCTTCTTCCCGTCGAAGCCGCTGGGGGGCTACGGCGATGGCGGCGCGCTGCTGACCGAGAGCGACGAACGTGCGGCGCTGTATCGCAGCCTGCGCACCCACGGCGAAGGCACGTCGCGCTACGAGGTGCTGCATACCGGGATGAATGGCCGGCTGGACTCGCTTCAGGCGGCGGTGCTGCTCGCCAAGCTGACGGTGTTCAGGGACGAACTGGCGAGCCGCGAACGCGTCGCGCGCTACTATGATTCGCGGCTTGGCAATGCGGTGATGACGCCGGCGCGCGTGCCGGACAGCACCAGCGCGTGGGCGATCTATGCCATCCTGCTGCGCGATGCGGCGATGCGCCAGCACGTGCAGGCAACGCTGCGCGCCGATGGCGTGCCGACCGCGATCTACTACCCGCGGCCGCTGCATCTACAACCGGCCTATCGCGAGCATCATGACGATGCGCGGCTGCCGGTGTCGGAAGATCTGGCGGAGCGTATCCTCGCCCTGCCGATCCATCCGTATCTCGGCACGGCGGATATGGCGCGCGTCTGCGATTGCGTTCTGGCCGCGGTGAGCTGACGGAGTTTGTCATGATCTCGGTGCGGTATCTCGTGCACGATGTCGATCAGGCAGTCGCATTCTATACGACGCTTGGCTTCGCGCTGCGCCAGCAGTTCGGGCCGGCGATGGCGATCATGGGGCGCGATGACCTGACCCTTTGGCTCGCCGGGCCGCGCGCCTCCGCGGCGAGGCCGATGCCCGACGGACGCAAGCCCGAGCCTGGCGGTTGGAACCGGTTCGTGTTGCAGGTGACCGACCTCGCCGGCACGGTGGCAACTCTGCGGGGACAGGGCGTCACATTCCGCAACGACATCGTCGACGGGCCTGGCGGACGGCAGATCCTTTGCGAGGACCCGTCGGGCAACGTGGTGGAACTGTTCGAGCCTGCCGCGTCGCGGTAGCGCGTCAATGCACCGCGACGAAGACCATGTTGCTCTCTGACGCCACCTCGAGCGCGACTTCCAGGTCTTCCACAACTGCGATCGACGTGCCGTCGGCGGCATGAATGGCAAAGGCTTCCTGGCCGTCAACGGTGCCGCAGCGCAAGTACACCAGCCTGGGCATGCCGAGATCTCGGAGTTGAGTCCGCGTCATCTGCCGCGGATCGACAACGCGCACAGCCTCGTCGCGGCTGATGGGGTCGACGAACTCGTCGTTCTCGGCGAAATGCATGGCACCGATCCTGTCCACAATGCGACGGCTGCGACCGGCCGACGCGCGCACCATATTTGGCACGCCGCAACCGTGCATTGATGCAGATCAACCGCAGGTGGAATGCGGGCGGCGGGGCTCGAACCCGCACGGCCTTGGGCCAAGGCGTTTTAAGCGCCTTATGTCTGCCAATTCCATCACGCCCGCGGGCGACGCCGCCAACATTGGCCAGGAATTGCCGGTTGCGCTAGATTTATTCGTTTGGCCAGCCTGTGGAGGGATCGTTGGGTACGGCGGCGGATCTGATCGGCACAGTGCCGCTGTTCGAGCGGTTGGATGCACCGCTGCGCAAGCAGATTGAGGCGATCGCCGACGAGACGTGGGCGGATGCCGACCAGGTCGTGTCGCATCAGGGTACCCTGCCGACATCGCTGTACGTCCTGCTTGAAGGTCAGGTGGCGCTGTCCAGCACGGCAGCCGATGGCACCACCGCCTTGGTCGAGGTGCTGCACCCGATCGATCATTTCGTGCTTGCCTCGGTGTTGACGCAGCTCCCCACGCTGATGACCGCAACCACAGTGACGCGGTGCCGGCTGCTCGCGATCAATGCCGGCGGGCTGCTGGACCTGGTGGAGCGCGAAGCACCCCTCGCCAACACGCTGCTGCGTTCGGTGTCGCGCGAGTTCCGTACCATGGTGCGCCAAGTGCGCGACCTGAAGCTGCGAACGGCGGCGCAACGGCTGGGCTGCTACCTGCTGGCGCGGGTGAAGGATGGCGAGGCGCTCAGGGCAGAGTTCCGCCTGCCGTTCGACAAGGGGCTGCTGGCAGCGCGCCTGGGCTGCCGGCAGGAGAACCTGTCGCGCGCCTTCGCCACTTTGCGGGCCTACGGGGTGGAGACGCACGGGTCGCGGGTCATCCTGCACGACATCCCGCGGCTGAAGGCACTCGCCGTGCCCGATGACATGAGCGATCCCGCGGCGT
>JANWJK010000010.1 GCA_025452005.1 Acetobacteraceae bacterium | reverse complement strand
CTGCCGCCGGTGGTGGTGGTCGCGGTGATCTGGCGCGTGCTGCTGCATCCGAACGGCGTCATGACCTGGCTGATCGGCGGACAATGGGGCATGACCGAGATACGCTGGCTGGCCGATGCGGTGCTCGCGCCGCTGTCGATGATCGCGGTGCACGACTGGGCGGCGATCCCGTTCTTCATGGTGATCTGGCTGGCCGGACTGGCCGGCGTGCCGGCAGAACTGCGCGAGGCGGCGTCGCTCGACGGCGCCGGCCCGGTGCGCATCTTCTGGTACATCGAGCTGCCGCACCTGCGCGCGACCGCCGTGCTCGTGGCGGCGCTTTCCTCGATCAACGCATTCCAGACCTTCGCGCTGCAATATGTGCTGCCGAACGATCCCGGCGGGCCGGCGAACTCTACGCTGGTGCTCGGGCTGCTGGTGCTGAAATACGGCTTCCAGTACTTCCGCATGGGCGACGCGGCGGCCGTCTCCATGGTGATGTTCGCGATGATCCTCATCGTCACCATCGTCCAGTTGCGGTTCAACCGCCGTGCGTGAGCGCCCCGTCCGCATCCTTGTCGCGGTGGCGGCAGCGGCGATCTTCGCGTTCCCGATCTGGTTCATGGTGAGCTCCGCATTCAAGGCGGAGACCGAGGTCCAGGCGATCCCGATGCACTTCATCCCGCATGACTTCCAGGGGTTCGCGCAGTTCCGCCAGGCGGCGGAGATCGCACCGTTATGGCGCTACTTCCTCAACTCCTGGATCTATGCGGCTGCGCATGTCGCCATCACCGTGTTCTTCGGCGCCCTCGCGGGATTCGGTTTCGCGAAGTACCGCTTTCCGGGGCGCACGCTGCTGTTCCTGGCCGTGCTGTCCACCATCATGGTGCCGTTCCAGGTGCTGGTCGTGCCGTTGTTCGTCGAGGTGAAGTGGTTCGGCTGGGAGAACAGCTATGCCGGTCTGATCATCCCCGGCATGATGAACGCATTCGGCGTGTTCATGATGCGCCAGTACGCCACGGACCTGCCCGACGAACTGATCGAGGCGGCACGGGTGGACGGCGCCGGCGAGTTCCACATCTTCCTGCGCATCGCGCTGCCGCTTCTGCTGCCTGCACTGGCGAGCCTTGCGATCATCGTCTTCATCTGGTCGTGGGGGAACTTCCTGTGGCCGCTGGTGATCGTGCAGGACAAGGACCTGAACGTGCTGTCGGTCGGCATGACCAGCTACAGCCAGCCATATCAGCGCGAGCCGATGTGGGGCGCGGCGATGGCGGCCTCGACCGTCGCGACGCTGCCGATCGCCGCGTTGTTCGTGTTCTTCCAGCGGTACTTCGTGAAGGGGCTGACCGCGGCTGCGGTGAAAGGGTAGGTTTGCGGGCCCTCTCGGAATGGATCAGCGATGCTGCGCAAAAACAGGCTCACGATGGCGACCGCCACGGCAGTGCTCGCCGTTCTGAGCGGCACGGCCGTTCACGCGCAGGACAAGTACTCGCTGACATCGCCGGGCGGAATCGCGTTCTCCGACTTCAGGGGATACGAGGACTGGGCGGTGGTCTCTTCCGCGCGGACCGATGAAGTGCTCAAGGTGATCGTCGCCAATCCCACAATGATCGAGGCGTTCAAGGCCGGCGTTCCGGGCAACGATCAGCAGTTCCCTGATGGCTCCAGGATCGTGAAGCTCCAGTGGAAGCCGAAGAAGAGCACGGAGACCCCCTTCGTCGTGGATGTGCCGGACGTGTTCACGCAGGCATTCGTCATCGAAAAGGACAGCAGGAGATTTCCGAACAGCGGCGGATGGGGATACGCGTTGTTCAACTACGAAGCCGCATCCGGCAAGTTCACCGCCGATTCCAGCCCCTCGGACTGCGGACACGCGTGCCATGTGGCCGTGAAGGCGAAGGACCACATCTTCCACCCGTACCAGGTTCGTTGATGCAATCAGCCTGAGCCCACCTCGTCCAGTTCGGCGCCCCACATCCGCTCCAGCGCGTACATCGCGCGCGCCTCCGGCTTGAACAGGTGCACCACGATGTCGCCCGCATCGATCAGCACCCAGTCGGCGCCGCCTGCGCCTTCCACCTGCACGCGTCGCAGTCCGGCCTTGTGCAGCTTCTCCGACAGGTGCTCGGCCATCGCGGTGATCTGCCGGTCGGCAAGCCCCGTGGCGATCACCATGCGGTCGCAGAACGACGCCTTGCCTTCAAGGTCGAGCGTCACGACGTTTTCCGCCTTGTCGTCCTCGAGGCTGCCGAGGATGACCGCCTGGAGCCGCTCCAGCGCCGAAGGTTCCGCCTTGCGGCGCCGCGCCGTGGCGGGGCGCGGACCGGCGGCGATCGTCTTCTTGCGCGGCGTCCCGGGAGTCTTGTCGGCGACGGACAGCGTCGGCTTGGCGACCTTCTTGCGCGGAGCGGCGCGGTGTCGCGCGGGCGAGAACGGTTTCGACGGCTTGGCTATGGCATGGCTCCTTCCATGGCGCGGATCGCGGTGGCCGAGGCGAGGTGCTGCGGCCCGCACAGGAACACCCAGGCGGGCGCGGCCTGCTCGCTCAATACCGCGGCCGATCGCAGCGTGCGTCGTGCGTGGGCGAAGCGGCGCGCCGCGCGGCTCGACAACGCGCGCAGGTTATGGCCAGGGCGCGGCAGGACCGCCAAGGGAACCCGGCGCACGAACGCGACCCAGCGGCGCCAGCGCGGCAACTCCTCCAGGATGTCGGCGCCCATCAGCCAGACGAAGCGCACGCGAGGGAATTGCCGCAGCAGGCGGCGCAGCGTGTCGATGGTGTAGCGCGTGCCGAACACCGCCTCGATCGCGCTGGCGATCACGTGCCGGCCGTCGGCGATGCCACGCGCGGATGCCAGCCGCTGTGCAAGCGGCGCCATGCCGAACAGCGGCTTCAGCGGATTGCCGGGCGACACCAGCAGCCAGACCTGGTCGAGCCGCAGCCGGTGCTGGGCGAGGTCGATGACATGGCGGTGCCCCGCGTGCGCCGGATTGAACGAACCGCCGAGCAGGCCAATGCGCATCCGCCTTCGGTCGCCGAAGCGGGGGATTGGCTCATGCCGGGACGGCGCGTTCAGGGACGCACCTGCCCGGTGCCGATCACCAGGTAGCGGTAGGTGGTCAGTTGTTCGGGACCCACCGGGCCGCGGGCGTGGATGCGCCCCGTCGCGATGCCGATCTCTGCGCCAAAGCCGAACTCGCCGCCGTCGCAGAACTGGGTCGAGGCGTTCCACAGCGCCACCGCGCTGTCCACGCCATCGAGGAAGCGCCGCGCGGCATCCGCGTCCTCGGCCACGATGGCGTCGGTGTGCTCGGAACCGTAGCGGGCGATGTGCGTGAGTGCCGCATCGACACCGTCGACCACGGCGACCGACAGGATCGCGTCCAGCCATTCGGTGGCGAAATCCGCTTCGGTGGCCGGATCGAGGTCGGGCACGATGTCGCGCGCCGCGGCATCGGCGCGGAAGCCGCAGCCAAGTGCGCGCAGATCGGCGACGATGGCCGGCAGCAGGGCCGGTGCGACGGCGCGGTCGATCAGCAGTGTCTCGGTGGCGCCGCAGATGCCGGTGCGCCGCATCTTGGCATTCGCCACGATGCGCCTGGCCATCGCATGGTCGGCGGACGCGTGGACGTAGGTGTGACAAAGCCCTTCGGCGTGCGCCAGCACGGGGACGCGCGCCTCGCGCTGCACGCGCTCCACCAGCGACTTCCCGCCGCGCGGCACGATCAGGTCGAGCAGGCCGGCCGCGGCCAGCATCGCGGCGACATAGGCGCGGTCGGCGTCTGGGGCGATCTGCACGCAGGCTTCCGGCAGTCCAGCGGCGCGCAACCCGGCGACCAGCGCAGCGTTGATCGCCGCGGCGCTGCGCACGCTCTCCGAGCCGCCGCGCAGGATCACCGCATTGCCCGACTTCAGGCAGATGCCGGCGGCGTCGGCGCCGACATTGGGACGGCTCTCATAGATCATGCCGATCACGCCGATCGGTGTGGCGATGCGCCGGATGTGGAGGCCGTTCGGACGCGTCCAGTCCGCGAGCGTGCGGCCCAGCGGATCGGGCAGCAAAGCGATGTCCTCGAGACCCGTGGCCATCGCATCGACCCGCGGCTCGGTCAGCGCGAGCCGGTCGCGGAACGCGGTGGTTCCCGTGCAGGCGGCGAGATCCGCTTCGATGGCAGCAAGAATGTCGCGCGCGTGCGACCGCAGGGAGGCCGCCATCGCGCGCAGTGCCGCGTTGCGTTCGGCGTCGGTCGTCCGCGCCAGGACCTGTGATGCGGCGCGCGCCGCGCCGGCAGCGTGTCGCAGATGCTGTGTGGCTTCGCTCTCGATATGCATCGCCGGCGTTCCTCTGGTGTCAGTCTGCCGCTGCCGCCGCGTTCAAAGCAAGACAAGGTCGTCGCGATGGATGACCTCGTCGCGACCGCGCCAGCCGAGGATGGTCTCGATCTCGTCGGACCGGTGACCGGCGATGCGTTCGGCATCGGCGCTGGCGTAGGCCGAGAGGCCGCGTGCCAGCGCCTTCCCGTCCAGACTGCGCACCACGACAGGATCGCCGCGCTCGAACGTGCCTTCGACCGAGCGCACGCCTGCCGGCAGCAGCGAACGACCGGCGGCGAGTGCGCGCGCCGCACCGCTGTCCACCACCAGGGCGCCAAGCGGGGCCAGGGTGCCGGCGATCCAGCGTTTGCGCGCGGAACGGCCTTCCGGTGCGGCCAGGAACCACGTACAGCGCGCGCCTTTCTCCAGCGCGGCGAGCGGGCGGTCGACGCGGCCGTAGGCGATCGCCATGGCGCAGCCCGCCTGGGTGGCGATGCGCGCCGCAACCAGCTTGGTCTGCATGCCGCCGGACGAGTAGCCGGGCGGCGCTTCGCCGCCCATCGCCTCGATCTCGGGAGTGATGGCGGAGACCTCCGGTATGTGTGCGGCGGCGGGGTCGCGCCGCGGATCGGCGGTGTAGAGGCCGTCGATATCGGACAGTAGGATCAACTGGTCGGCCTGGGTCATTTCGGCAACGCGCGCCGCAAGGCGGTCGTTATCGCCGAAGCGGATTTCGGCGGTCGCCACCGTGTCGTTCTCGTTGATCACCGGGATGCAGCCGAGCCCGAGCAATGTGCTCAAGGTTGCGCGGGCGTTGAGGTAGCGGCGGCGGTCCTCGGTGTCGTCAAGCGTCAGCAGAAGCTGCGCGGCGGTGAGGCCCTTGGCGGAGAGCGCCTCGCTCCAGGCCTGCGCCAGGCGGATCTGGCCGACGGCCGCCGCGGCCTGCTGTTCCTCCAGCCGCAGGCGTCGCTGGTGCAGGCCCAGCGAGCGGCGGGCCAGCGCGATAGCGCCGGAGGACACCACGATCACGTCGGCACCGCGTGCGCGGAGCGAGGCGATGTCGGCGGCCACGCCTTCGAGCCACGCCGTGCGGGGGCCAGCCTCGTCCTGGCCCACCACCAGGGCACTGCCGATCTTCACCACAAGGCGCTGGGCGGAGGCGATGGAGGGGG
>JANWJK010000009.1 GCA_025452005.1 Acetobacteraceae bacterium | reverse complement strand
GGCAAAACAGCTCGAGGCCCTCGGCATAGAGGTGCATCGCGGCGTCGGCGGGACCGGCGTGGTCGGCGTGCTGCGCGAGGGCAATGGGCCGGTGTCGATCGGGCTGCGCGCCGATATGGACGCGCTGCCGATCCTCGAGGCGAATGAGCTGCCCTACAAGTCGACCAAGCCCGGCGTGATGCACGCCTGCGGCCATGACGGCCACACCACCATGCTGCTCGGGGCCGCCAAGTACCTGGCCGAGACACGCAACTTCGACGGCACGGTCTATGTGATCTTCCAGCCGGCGGAGGAGAATCTGGCCGGGGGCGAGATCATGGTGAAGGAGGGCCTGTTCGACCGCTGCCAGATGGAGATGGTGTTCGGCATGCACAACTGGCCGCAGATGCCGGCGGGCACCTTCGCCTGGCGCAACGGGCCGGTCATGGCGGCGGTGGCGAACATCGAGATCACCATCACCGGCAAGGGCACGCACGGCGCGCAGCCGCATTTCGGCACCGATCCGATCGTGGTCGCCAGCCACATCGTCACCGCGTTCCAGACGATCGTTGCGCGGACCATCGAGCCGGTGGAGGGCGGCGTGGTCACCATCGGCCACATCAACGGCGGCCACACCTACAACGTGATCCCCGAGACGGTGCGCATGCTCGGCACCGCGCGCTGGTTCGACCCGCGCGTCGGCGATCAGTTGGAGGATGGCGTGCGCCGGCTCGCCACCGGTATCGCGGAGAGCTTCGGCGCCAAGGCCGACGTGGTGTTCAGCCGCGACTATCCGGCGACGGTGAACGACGCGGACGCCACGGTGCTCGCCCGCCGCGCCGCCGCGACGGTCGCGGGCGACGCGCGCGTGGTGCACATGGCGAAGCCGACGATGGGCGGCGAGGATTTCTCGTTCATGCTGAACGCCAAGCAGGGCAGCTACATCATGTTGGGCGGCGGTCGCGGCAAGGACGATGCGATGGTCCATCACCCGCGCTATGACTTCAACGACGAGATCCTGCCGGCGGGGGCATCGTACTGGGTGACGCTGGCGGAGCAGTTGCTGCCGCGGGGGTAGGCCACGTTCCCCTGTCATTGCGAGCGAAGCGAAGCAATCCCCATGAGTGTTCGCATCGTCATGGGGATTGCCTGGCTGGGTCGAGACCACGAGTAGGTGTGAAGCGGAAGAGGCGCGGTTCACCTCAGATCTGATTTTAGCGACAAAGAGTGGAACTGTCGGCTGCTACCCACTGAACTGTCCCGACCGCCACCGCACCGCGGCCGGCACGCCTTCGCTCCGCGCGATCTCGCGGAACCGCGCGCCCGCTTCGGTCGTCGTCGCGTAAAGCGGCCCCACCACATCGAGACCGGCATAAAGCGCGGTGCGGAACCCGGCAGCGTCCGCCACCCGGTTCACCGCGCGCTTCGTCGCATACAGCGCTTCCGGCGAGATCAGCGACAGGCGTTTGGCATAGCCAAGGCTCGCCGCGCGCAGCTCGGCCAGCGGCACGATGCGATTGATCATGCCCAGGTCGAGCGCGGTCGGCGCATCGATCTGGTCGCCGAAATACAGCAGCTCGCGCGCCTTCTTGTAGCCGATGATCATCGGCATCACGATCGCCGGACCGACCGCCGAGAATCGCACCTCCGGCTCGCCGAACGTCGCGTTGTCGGCAGCAATCGTCAGATCGCACAGCATCACCAGCTCGCACCCGCCGCCGAGTACGTGACCCTGCACCGACGCGATCACCGGCTTCCTCATCAGCCACGGCGCCATCTCGAATTCGAGCTGCGGCTGAAGATGCGCGTGCGCCTTGGTCGGATCGCTCCGCCAATCATCGCCATCGGGCCCTTTGGCGCCGATGTCGTAGCCGGCGCAGAAGCTGCGGCCCTCGGCTCGCAGCAGCACGACGCTCGTCGCGGGATCCGCATCGGCGCGGCCGAACGCCTCGGTCAGCGCATGCTGCAGTTCATGGCTGATCGCGTTGAGCTTGTCCGGCCTGTTGAGTGTGATGATGGAGACCTTCTCGTCGACCTCGCAAAGCACCAACGGGTCTGCCATTTTTCGTCTCCTCTCCTTGCTACCGCCCCTTCGCCAGACGCCTCTCGTACGCCTGTGCCAACAGGGTGCTGGGGAACAGCATCGCGAAGTAGATCAGCGCCACTACGGTATACACTTCCAGCGGCCGATACGTGTCCGCCGTGATCAGCGTGCCCTGATACAGCAGGTCCGGCACGGCGATCGTGGACACCAGCGAGGTGTTCTTCAACTGCGTGATCGACTGGTTGACGAACGGCGGGATCATCCGCTTCACCGCCTGCGGCAGGATCACCTTGCGCATCATCGCCCAGGGCCGCAGGCCAAGCGCGCGCGCCGCATCCCATTGGCCCGCCTCGATCGAGACGATGCCGCCGCGGAAGATCTCGGCATAGAACGCACCGGTGTAGCACGACAGCACCAGCACCGCTGCCGTGGTCGCCGGGATCTGGATGTTCAGCAGCACCGGCAGCGCGTAATAGAACCACACGATCTGCACCAGCAGCGGCGTGCAGCGGAACGCCTCGATGAAGGCGATCAGCGGGATGTTCACCAGCTTCGAGCGTGACAGTCGGCCGAGGCCGATCAGCAATCCTATGATCAGGCCAAGGAATATGGTGCCCGCCGTGTAGGCCAGCGTGACCAGCACGCCCTTCCAGAACAACGGTGTGTAGCGCAGCAGGAAGGCGAAGTCCCATTGATAGAACATCGCCCGCCTCGCCCGCCGCGTTCAGAAACTCAGCGTCGCGGGAATCTGGTCGCGCGAGACGCCGAACTTCCCCAGCCCATCGAGCAGCCATTCGCGGATCTGCCCGGTGCCGCGGTTGAAGTCGATCCACGCATTGACGACATCAGCGAAACGTGGATCGGGCTCACGCTGGATGCCGAGACAACTGGGCAGCGCGACCAACGGGCCGGTCAACAGATGATAGCTGCCCAGCGCGGGGTTCCTGCCGATCGCGGACAGGCCGAGGATCGCCGCAAGGATGTGCGCATCCGCGCGGCCGGACTGCATCGCCAGCGTGCAATCGTCGCGCGATTTGTAGCCGGTGAGCTGCGCCTTCGGACAGTAGCGTTTCGCCGCCGTCTCGTGCAGCGAACCGATGTCATAGACGACGCGAATCTCGGGCTTGTTGAGATCGTCCCAGGTAGCAGGTTCCAACCCCTTGCGCGCGACACAGCCGAACGGGTGCACGATCATCGGATGGGTGAAGCCGATGGACAGTGCGCGCTGCGGCGTGGGATTCAGCGCAAACGCGAGGTCCACCTTGTTGGATTGCAGATCGAGCACCGAGTTGCCGTAGGTCGACTCGACATACGCCAACTGCGCGTCGAACACCTTGGCGATGTCCTTCGCCATGTCGATGCAGGCGCCGCTCCATTCGCCGCTGGCGATGTCCTTCTGGAAATACGGCAACTCACCCGGCAATGCCGCGATGCGCAGCGTCTTGGTGCGGCGGACGCGGTCGAAAGTGGTCTCGTTGGCGGATTGCGCCCGCGCCGAGCCGATCATGGCGGCGGCGGGCAACAGCGCGGCTGCGCCGGCCATCGCGCGGCGGCCGAGTCTGGTGGTCATGGTTGGTGTCTCCCAGTGTCACGCGGGACCGATCCTCAGTCCGATGAGCCGGACATACAATCCCCGTGCCACGCGCCCTCGCTTGCCGCTGCCATGACCAATGGTGACAATGAGCGCGATCCACTCAAGGAGCAGCATCATGCCCACTCCCGCACCGATGACCGCCGGCGTCACCCAACAAGGCAGCAGCGTGGACGGGATCGTCTGGCATATCCTGGGCCAGACCTACACGCCGCTCCAGGTGACCGAGAGCAGCCTCTCGTGGCTTGCGCTGCTGCCGCCGGGGACCTTCGTGCCGCCGCACATCCATCCGACTCAGGACGAGTTCATCTACATGTTCGAAGGGCGCTTCGACCTCGTGTTGGACGGCCAGGCGGCCAACGCGTCGGCCGGCGACCTGATCCGCCTGCCGCGCGGTATTCCGCACGGGCTGTTCAACCATTCGCAGGCCAATATCACCTGCCTGTTCTGGGTGTCGCCGACGCGCAGGTTGTGGGACCTGTTCCAGGCGATCGACAATGTGCCAGATCCGGCGGAGGTGGTCCGCCTCGCCGGCCTGCACGAGGTGAACTTCCTGCCGCCGCCTGGGTAACAGCCTGAGTCTGAACAACCGAATCGGCTGGTGGAGCGGCGATCCGTTATCCCGCGTCGGATCCTAAGTAATGGAACCACAGATGCACACATGAACACGGATCAGGGACGCAATCCGTGTTCATCCGTGTTCATCTGTGGTTTCTGTTCACCTGCTCCCGCGCAAATCCCGCCATCGACGCATAGCCGCGCACAATGGCCTCGCGCTCGGCATGCGACGCCACGGCATCGATATCGGTGAAGCCGTCCGGCGCGCGCTCCTCGATCACGTCGATCACCCGCTCCGGCCCACCCTTGCGGTTGTTGAGCACGATCTCCGCGGTCATCGGCCGGCGCTCTGCGTCGTACGCGGCCAGCGCTTGCACCACCTCGCCGCCGGCGAGATGCCGCGCCAGCGCGCGTGCATCCAGCACCGCCTGGCTCGCGCCGTTCGATCCGACCGGATACATCGGATGCGCCGCATCGCCGAGCAGCGTGGCGCGGCCGAACGACCATCGCGGCAGCGGATCGCGGTCGCACATCGGGTATTCGTAGAATGTGCCCGATGTGCGGATCAGTGCCAGCGGATCGACGAAATCGAGGCGAAACCGGTCGCGTACGAACGGCTCCACCTCGTTCCATTGGCCTGGACGGCTCCAGTCCTCGCGGCGCGGCGGCAGACCGCTGCCGTCACCGATCCGCGCCATCACCGCCCAGTTGGTCAGCCGATGGCCCGGCGCGGCGGGATCCGCATGGATCGGATAAAAAACGAATTTCCGGCCCATGCCGCCGGCGATCACCATGGTGCGGCCATCGACGTACACCGGCCAGTCGGCCGCGCCGCGCCACAGCATCATGCCGTTCCAGACAGGCGGCCCCTCGTCTGGATAGAACGCCGCACGCACGGTGGAGTGGATGCCGTCAGCGCCCACCAGCACGTCGCCTTCGGCCTCGAACGCGTCACCCGCCTCGCGTCGCTCGAACCGCGCGACGATGCGGTCGCCGCGTTCGGCGAACGAGAGCAGCCGGCAGCCGGTGCGCAACGCATCGTCGCCAAGCCGTTCGCGCACCGCCTCCAGCAGCACGCCGTGCAGTCTGCCGCGATGGATCGAGAACTGCGGCGTGTCGAAGCCCGCGTCGGTGCCACGCAGCTCGCGCCACACCACCTGGCCAAAGCGGTTGGCGTAGATCAGCTCGCGCGTGCGGATGCCGGCACGATCGAGCGCCGGCAGCAGGCCAAGCGATGCCAGCTCCTTGATCGCGTGCGGCAACG
>JANWJK010000008.1 GCA_025452005.1 Acetobacteraceae bacterium | reverse complement strand
CACCACGCGGCGGGCTTCGTCGGGACGGCCGTAGGTCATCAGCCAGCGCGGGCTTTCCGGCAGGAAGCGACGCAGCAGCAACACGATCAGGCCGAGTGCGCCGCCGATGATGAAGGCGAAGCGCCAGCCGTATTCGGCCGGCATTACCGCCGGGTTCAGCACCACCAGCGCACCGATCGCGCCGGCGGCGGCACCGATCCAGAAGCTGCCGTTCACCACCAGGTCGGTGAAGCCGCGTCGCCGCGCCGGGATCAGTTCCTGGATGGTGGCGTTGACCGCGGCATACTCGCCGCCGATGCCTGCGCCGGTCAGCAGGCGGAACACCGCGAACGACCAGAAATCCCACGACAGGCCACAGGCGACGGTGGCGGTCAGGTAGACCAGCACTGTGATACTGAACAGCTTCTTGCGTCCCAGCCGGTCGGTGAGCCAGCCGAAGAACAAGGCGCCCGACACCGCGCCGACCAGGTAGGCGCTGGCCGCAAGCCCTACCTGCTCGCCGGTGAGGTGCAGCACCGGGCTCTCGGTCAGTGCGCCGGACAGCGAACCCACAATGGTGACCTCGAGGCCGTCGAGCACCCAGGCGATGCCAAGGGCGATGATCACCAGCCAGTGAAACCGGCTCCACGGCAAGCGGTCGAGCCGTGCCGGCACATCGGTTTCGAACACTGCATCGCTATCCGCCATGTCGCTCAGTCCGTCTCTTTGGCATACTGCGGCGAAATCAGGGGAGAGCGAGCATGGACGACTTTGCCGCCGAGGTAGAGGCAACGATTGCGCGATGGCATGGCATCGCCGCACCGAATGATCCGGCACGGCGGATGGCGGCCGACCTGATCAACACCATCCGGGCCTTCGAGGCTCTGCGCGGCACGATGGCGTTCGAGGACGAGCCGTCCAGCTTCGAGGCCGCGCTGCACGAAGCGAAGGAGTGAGGGCCATGACCGATCTGGCGGATCTCTCCCTGGTCGAGGCGGCGGATGCGGTGCGCAACGGCGAGGCCACGTCGATGGAGCTGCTCGACGCCTGTTGGCGCAACATGGAGGCGGCAAACCCCAGGCTGAATGCGACGATCTGGCTGGATCGCGAAGCTGCGGAGCAGGCGGCACGCGCAGCGGATCGCGCGGCGCGCGACAAGGCATGGCTTGGGCCGCTGCATGGCGTGCCGATGATGCACAAGGACATGTACTACCAGGCGGGCCGGCTCAGCACGTGCGGTTCGGCGCTACGCAAGGACTGGCGCCCAACCGTCACCGCCACCGTCATCGAGAAGCTTTCTGCGGCCGGCGCCTATACGTTCGGCGGCCTCAACATGGCGGAGTTCGCGCAGAACCCGACCGGTCACAATCGCGCGTTCGGCGACTGCCACAACCCGTGGAACCCACCCTACATCACCGGAGGTTCATCGTCGGGGTCCGGCGTGTCGGTCGCGGCGCGGTTCAACTACATGGCGCTGGGGTCAGACACCGGTGGTTCGATCCGCCTGCCGGCGGCAGCGTGCGGCGTCACCGGCATCAAGCCGACGCAGACGCGCGTGTCTCGCTACGGCGTCATGCCGCTGTCGTTCAGTGCCGACAATGTCGGTCCGCTGACACGCACCGCGCGCGACTGCGCCCGCGTCCTGACGCTGATCGCCGGGCGCGATCCGCGCGATCCGACCAGCTCGCACGAGCCGGTGCCCGACTACGAGGCGGCGCTCGACGGCGATGTGCGCGGCCTGCGCATCGGCGTGCCGTCCACCTGGTTCCTCGACGAGGTCGATCCGCCGGTGCTGGAGGCGATCGAGCGCGCGGTGGCGGTACTGGTGGCGCGCGGTGCCACGGTGCGGCGGATCGCGCTGCCGCTGATGGATGCCGTCACGACCTATGGCAGCATCGTTTCGCGGGTCGAGGCGGCAACGATCCATGCGCAATGGATGCGTGAGCGGGCAGGGGAGTACGGCATCCATATCAGCGGCCGGATGTACGGCGGTTATGCCGTCCCCGCGACCTACTACATCGAGGCGCTGGCGCGCCGCGGTCCGATCCTCAAGGCGTTCGCCAAGGAAGTGTTCGGCAAGGTCGATGTGCTGATCTCGCCCACCATCCGTTCCTGCCTGCCGACGCTGGCGGCGACCGACATCGACCACGGCCCTCCCGGTACCGAGGTGGCGTTCATGGCCGTCTCGTCCAACACGCGGCCGTACAATTATCTCGGCTTGCCGGCGGTCAGCGTGAACTGCGGCTTCGATCCCAATGGTCTGCCGATCGGCCTTCAGATCGCGGCGCGGCCGTTCGCCGAGGCGCGCGTGCTGAAGGTGGCCGATGCCTATCAGCGCGACACCGAGTTCCACACGCTCCGCCCGCCGGTGCTGGACGCGGCGGAAGCCAGCGCCGTCACCGTGTGATGAAACCAAAAGTCGCGTTCATCGGCACCGGCGGCACGATCGCCTCGATCGGCAAGGGGCCGCTCGATCTGCAGGACTACGGCGCCAACGGCGTCGTGCTGCATGCCGACGAGCTCATCGCTCGCTGGCCGGAGACCGCACTGGTCGCCGATGTGCTACCCGTGCGCTACCGCAACATACCCAGCACCGCCATCGATTTTGCCGACTGGAAGGCGTTGGCGCTGTTATGTCAGCGCCTGGTCGCCGAACACCCCGATCTTTCCGGCATCGTCATCGGCCACGGAACCGCAACGCTGGAGGAGACCGCGTATATTCTCAACCTGACGTTGAAGGTGGACGTGCCGGTTGTATTGGTCGGCGCGCAGCGGCCGTCGAGCGCGCTGTCCACCGATGCCGGCCTCAACATTGTCAATGCGATCCGCGTCGCGGCGAGCGCGGAGGCGCGTGGCATGGGCGTGCTGGTGTTGCTCAATGACGAGATCCAGGCGGCGCGCGAGGTGACCAAGACTGCCACGCTGCGCACGCAGACGTTCCGCACCGCCGATTTCGGCGTGCTGGGCCATGCCGATGGCGATGCGGTCGCGTTCTACCGCCGGCCGCTGCGCCGGTGCTGTCCGGATACCGAGTTCGATATAAGTGAACTCGATGCGCTGCCGCGCGTTGACATCGCCTATGCCTATGCCGGCGGTGACGGTACCGCTGTGCGTGCCTTCACCGCTGCCGGTGCCAAGGGCATCGTTTCGGCGGGCTTCGCACCCGGCTTCTCGCCGCCCGGCGACTTCGAGGCGTTGAAGGAGGCGGTTGCGCAGGGCGTCGTGGTGGTGCAGTGCACGCGCGCAGGCAGCGGGCGCACATTTCGCGGCAGCCGGCTTGCCGATGCCGGCTTCCTGATCGCGGATAATTTGATCCCCCAGAAGGCGCGCATCCTGTTATCGCTGGCCTTGACCGTGACGCACGATCTGGAGCAGATCGCGCGCATGTTCCGTACCTACTGAGGAGGTCACGAGATGATCCATCATGTGTCGATATCGGCGCGCGATCCGAAGCATGTTGCCGATGTGCTGGCCGAAGTGATGAAAGGCCGCGCCTATCCGTTTCCCGGCAGCGTCGCCGATTCGTTCATGGCGGTGAGCGGCGACGACCACGGCTCCATGATCGAAGTTTATCCGGAGACCGTAACGCTGCTCCCCGGCCAGGACGATGGACAGGTGCGCGCCGATCACAAGGCAAAGGCGGGTTACGGGCCGTTCCACATGCTGCTCTCCGTGCCGGTCGATCGTGCGACCGTGGAGCGCATCGGCGAACGCGAAGGCTGGCGCACACGCTATTTCGGCCGCGGCGCGCCGGGCCAGCCGCCGGCGTTCCACGTCATCGAATTCTGGGTGGAAAACCGGCTGATGATCGAGGTCGCCACGCCGGACATGCTCGCAGAGTATACGCGGATGCTCAACTACGAAGCCCTGGACTCGCATTTCGGCGGCCGGGCGGCGGCTTAGAACACGACGGAGCGCCTCTTTCGTTTCGCGGGAGAGGCGCTCCGTTCATTGCGCCGACTGGTGCGCCTGCACCATCGCGGCGAGGCTGGTGAAACGGAAGTCGTAGTGCACGCCCACGGGCGGTGCCGAGGTGGCACCCCAGCCCGACGCATCGTGCCGACGATCGATCCACGCCGACGCGATCCCCGCATCGTTCGCCGGCGCGTGGTCGTGGAACAGGCTCTGTGCGGTGTGCAGGATGCGAGATCGCGCGATGCCCATCGTCGCGAGCTGCTCGATCATAAACGCGAAATTGCGCGGGTCCGGTTTGTACGAGCCGACATCCTCGGCGGTGCAGATCGCATCGAATGTCACGCCGAGCCGGTTGTTGCTCGCACGGAAACTCTCGCGATCGACATTGGATAGTATAATCAGCCGGTAGTGAAGCTGGAGATAGCGCAGCGCCGCTTGCGTGTCGTCGAACGCCGGCCAGTCGCCGACCGATCCTCCGAAACGCCGGCTCTCGGCCGCATTTGTCGCGACACCCCAGTCATCCGCCAGCGCATCGTGAACCTGCGTCAGCAGCTCACGGTACAGCATTTGCGGATTGGCCTTCTCGAGCCGCGTCTCGTGGCGCGCGAACGACTCCAGGACCGCATCGCGGGTCGGCGGTTGTGTGACGCGCGCCAGCAAGGATTGCAGCGCCGTTACGATGCCGCTCTCCCAATCGATCAGCGTGCCGTAGCAGTCGAACGTCAGCGCGTCGAAGTCGGCGAGCCGCACGGCCAATCCCCGTTCGATGCAATCGCCTGTAGCCACGCGCGCACGCCCGCCGCGTCGCCGAACGCGTCCTGGACGCGCAACCCGACGCCGCCCATCGCCGCTGCCGCCGAGATGGCGTCCTCATCCGTCACGTCGTCGCCGAGGAACACCGGCAGCCGGCCGCGAAACGGCGCGTGGTCCATCAGCGTGGCCACCGCCTTGCCCTTGTCGGCGCCGCGCGGCCGCACCTCCCACAGCAGGTGCGCTTGCAGCAGCTCGAAGTCCTGGGAACCTGTCAGAAGTCGCGCCAGCCCCTCACGCAGCTCCGTGCCCGCGGCGGGAACCGCGCGATAGTGCAACGCGAAACCGCGCGCCTTGCGCTCCAGCAGCACGCCGGGATGTGTAGCCGCCAGGTGCTCCGCTGTATCGAGCCAGGCCGGGGGCGGTGACGGCAGCGCGGGTCGCTCCACGGCCCGGCCCGGGGCGTAGCGGAACGCCCCGCCATGCTCGCCCGCCACCGCGAAAATTGCATCGCCAAGCAGCGCATCGACCGTCTCGACCGGGCGGCCGGTGATGACGGCCAGGGCGTCGTCCAGCCGTCGCCGCAGGGTGCGCAATGCCTTCGGCAGGTCGGTCGGCACCACCACCGC
The DNA here is from genome assembly GCA_025452005.1 of Acetobacteraceae bacterium. Classification (GTDB taxonomy): domain Bacteria; phylum Pseudomonadota; class Alphaproteobacteria; order Acetobacterales; family Acetobacteraceae; genus JAMXLO01. Next base: position 4,200 of record JANWJK010000008.1, on the reverse strand, counting down.
GTCCGGCCGCGGCGCCAGATCCAGCAGCGTACCATCCAGGTCGAGCAGCAGCGCCACCCGGTCCAGCGGCGGCAGGGGCGGACGCAAGGTCAGGCGCGGCAACCGACGACGCGCACGTCGTAGATCGGGTGCTGGAGCATCGACAGCGACGGGTTGTTCGCCAGCATCCAGCCACGGAAGCCCGGCGCATCGGCGTGGCTGTCGGTGATGGTCAGGAAGGCGGCGGAATCCTGCGGCTGGTCTGGCGGATGGATATTGCAGGCCTGCACCTGGATGTTCAGCGAGCCGAACTGCGCCTCCTGCCCGACCTTCACCGTCAGCAGCGCGTTCTGCGCATTTACCTTGTCGAGCACCTGCAACTGCGCCGTGTTCTGCGGCAGCCAGGTCTGTTGCATCGGCTGCGGCGCGGCAGGCGGCGCCGGCTGCGGCGGGGTCTGCGGCTGATCCGCCGGCCGTTGCTGTACAGAGGAAGGCGGCAATAGTGGCGTCGTTGTGATCGGCGGCAGCGACTGCGCCAGCGCGACCGCCGGCATGACCAACGCCACCGCGGAACCTGCCAAAAATCTCATCGGCCGGCGCGCTTCGGCGATTCCAGGCCCTTGACCATGCCGGACAGGATGCCGCGCATTGCCTGTTCGTCGACGCCCATCAGCACGGCATCCTCGAAGGCATCCTGGAGCGCCTGCGCCAGTTCGGCGTGGTTTTCCGCCAGCATGCGCAGCTTCTCGCGGCACGACACCGGCGCGCCGTCGGGTTGCGGCCAGACGGTGGGGGGCGGCGGGATCATGGCTTCTGCGCTCCGGGCTGGCTCTCGCCGGGCTTCACGTTGGCTATGCTGAAGATGAACTTGCCCAACAGTTCCTCGATGCTGACCGAGGATTGGGTAATGGTGATGGTCTGCCCCGGCTGCAACAGCGTCTCGTCGCCGCCCGGCTGGAGCGATACGTATTTCCCGCCGAGCAGGCTTTCGCTGGTGATGATGGCGGCGCTGTCCTTGGGCAGCTTGATGTCGCCGCGCACCGACAGCGCCACCACGGCCTGGAAATTCTGCGGATCGATGCGTGCCTGGTTGACGCTGCCGATCTTTACCCCGGCCAGGCGAACGTCCGCGCCGACGCCAAGTCCATCGATGTGCTCGAACCGGGCGAACAGGGTGTAGCCCGAGGCCGCGCTGCGGCCGGAATGCGCCACCGCGTAGCCGAGGAACCCCGCCGCCACCAGCAGGACCACTGCTCCGGTCAGCACCTCGGCGATGCTGCGACGACGCATGCGCGGGGCCTAGCTGTCCGGGGTCCAGGCTTCGTAGTCGCCGGTGGCGCGGGCGCGATGGCCGCCCTGGTAGTCGTGGCCCGGCGGGCGATAGCTGGCCGGCGTGCCGGTGGCGTTCTGCAGATGCGGCTTCTCCCATGGCTGCCGCGACCGCTCAACCAACGGCGCGTCTGTGGTGTAGTGCAGCCAGGCGTGCCACTCCGGAGGGACACGCGAAGCCTCGGGCGGACCCGCATAGGTCACCCAGCGCCGCACGCGGTAGCCGGCGCGGGGCCGCCGCTCAATGAAATACGAGTTGCCGAAGGCGTCCGCGCCGACGCGCCGACCCTTGAGCCGGGTGAACAGCCAGGTGCCGAAGTTCATGCCGCACGGTATACGAAGCTCAAGGAGTCCGGTCCACCCATCCGGGTCATCCACAGGATTTTGTGGTCCATCAGCGGAACAACCGCAAAATACGCTTTCCGAGTCGCAGCGGCCCGCCTAGCATGGCGGTATGAAGTCCGCTCGCACCTGGCACGGCGTGAGGATGCGCCGCGTGCTCGCGGGGGCCGATCCCGATGCGATGCCGCGGCTGGTCACGTTGCCCGCCGCATGGGATGACACCGCGGCGGCTGCGCTGGCCGGTCTGGCGCCGGGCGAGGGGCCGGTGACGCTCGCCGCCGCCGCCGATGCCTGGATCCGTCCGGTGGCCGAACGGGCGCTGCGGGCCGGACTGGAGCTGCCGCTGTCGGAGCGGCTGCACCAAATGCTGCTGCTGCGTCACGGCGCGCCGTGCGCGTCGATCTGGCAGGGATGCGGCGACGGCGCGCCGGGATACGTGCTGAACCTCGCCTCTTTCCACGATTCCGGCAGCGGCTTCGACGCGCCCGCGTTCGGCGAAGCGGTGGAGACCGCGGTCACCGCGCTGACGCTGGCCGCGCCCTCGGCATCCCGCCTCGCGGTCGGCGTAGCGGACCTGGCTGGCCTGCTGGCGATCCTCGGTATTGAGTATGGCTCGGATGCGTCGCTGGCGATCGCACGTGTGCTCGCCGCCATCCTGCGCGGCCGGGCGGAGGCGGCGTCCGCTGCGCTGGCGCGCCTGTTCGGCACCGTTGCTCCGGTGTCGCAGGACTTGCCGGCGCCACCGACCGGCACACCGCTCCCGGGCTTGGCCGAGGCGGCGCATGCCGCTCGCGAGGCAGCCGCGGCGGCAGACGGAATGCGCCACGTCGCGCTGACGACCATCGCCGAACCCGGGCCGGCCGATGCGCTGCTCGGTGTGGAGACCGGCGGCATTGCGCCCGTATTCTCGCCGCTTGCCGCGGACGGCAGCCTCAGCCGTTCCGCGCGGGCCTGGCTGGCGGCGAAGGGAATGACGGCCGAGAACGCTCTGGCGGAGTTGCTGGCCGGCGGCGATCCGTTCCCCTTGGCGAGCGCCGCCGCGCACATGGCGATGCATGACGCGATGGCGCCGTTCGTCCATGCCATGCCGGCGCGGCCCGAGTCGGTGCGCCCGCCGGCGCATGGCGGACGGCGACGCGAGCTGCCGGCGCGGCGGGCCGGCTACACGCAGAAGGCCGCGGTCGGAGGCCACCGGCTGTACCTGCGCCCCGGCGAATACGACGACGGGACGCTGGGCGAGGTGTTCGTGGCGCTCCACAAAGAGGGCGCGGCGTTCCGCGGACTGATGGACAATTTCGCCGTCGCGGTCAGCCTGGGGCTACAGCACGGCGTGCCGTTGGAGGCGTTTGTCGAAGCCTTCACCTTCACCCGGTTCGGTCCCGCCGGCGCGGTGGAAGGCGATCCCGCGGTGACGCATGCCACGTCGCTGCTCGACTACGCGTTCCGGCACTTGGCGGCGAATTATCTGGGGCGGCGGGACATTCCCGAGGCGGAACCGGAGGAGGCCGATACGGTCGGCAACGGCAGCCGCGATCATTCACCGCTGCTGCCGCTCGAACTGCCGCCGGAGTCGCCGCGTGCGCGCAGGCGCGGGTTCAGGGTGGTTTCCAGGTAGGGCGGTCGTTGCGCGTGGCGTGACCCGCGTGCGTACTTTCGTCGAGCTTGCTTCGTCGCTACGCTCCTCGCAATGACAGTGTAAGGGAACTGCGGGATGCCGGGTCGGATCGAAATGAAGCTCGCGGAACTCGGCATCGCATTGCCCACCCCGATGGCGCCCATCGCCAATTACGTGCCCTACGTCGTCACCGGCAATCTCGTGGTCGTTTCGGGCCAGGTTCCCGCGATCGACGGCAAGATCGCGATCACCGGCAAGGTCGCCGCCGGCCTCTCGATCGATCGCGGCAAGGAAGCCGCGCGGCTCTGCTTCATCAACGTCCTGGTGCATCTGAAGGCGGCTTGCGGCGGCGATCTGGACCGCGTCCGACGCGTGGTGCGCCTCGGCGGCTTCATCGCATCGCCGCCGGATTTTTCCCAGCACGCCCAGGTGATGAACGGCGCGTCGGATCTCGCGGTGGCGGTGTTCGGCGAGGCCGGCCGCCATGCGCGCACCACCATCGGCGTGCCCGCCCTGCCCGCGGATGCCGCCGTGGAGGTAGAGGGGATGTTCGAGATCAGTTAGGCTCGCGCCATGCCCGACGGTTCCGCCACGCTCACGCTGACGCTGCACCAGAAGATCGCCGATGTTCCGGCCGCCGAATGGGACGCCTGCGCCGGCGACGGCAACCCGTTCGTCAGCCACGCCTTCCTGAGCGCGCTGGAGGACAGCGGATCCGCCAACGCGCGCACCGGCTGGCTGCCGCAGCATGCGGTGCTACGTGGCGAGGCCGGCCAGGTGGTGGCGGTGGCGCCGATGTACGCCAAGTCGCACAGCTACGGCGAATACGTGTTCGACCACGGCTGGGCAAATGCGCTGGAGCGGGCGGGCGGCGATTACTATCCGAAGTTGCAGGTCGCCGCGCCGTTCAGCCCGGCACCAGGGCCTCGCCTGCT
>JANWJK010000007.1 GCA_025452005.1 Acetobacteraceae bacterium | reverse complement strand
GACCTGCACGACACGGGCATCTACTCCTGGGACTACCTGCATGAACTGGGGCGCGAGCAGGACCTGCGATGGTCGGCTTACCTGGCGGCGCTGGAGTCACGTGGATTGAAGCGGGAGCCTGGATAGGCCGTCTGTCTCGCCGAAGCGGCTATCCGGACAGCACAGTGAGCCCGGACACACCCGCACCCAGCACGTGGCGCAGGTCTCCCAATGCCAATGCTATGCACCCGTCGGTCGGCGCATAATCTGCCCGCGCGACGTGCAGGAAGATCGCCGAGCCGCGGCCGCGTTCCGGCGGCATATCGTTCCAGCCAAGCACCCCGACCACATCGTACAGGCTGTCCTGCCGCCACAACTCCTCGTAGTGGCCGTCATGCGGCAGTCGGATCATCCGGTTGTAGCTTCCCTGATCCGCATCGTCACACCAGGCATCGGTCGGCGCGATCGGCTCCACCGACACCGCACATTCCGGCGCCTTCACGCGATCGGCGCGGTACAGCACGCGGCGGAGCGGCAGGAAGCCCGCCGGCGTGGCGCCGTCACCCTCTCGTTTGTCGCGCCGCACACCGCCTCGCCCGACCGCGGCGCGGAACACCAATCCGCCCAAAGTCAGCCGACCGTCGGGATGAACCTGCGCCAGCACCCATCTCAATCCAGCAGGTGGCCAAAGCGCTCCGCCTTGGTCGCAAGATAGTGATCGTTGACCCCATTCGGCGCAAAGGCGTGCGCCTCCCGGCCGACGACCTCAACTCCGCATGCCGCCAGCGCGGCCAATTTATACGGATTGTTGGTCAGCAACCGGATGCGCTTCACGCCGACCGCCTCCAGCATCGAGGCGGCGATGAGGAAGTTCCGTTCGTCGGCGCCCCAGCCCAGCGCCCGATTCGCGTCCAGAGTATCGAGCCCGCGGTCCTGCAACGTATATGCTCGCAGCTTGTTGACCAACCCGATATTGCGGCCTTCCTGGGCAAGGTAGAGCAGCACCCCGGCGCCCTCCTCAGCCATTCGGGCGATGGCGCCACGCAGTTGCACCCCGCAGTCGCAGCGGAGGCTGCCCAGAAGATCGCCGGTGAAGCACTCGGAATGGATCCGCGCCAACGGCGCCTCTGCGGTTTCCGGGTGTCCGACCAGGATCGCCAGATGCTCGATCGCCGATCCCTCGGTGCGGAACGCCATGACACGGGAATCGGGGGCGTTCTCCAATGGCACGCGCGCCGATGCGATCTGGCGCAATCCCGCCGCGGCAGCCACCGGGTAGGCCTTCAGGTCAGAGGCCGGTACGCGGAGCAGACCCAATCTTTCGGCGTCGGCGTCCACATCGGGACGCACCGGCGCTGCCAGCACGGCCGGCAAAAGACGGCCGAGTTTGGCCAGAATCAAGGCCTCCGGTGCCAGTTGGGGCACCTCTGCCAGTTCAGGCTGCGCGGGCAGCAACGCCTCGACAGTGGGGTCGGCCAGTCCGCGCAGCGGCTCCGGCGCCAGCAACTCGCTGGTGACCGCCAGTGCGACAATCGCGGATCCCTGCTCGATCGGCCGATGCAGAACAGCCGCTGCCCGCATCGGTGCCAGCAACAGCACGGGCGGCTCGGCGGCGAGCATCGCAAGCTCGGCCAGCCCCCTCGGCCCTGCCGTCTCGGCAGCGAGCAGGATCAGCGGCACTTCGCCGGTCAGCAGTACCGGCGTTCCGCGGCGCAGGTCGGCGGCGGCCCGGTGCACGGCCCGCATTCGCTGGACATCCGCATCTGGCAACACCGGGGCACCCGCGCCTGCCTTATGGGCGCCGGCCCGATCGTGGCGAGGAGCGTGCTTCATCGGGTTACACGAAATTGGAACAATGACGGCCTACTTTTGTCATGATTGGCACGAAGCCTGCACCTGACCGGCAGACGAAGCCACAACCTACTACGTGATGCCGCCACAATGACTATATGGCGGCAGAGATGAAATGTCTCGGCCAGGCTCACAGAAATGTGAGCGACTTGCGGCCTGCCGAATCGTGATGGCAGGATGATGTGGTGTCGACAACGATGTCGAGGACCGCTGCAAGGTCGTGCGGTCATCGGTGTGCAGGAGTAGTGGGCGCGGCACGCGCCCGACAGGAGCGAGGGGAATACGAAGATGTCGGCAGAACGACCGATCCTGATCGTGGATGACGACGGAGTTTTGCGCGAGACGTTGGCGGATCAACTCGCGGTCGACGGAGAGTTCACAGCAGTTTCAGCGGCATCTATCGGCGAGGCCGAGGAAAAGCTCACCGCAAAGGATGCACGCTTCGATGCGGTGATCCTCGACGTTGGCCTGCCCGATGGCGATGGCCGCGATCTCTGCACCAGGCTGCGCAAGCAGGGACAGAAGATGCCGATCATCATGCTGACAGGGTCGGATGCCGAAACCGACGTGGTGCGCGGGCTCGACTCCGGTGCCAACGACTACATCGCAAAGCCGTTCCGGCTGAATGAACTGCTGGCGCGGCTCAGGGCACAGCTTCGCATCTTCGAGAACAGCGAAGATGCGGTGTTCACCATCGGCCCTTACACGTTCCGCCCGTCGGCCAAGCTGCTGCAGGACCCGGCAAAGAACCGGCGCATCCGGCTGACCGAGAAGGAGGCCGCGATCCTGAAGTTCCTGTACCGCTCCGGCACGCGCGCGGTGGCGCGGCAGGTGCTGCTGAACGAGGTGTGGGGCTACAATGCCGCGGTCACCACGCACACCCTTGAGACGCACATCTATCGGCTGCGCCAGAAGATCGAACCCGATCCCACCAACGCGCGTCTTCTGGTCACCGAGGGCGGCGGCTATCGACTGGACCCCGACGGCGTCCCTGCCTCCGTGGTCGCGGCCTAGTCCACAAGGCCGGCCACCGTCCGGAGGTCGGCGACGAAGGCGCGATACTCTCGCGCCGTCGCATCTTCATCGGGTACCCGCAGCAGGAAGGATGGGTGCACGGTGACGAATGCCGTTTGTCCGTCCGGCAGCTCGATCGGACGACCACGCTCTCGGGTGACGGTCACCGCCCGGCCCAGCAAGGCGCGCGCCGCTGTGCCACCCATCGCCACGACCAGCTTCGGCCGCAGGCGGATCAGCTCGACATCCAGCCAGAATCGGCAAGCCTGGATTTCCGGAGCCTCGGGTGTCTTGTGGATGCGCCGCTTGCCACGCGGCTCGAACTTGAAGTGCTTCACGGCATTGGTGATGTAGACAGTGCGCCGGTCGATACCGGCCTCCTCCATCGCCCGATCCATGATCTGACCAGCGGGGCCGACGAAGGGACGGCCGATCACGTCCTCCTGGTCACCGGGTTGCTCGCCCACGAACAGGACGCTCGCGTGCGCCGGGCCTTCACCGAACACCGTCTGGGTTGCCGGTCCGTAGAGCGCGCAGCGACGGCAATCCGAGGCTTCCTGCATCGCCTCGTGCAGTGGCCCGTCGGGACGCAATGGCAGCACCACAGGACCAACCGGCGCGCGGTCCGGCGGTCGCGGGACTTCATCGAGCTGTTCCGCCTCGGGGATGGCCGTGCCGATCCGCGCGTGTCGCAGCAAACGTTCGTGATGGGCCCGCCACCAGCTTAGCAACGCCTCGTCGTCCGGCACGGTCCTGCGCGCCACGCCCGCGGAGAACCTGAGCTCCGCATTGTCCCAGTGAGCGCCGCCATCCGGCGTAAGGATGGAGAAGGTCAGGCCGGAAAATTGCCTCGCGATGAGTTGGGCATTCGCCTCCAATACGTAATGCGCCGGCTCGTACCAGCCGAGATAACGGGTCCGATCCTTCTCGGGCACCGGCAAATAGCGCAGCATGGTGCGCATCCGGTGCGTCTCGGCGCGCACCGCGAAAGCCAGGCGCTGCACCTGCCGCACCGTCTCGTCATCGGTCTTCTGGAGGACCCCCTCTCCAGCGTTGGCGCGCCACACCAATCGATACAGCAGGTCGAAGCGCGACGCATCGCGCGCCTGGATCGCCAGCGACGCCAGAGCGACCAATGACCGCGACACGCCAAAGCTGCCATGTCCCTCCGGCAGTGGATGGCGGTCCTCCCCATCCGAACTGACCGACCAGCGCACGTCCTCCGGCGCCACTCCGGCGAGGATCAGCGAGCGGGTGGCCTTGCGCCATCCCTCCCAGTCGGTCTCGTTGACCAGCGCAACCCGCTGCATTCGCAAAGCAAACCCTATCCTGTCCGGCTTTCCAACCCCTCGCGACAAGGTATGCTTCCGTCATGACGCACGAACCGGAAGCATTCGTCTCGATCGGCGGCGCCGTGGCGCCGGTGTTCTCGCGTGATGGTCAAACGCTGTTCCACCTGCGCGGTTCGAGCCTGCCGCAGGTCTGGGCGCTGGACATCGCGACCGGCGCGGATCGGCAGCTCAGTTTCCACGACGAAAAGGTGGCGCTGCTGCGCCGTTCGCCGCTGGACGACAGGCTGATCTATGGGGTCGACCGCGGTGGCGACGAGAGGCAGCAATTGCTGCTGCTCGATCCGCGTGACCCGACGCCCGGCGCGCGCAAGCTGACCGACAATCCGGCCGTGATCCACGATTTCGGCGCCTGGTCGCCGGATGCCACCCGCATCGCCTACGCCGCCAACGAGCGCGACGAGGCGCATTTCGACGTCTATGTGCAGGATATCGCCAGCGGCGCCCGGCAATGCGTTTACCAGGGGCACAATATGGTCAGCGTGTCCGGCTTTCGCTCCGATGGCGCGAAGCTGGCGCTGCTTCACGACCGTGGCTTCGCCGACACGTCGCTGCTGCTGCTCGATGTGGCCTCCGGCGATGTGCAGACAGTCGGGTCGCCGAGCAACTTCCAGAGCGTCCGCTGGTCGAGCGATGGTCGCACCTTGTTGGCGCTGACCGATCACGGCGGCAGCGAGTTCCTGCGGCTGTGCCGGTTGGATCCGGACAGTGGCGATATCTCCGTCATCAGCGAAGCTGCCGGACGCAACGTGGAAGGGTGGAGCATCTCATCGGATGCACGGCTGCTTGCAACGATCGAGAACGATCGCGGCTATGGCGTGCTGCGCGTCGGCCCGATCGACGGTGATCGGCCGGTGGTGACGGGACTGCCGCGCGGCGTCGTTGGCGATCTGTCCTGGTCGGCCGATGGCAGCGCTCTGGCGTTCAGTGCCGCGGCGCCGACCATCCCGCCATCGCTCTGGGTGTGGCGCGACGGCGCAGCGCGCGCCGCATGGCAGCCGGAACCGCAACTCGATCCTGCCGGCTTCGTCGATCTGGAACTGGTGTCGTGGCACAGCTTCGACGGCATTCGCGTTCCGGGATGGTTCGCGTTGCCACGCAGTCCCCGCCCACCCGGCGGCTATCCAGCCATCATGTGGGTGCATGGCGGGCCGGTCAGCCAGACGCGGCCGAATTTCCGGCCTGACATCCAGATGCTCCTCGAGCGGGGCTTCGCCGTGCTGCTGCCGAATGTGCGCGGCAGCACCGGCTATGGCCGCAGCTACACCGTGGCCGACGATGTCGAACGGCGGCTCGACAGCGTGAGCGACCTTGCGCACGGCAGGCAATGGCTGGCCGCACATCCGGCGATCGACGGCGACCGTATCGGCATCATGGGCCAGTCGTATGGAGGGTTCATGGTGATGTCGGCGATCACCGAACATCCTGATCTGTGGCGTGCCGCTGTGAACTACTACGGCATAGCGGACTTCACCACGTTGCTCGGGAGCACGGGCGCGTGGCGGCGCGGCCATCGTGCCGCGGAGTACGGTGACCCCGAGCGCGATGCCGATCTGTTCGCGCGCATCTCACCGATTTACCGCGTCGATCGCATTCGGGCGCCGGTGCTGATCGCGCACGGGACGCGCGATCCGCGCGTGCCGTTGGGCGAAAGCGAGCAGTTTGTCGCCGCGTTGCAAGAGCGGCAGAAGAAGGTTGTGTTCGAAGCCTTCGACTATGCCGGCCATGGCTTCGTCCGGCCCGACGACAGACGACGCATCTACCGCGCCGTTGCTGACTTTTTCGCCGCGCATCTGAACTGAACTGGAACGACAATGTACCTGCCAACCCGCAAGCATCGAGTATCGATCATGGGCCGCAATGGCGCAGTCGGTGCCAATCAACCACTTGCGACCCAGGCCGGCCTCGACACGCTGCGCGCCGGCGGCAATGCGGTGGACGCGTCGGTCGCGATCTCGCTCACTCTCGGCGTGGTCGAGCCGGGCATGTCCGGCTTGGGCGGCGATGGCTTCTATCAGGTCTACACGGCGCAGGACGCGATATCGCGCTGCTACAATGCGACCGGAGCGGCACCGCTCGCTGCCACACCCGAGCGCTTTCGCGCCGGCGGCATGGCAATACGTGGGCCGCTCAGCGTCTCCACGCCCGGTCTGCTCGGCGGCCTCGGCGCGATGCATGCCGCACATGGTCGGCTGCCGTGGCGGCAACTGTGCGGGCCAGCGATCGAGCATGCGCGCGAAGGCTTCGCAGTCAGTCACCACTATGGCCACTTCGCCGGCGAGGTGCGCGCGGTGCTCGGTGCCGATGCGCGCTCCCGTGCCGTATTCCTCGCCGGACTCGATATCGGCGTGCCGCCACTCGCCGCGCTGATCTGCCAGCCCGATCTGGCGCGCACGCTGGAGGAAATCGCACAGGACGGCGTAGCAACCTTCTATCGCGGCAGGCTGGCGAAGCGCCTTGCCGCCGGTATGCGCGAGGCCGGCGTTCTGGTCGATGAACGCGATCTGGATGCATACCAGCCGCAGACGCAGGCTCCGATCGGCATCGCCTATCGCGACTTCCGCGTCACGCAGACACCGCCGAATTCGACCGGCTTCACCATGCTCCAGATGCTGAAGATCGTCGAACGCTTCGACCTGGCGAAGCTCGATCCGGCGCGGCGGATCCACGTGCTGGTGGAGGCGAAGCAGCGCGCCTTCCTGGATAGAGAGCGCTACGGCACCGATCCGCGCTTCGGCGACGTGCCATTGGATCGATTGCTGTCCGACGCATACGCCGATGAATGCGCGGCGTCGATCGATATGGCGCGCTCCGGCAATCTCGCATTGGCGGAACCCGAGTCGGCGGCCGGCGACACGACATACTTCTGCGTCGTCGACGGGGAAGGCAGCGCCGTGTCCGGCATCCAGAGCCTGAACTCCGGCTTCGGATCCGGCGTGACTGCCGGCGACACTGGCATCCTGCTGAACAACCGCATGGCGTACTGGCACCTCGCGCCAGGGCATGCGAACCGGCTGGCGCCGGGCAAACGCGTGCGCCACACGATGAACGCGCCGATGGTGTTCAAGGACGACAGGCTGTGGGCGGTGGAAGGTACGCCGGGCGCGGACAATCAGGTGCAGGTCAATCTTCAGGTACTGACCGCGATGATGGACCTTGGCGCCGACCCACAGACCGCGCTCGAGGCGCCACGCTGGACCTCGAGCCAGCAGGGCCAGGGTGCCAACTGGCCACATGAGGGCGATGGCCGGCTGACGATCGAACCGGGGTTCGGCGACGATGTGCTCGCCGGGCTGGAGCGGCTTGGCCATCGGCTGAATCGCGTTGGCCCGCTGGAGGGACCGTGCAGCGTACAGGCCATTCGGATTGCCGATAACGGCGTGCGGATGGCGGGATCCGATCCACGCCGCGACGGATGGGCGGGGGCGTACTGACGCATCGTCCTCCGCCATGCGGGTTTGGCATTCCGCCTGGCCGATGCTCATGCTCGCCAATCTATTCTGGGCCGGCAATGTCGTGCTCGGCCGCGGAATCGCCGGCGTGGTGCCACCGATCGCGCTGGCCTACTGGCGTTGGACCGGCGCCTTCCTTGTCGCGGTCGGTTTCGCCTGGCCCTACCTGAAGCAGGACGCACCGGTCCTGCTGCGCCACTGGCGCATGATGCTGCTGCTCTCCGCCACCGGCATCGCGAGCTACAACACGATGTCGTATATCGGCCTCACCAGCACCACGGCGCTCAACGTGCTGCTGCTGCAATCGGCCGGGCCACTGATCATCATCGTCTGGGCATTCGCGCTGTTCGGCGATCGGCCAACGCTGTGGCAGTCAGCCGGCGTGCTGCTTTCGCTGACCGGTGTCGCGATCATTGCGGCAAACGGATCGCTTGAGCGGCTGCTGCATTTGTCGCTCAACCGCGGTGACGTCTGGGTTCTGGCGGCGATGGTGATCTACGGCGTTTACGCCGCAGTGTTTCGTGTGCGTCCCGCCACACATGCACTGAGCTTCCTGGTCGCCACCATGGGCGTCGGCTCGTTGATGATACTGCCGTTCTATCTGTGGGAGATCGCGCAGGGCGGCCGCATCGTCGCTGGACTGCCGGCCTGGCTCGCAATGGCCTATATCGCGGTGTTCCCGTCGTTCATCGCCTATCTGTTCTTCAATCGCGGCATCGAGTTGATCGGCGCTGCCCGCGCCGGCCAGTCGTGGCACCTGATGCCGGTGTTCGGCAGCATTCTCGCGGTGCTGTTCCTGGGAGAGACGTTCTACCTCTACCACGCGATCGGCATCGCCCTCATCGCCGCCGGCATTTTGCTTGCGTCGATCAGGCCCGCGTCAACGTCGCGGCCGCAGCCGAGCCTGAAAGAGCGAGTACGCGCCGACGTTTGATCGCGTCGCTCTACTGCCGATCCGCCTCGAACAGGCTGGACAGTTCATCGGACGCTTGTTTCTCGCTCTGGATCAGCTGCTGTTCGTCGCGATAGATCGCATGGGTCTCAAGGAGGTTCTTCTCGTCGTGGTCGCGGAACAGCGTGACCGCGCGCTCGGCATCCGCCTCGCCGATGCCGAGCAGCGTCAGCGCCTGTTTCGCGAGTTCCAGGCTGGAGTGGAAGGTCTCGCGCACCAACCCGTCCACGTCCCGGTCCATCAGGAGGTGCGCGTACCAGCGGTTGCGCGCCCGCGCCAGGATGGCGAGGTGGGGAAAATTGCGCTTCACCATCTCGACCATCCGCAGCGCACCGGGCGGATCGTCCAGGGCCACGATCACCAGCTTCGCCTGCTCAGCGCCGGCCGCGCGCAGCATGTCGGGTCGTGTGGGGTCACCGAAGTACACCTTGGTTCCGAAGCGACGGAGCACCTCCACCTGGCCTGGATCACGCTCCAGCGCTGTGAATTCGATGCCGTGCATGCGCAGGACGCGGCCGATGATCTGACCGAAGCGCCCCAAACCGCAGATGATCACCGGTGTGGGGGCGGCATCGATCGCGTCGTATTCAGGCGGCGGCGCACGCCCCAGCCGAGACAGGATCGCTTCGGCGCCGGCGAACAGGATCGGCGTGGCGACCATCGATGCCGCGGTGATCAGCGTGGCCAATGCCGCGTCGCCGGCGCTCAGGGCATCGGCGGCGACAGCGGCAGCGAACAGCACGAAGCTGAATTCGCTGGCCTGCGATAGGCCGAGGCCGAAGCGCAGCGCGTTCGACCGGTCCTGCCCGGCGACGCGAGCCAGCACGAACGAGATCGCTGCCTTGGCGATCAGCAGTGCCGCGGTGGCCAGGGCGAGCGTCACCGGTTGTGCGCGTGCCAGCGGCAGATCGGCGGACATGCCGACCGAGATGAAGAAGAAACCGAGCAGAAGGCCTTCGAACGGCTCGATATCGGCCTGCAACTCGTGGCGGTACTCGGACTCCGACACCAGCACGCCGGCCATGAAGGCGCCGAGCGATGGCGACAGGCCGGCGACCGTGGCGATCAGCGCGGTGCCGGCCACGATCAACAGCGCGACGGTGGTGAACACTTCCGGTGTCTTTGCGCCGCCGATCGCGCGAAACAGCGGCCGCAACAGGAAACGACCGCCGATCAGGATGACGGCGATCGCCACCACGGCGCGCAGCACGTCGTACCAGGGCACATGGTCCGGCACATTGTTGCCGGCAAGCAACGGCACCAGCGCGACCAGCGGAATAAAGGCGAGATCCTGGAACAGCAGGACGGCGAAGGCGTCGCGGCCGGCCTTTGTGGTCAGCAGGTCGCGTTCGGCGAGCATCGGCAGCACGATCGCGGTGGACGACATCGCCAGTCCGGCACCCAGCACGATCGCGCCCTGCCAGCCGACCCCGGCCGCATGGGCGAGCGCCGCCAGCACCGCGCCGGTGATCGCCACCTGCGCGGTGCCCAGGCCGAACACGGCGCGCCGCATGACCCACAGACGCTGGGGTCGCACCTCCAGTCCGATCAGGAACAACAGCATCACCACGCCGAGGCTGGCGATCGAGGCGATCGCATCGACGTCGGTGATCAGTCGCAGCCCCGCCGGTCCGATCGCGATGCCAGCGAGCAGATAGCCGAGTACGCTGCCGAAGCCGGCGCGGCGCGTCAGCGGCACCGCGATGGTCGCGGCGGCGAGCAGAACGACGAGTGTGGTCAGCAGTGGATGCTATGCCTCGCGTACGAAGCGGTTGCGCAGCACGCCGAGGCCGGTGAGTTCCACCTCGACCACGTCGCCATGCTTCAGGTCGGGCGATGTGCCGTCGGTGCCCATCCAGATCACGTCGCCCGGATACAGCGTCAGGTAGCGGGTCATCGCCTCAATGTAGGTAGGGATGTCGAAGATCATGTCGTTGGTCTTGAACTTCAGGCTTTCGGCGCCGTTCACCTTCACGATGGTCTGCATCGCGTCGATATCGACATCGGTGTCGATCCACGGCCCCATCGGCTTGAACGTGTCGGCATTCTTGCCGCGCCAGAATGTGCGGTCGCCGCGCTGCCAGGTACGTTCGCTCACGTCGTTGCCGATCGTGTAGCCGAACACGCAGGACATCGCATCGGCCTTCGACAGGTGCTTCACCTGCTTGCCGATCACCACGACCAGCTCGCCCTCGTAGTTGATCTTCTCGGTGGCATCCTTCGGGATCACCACGTCCGCGCCTTGCGCGATCAGCGCGTTGTTGGCGCGGTAGCCGATATCGGCCTTCTCGGGGAACACCGGCTGCACGCCGCGCTTCTCCGCCATCTCGCGGATATGCGCGGCGTAGTTGATGCCGGCGGCGTAGAAGGTGCGCGGGATCACCGGCACTTCCAGCTTGACGTCAGCAAGCCTGTGGGTCTTGCCGGTGGCGCTGTGCGCGCCCCAGGGTTCGCCGTTGATCTCGTGCACGGTGTCGCCATGCAGCGAGCCATACGCGGTGCGGCCATCGGCCGTGTAGCGGATCCAGCGCATCACACTGCCTCCATCGTCAATTGTCGCACAGGGCGCAGGAAGTCCGGGTCGAACACCTTGGTCGCCATGACCTGACAACGGCGCATCAGCCTGATCTCGTCCGGTCCGTAATCGGCGATCGCGCGATGGATGGTGCCGAGGTGATCCCATACCAGCAGGTCGTTCTCGGTCCAGGTATGGGTGTAGCGGAAGCGCGGCTCGAGCTGGAACGCGAACAGGTACTCCAGCATCTCGTCGCTCTCACGTTGGGCGAGCTCGTTGATCCGCGTCGTATAACCGGGATTGCAGTACAGCACTTTTCGCCCGGTGATCGGGTGCGTAAGGAACAGCGGGTGTACCACGGGCGGACGGCGGCGACGCTGTTCCTCCGTCATCGGCGGACGTTCGCTGGCGCGGTCGCGGCGCATATGCTCCCAGAACTTTTCGAAGTCGTGCGTCGCCGTCGCATCGGCGAGCCGCGTCCTGATATCGGCCGGAAGCGCCTCGTACACCGCGTGCATGTTGGCGAACTCGGTGCCGCCGAGGGGCACGCCGTTGCGGCGCGGTATGCGGATGCCATAGAGCACGTTCACGAAGCCCATCACGCTGCGATACGACATGTCGGTGTGCCAGTCCTGGCCGGCGTCGGGCGATCCGATGTATTTGCCGTCCTCTTTCAGGTTCGACAGGATGCCGACATGCGCGGCATCTTCCACGGCCGCACTCGGACCCTGGATCTGCCCGAAGCGTTCAGAGAAACGGCGCAGATCGCCGATGTCGAGTTGCTGGTCGGGGAAGCGCAGCACGCCGTTCTGGCCGAGCGCCAGCAGGATCTGGGCAAACTGCCGCTCGTCTGCCCGCGTCACGTCGATGCCGCGAACGGTTGCGCCGAGGACCGCGCCGGTCGGTTCGATGGACAGCATGCGTCTGCTCTCCCAACTGTCATCTGCAAACCATATGGAACAGCGTATCAGGCCCCGAAGCAATCCCAATCCCGTCATGTGCGTTTTGCATCGGAGGGCAGGCAGAGCATCGGGTGAACGTGCCAGGAATCGTCCTCGCCGCGGCTTTCCTTGTCACTGCGAGCGGAGCGAAGCAATCTCGAGCCAGTTGGGCACTATAATCGAGATTGCCGCGTCGCTTCGCTCCTCGCAATGACAGGTAACCCGAACAATCGACCATTCACTCGATTGCCCTGGGACAGCAGGTTGTTGCGCTTCGCCCCCTGTGCTGCTGTTGCCGCGGGCGGATTTGGCCAACGGAGGACATCATGGCAAAGATCGCAGTGATCACCGGCAGCAATGGCCTGATCGGCCAGGCAACCTGCCGTCGTCTGGCGCAGTCCGGGCATCTTGCCGTCGGCATCGATGTCGGTGCGGAGGGCGCCGGCAACTGGCCTCACTACCAATGCGACCTGGCGGACCTCGCGCGCATGGACGCCACGCTCGCGGCAATCGAGCGCGACCACGGGCTGATCCGCGTACTGTTCAACAATGCGGGTATCTATCATCCGGAGAAGGATTATCTCGACGTGCCGCCCGACCAGTTCGATGGCACCATGGCGGTGAACGTGCGAGTGCCGTTCTTCGCCTCGCAGTGGGTGGCGAAGCGGTTGATCGCCGCCGGTCAGCCGGGTGTGATCGTCAACACCGCATCCTCGGCCGGGCAGCGTGGCAGCACGGTAGTGGAGTACGGCGCGTCCAAGGCAGCCGTGATCAATCTGACGAAGAGCCTCGGCGCGCGGCTCGGCCGTCACGGCATCCGGGTCAACGCGATCGCTCCCGGCCTGATCAACACCGCAATGGGTGCGCGTACGCCCCAGGTGGCGAAGGAGCGTGCGAAGGGCAGTGCGCTCGGACGACAGGGCGAGCCGGACGAGATCGCCGCGGTGGTGGATTTCCTGGTGAGCGACGCCGCGTCGTTCATCACCTGCGCGACGATCGACGTGAACGGCGGGGCTTAGCCGTTACCGGTCAGCCCTTCGGCACATTGCGCTCCAATTCGGCGAGCCAGGCATGGGCGTTGCCATCGGAGGGCGCTCGCCAGTCGCCACGCGGCGACAACGAACCGCCTGCACTCACCTTCGGGCCGTTCGGCATCGCCGACCGTTTGAACTGGCTGAACGCGAAGAAGCGGCGCAGGAACACCTCCAGCCAGTGGCGTATCGTCGCCAGGTCGTAGGCGCCGCGCCGCTCCGGCGGAAAGCCGGGCGGCCATTTGCCCGTTGCCGCATCGCCCCAGGCATGCAGCGCGAGGAAGGCGATCTTCGACGGCACCATGCCGTGGCGCAACGTGTAGTACAGGTTGAAGTCCTGTAGCGCATAAGGACCGATATACGCCTCGGTGCTCTGCGGCGTTTCCCCCTCCCTCGTCGGCACCAGCTCCGGCGTTATCTCGGTGGCGAGGATCGCGCCCAGCGTAACGCCCACGTCCGGTGCAAACTGGCCCGAACTGATCACCCAACGAATGAGATGCTGGATCAGCGTCTTCGGCACGCCTGCATTGACGTTGTAGTGCGCCATCTGGTCGCCCACGCCATAGGTGCACCAGCCGAGGGCCAGCTCCGACAGGTCGCCGGTGCCGATCACGATTCCGCCGTGGTGGTTGGCCAACCGGAATAGATAGTCGGTGCGCAGACCAGCCTGCACATTCTCGAACGTCACGTCGTAGACCGGTTCGCCCCGCGCGAACGGATGGCCGATATCATTCAGCATGCGGTCGGCGGCGGGGCGGATGTCGAGTTCCCGCCAGGTGACGCCGAGAGCCTCCATCAGCCGGATTGCATTGGTCTTGGTGTGAGCGGAGGTGGCGAAGCCGGGCATCGTGTAGGCAAGGACATTGCCGCGCGGCAGTCCTATCAGGTCGAGCGCCCGGCTGCACACGATCAGCGCGTGGGTGGAATCGAGCCCGCCCGACACGCCGATCACCACCCGTTTGCTGCCGATCGCGCGCAGCCGCTGCGCCAGACCGGAGACCTGGATGTTGTAGGCCTCGTAACAATCCAGCTCGAGCCGTGCGGGATCGGCCGGCACGAACGGATAGCGCTCGACGCTGCGCTCCAGACCGATATCCCCGGCCGGCGGGTCCAGCCGGAAGGCAATGCGGCGAAACGCAGCAGGATGGCGGCGGCGATTGGTGTCGAAGCTGCCCATCTGCATGCGCTCGTGACCCAGCCGATCGAGGTCGATATCGGCCAGCGCGAACTGGGCCGCGGACGGGAAACGCTCGGTCTCGGCCAGCGGCGTGCCGTTCTCGAAGATCGAGGCCTGACCGTCCCAGGCGAGATCGGTGGTGGACTCGCCGGCGCCGGCCGCGGCATAGAGATAGGCCGCCACGCACCGCGCCGATTGCGAGGCGCACAGCAGCCGCCGGGTCTCCGCCTTGCCGATGGTGATATTGCTCGCCGACAGGTTGGCCAGCACGGTCGCGCCCGCCAGCGCGGCCTGCGAACTCGGTGGCACCGGTATCCAGAGGTCCTCGCAGATCTCGGCATGCACGACGAGAGCGGGAACGTCCTCCGCCGCAAACAGCAGGTCGGTGCCGAACGGCGCTCTCAGGTCGCCGACGGCGATCTCGCCGCCGACCATGCCATCGCCGACCACGAAATGCCGCGGCTCGTAGAATTCGCGATAGTTGGGCAGGTGTACCTTTGGCACCACACCAAGCAGTGCGCCGTGATGGATCGCCAGCGCGCAGTTGTATAATGCACCGGCGTGGCGCAGCGGTGCGCCGACCAGCAGCAGCGGCAGCAGATCGACCGACGCCGCCACCAGTTCCGCGACCGCCTGCTCGACTGCATCCAGCAGTGCGGACTGGTGCAGCAGATCGCTGATCGTATAGCCCGAGATGCCGAGCTCCGGGAACACCGCAACCGCGGCACCACGCTCGTGACACGACTTCGCCACCTCCAGGATGGCTGCTGCATTTGCCGTCGGATGGGCGAGTGCGCAGTGCGTCGTGCAGGCGGCGACTCGCGCGAAGCCGTGGCGGTAGATCGAGCGGAACTCGGTTGGAGCGCCCATCAGGGACGCAATATGGTGCATGGCAACAGTGGCGTCACCCGGGGCCGGCGCCCGGCTTACGCCACCGCCGCCGGCTCGCGGCGCTGGATCGATTCGGCCCGGGTCGCCGCCTCACCGCCGGCGGCACGATGAGCCAACAGCACCCGGCAGGCAGCGGCAACCGGTAGGCCGAACGGCAGCAGGCTGCCACGACGTGTCGCGCGAATCCGCTCGGCCGGGGCGCCAAGATCGAACGCCACCACCTCGAGCCCGGCCTGCCACATCTGTGACAGGGTGTAGCTCCAGGTCTCCGGCCACAATGCAGGAAGGAAGCCGAGTTCCGCACGCTCGGCGCGGATCAGTTCGACCGCTTCCGTCTCCTCGTACCTGCCGGTGATGTGGACCGCGCCGGTGTCGAGCATGCGCCGGTCATCGCAGGTATAGCCGACCACGACGAATTCGAGCGCCAGGCGCTGCGTCGCGACGTGCCGGGCACAGGCCAGCAGGTACTCGTATCCCTTGTCGATGCCGATCGCGCCAACCACCACGACACGCCGACGCAACCGGCTGACGCGACGATCCGCCGGCGGGATCGGCGCGGCATCGTTCTCCCAGGGCGTCACGCGGCAGCCGACATCCGGGAAGTAGTGTCGCATCCGGTCAGCGACATCACAGCTTGGCACCACGACGAGGTGCGCTCCAGCCAGCACGCTCTGTGACCGCAGCCGCAGGCGCGACGGCCGGATATCCTCTTCGATTGTGCCGCCGACATCCGCGTAACAGGCCTCGCAGGCGTCCCCACCGGGCTCGCCGCAGTAGCGCTTGTCGGGTCCGACCAGGGTAATGCGCGGGCAGACCCAGGCATAATCATGCACCACCACCTCGTACGGCACATCGAGCGCATGAGCCAACCCGAGGATCGCCGGATCGTGCCCGACGAAGTGATGTAGTTCGACACGTACAGCCTTGTCGGCACGGAGGAATGCCGCGAGCTCGGCGAGCCCGTCGGCGGTATTGAACCGCAGGTTGGGAAAATCCCCCCCGGACGCATCGTCAAGCTGGCAGGAGGCGCGTCCATTCGCGTCGCTGCCGGGTGTCAGCACGATCGGCCGCAGACCCATCGCAGCGATCTCCTGGCAGCGTTCCGCCACCCGCCGTTTCACCCCGCCCTCACGCGCGTGGGTGATCAGCACCACTGCGCCCTTTCGCGGACGCCACTGCCGCCAGCGCAACGCGTCCATCCGAAACCGCGCCTCCGCCAGCGGGTCCGCCTGGCGAAAGCTCGCGATCAGCGCGTCGTAGCCGGGATGCAATCGGTTCAGGATCGCCAGATTGCGGGACAGCAACTGCGCCTTGGCGGTGCCGAACGAACCGCCATCGGCGTGTGCGACGAATACCCCTGGCGCGGCGACATGGCGCCAGCCGAGATGACGGGCGCGAATGCAGAAATCGTTCTCCT
>JANWJK010000006.1 GCA_025452005.1 Acetobacteraceae bacterium | reverse complement strand
CCGGATCCTTCCTGTTCCTCGGTCCCACCGGCGTTGGTAAGACCGAGCTGGCCAAGGCGCTGGCCGACTTCCTGTTCGACGACGAACGCGCGATGGTGCGCATCGACATGAGCGAGTACATGGAGCGCCATGCGGTTGCTCGTCTGATCGGCGCGCCGCCCGGTTACGTCGGCTACGACGAGGGCGGCGTGCTGACAGAGGCCGTGCGCCGGCGGCCGTACCAGGTGATCCTGTTCGACGAAGTCGAGAAGGCGCACGAGGATGTCTTCAACGTGCTGTTGCAGGTGCTGGACGACGGCCGCCTGACCGACGGCCAGGGCCGCACGGTGGACTTCAAGAACACGATCATCGTGCTGACCTCCAACCTGGGTAGCGACATCCTGGCGGCCCAGCCGGACGGCGAGCCGACCACGATGGTGCAGGGTCAGGTGATGTCCGTGGTGCGACACCACTTCAGGCCGGAGTTCCTCAACCGGCTGGACGAGATCATCCTGTTCCGCCGCCTGCAGCGGAGCGACAGGGCGGCGATTGTGTCGATTCAGCTCGATCACCTGCGGAAGCTGCTGGCCGATCGCAAGATCGGGCTGGAGCTGGATCGCAGCGCGCTCGAGTGGCTGGGCAGCGAAGGCTACGACAGCACCTACGGTGCGCGTCCGCTGAAGCGGGTGATCCAGCGTGGCCTGCAGAATCCGCTGGCGTCGCTGATCCTGGAAGGCTCCGTGAAAGACGGCGACACGGTGCATGTGTCGGCAGGCAAGCAGGGCCTGACGATCAACGGGCAGCTCGCGGAAGCGGCATGATCCGGCCGAGGGTGCTGCACGGGCCGCACCCTCGGTTGCCATCGACCGTTAATTGGTACATCACGTACCGCATTGGGCACCTAAGCGATGCCAAGCGGGAGCGGTGATGCAGCCTGACCTTGGTCAGCCGACGCGCGTCGAAGATCCCCGGCACCGCCGTCGCCTGGAGCTTCTGGTCTTCTTCGTGCTGGCGATCGTCGTGTGGCCCGTGGTCGCAGTCGGTGTAGTGGGCGGCTGGGGATTCGCGGTCTGGATGTACCAGCAGGCCTACGGACCGCCCGGTCCGCCACATAAATAGGTCGGAGGCGATGCCGGCAACCCGCCGTTTCTTCCTGACCGGAGCCGGATCGCCGAAGCCGGCGCGCGCGATGATCGGCTCCGCGTGCCTGACGAAACAAGGCGTGCATTGCCAATCCTGTGCGGACGCCTGTCCCGAACAAGCGATCGGCTTCACGCCACGCATCGGCGGACCGCCGTTGCCTCGCGTTGAAGCGAACCGATGCACGGGTTGCGGCGACTGCGTCGCAGCTTGTCCGGCCAGCGCGATCACGGTTATGGAGGCCGCGGGTGCCTGACGCGATGCTGCACGTCGCCTCGGCGGTCGTGAAGGCGCGACCGGCGGCACAGGACGCCGTGGCACGAGAGATTGCGGCCCTCGCAGGCGCCGACGTGCTGGCGGTCGACCACGGCCGCATCATCGTGGTGCTCGAGGCGAGCTGCCACCACGACCTTGCCGGTAATCTGGACCGCATTGCCGTGCTCGACGGCGTTCTCTCGGCCGTCCTCGTCTTCGAGCACGCCGAACCCGAAGGAGATCCCACATGAACCGGCGTGAAATGCTGAAGGCGCATGCCGGCGCCCTCGCAGCATTGGCCGCAGGCATCGTGCTGCCCGCCAAGGCGCAGCCGCTGCCTGGCGGGATCGAGGCGCTGAAGATCAAATGGTCCAAGGCGCCGTGTCGCTTTTGCGGCACCGGCTGTGGCGTGATGATCGGCGTGAAGGATGGCCGTGTCGTCGCCACGCATGGTGACACGCTGTCGGAGGTGAATCGCGGCCTCAACTGCGTGAAGGGCTACTTCCTCTCGAAGATCATGTACGGCGCCGATCGGCTGACGCAGCCGATGCTGCGCAAACGCGACGGCCATTATGCGAAGGACGGCGTGTTCACGCCGGTAACGTGGGACGAGGCCTTCGATGTCATGGCCGAACAGGCCAAGCGCGTGCTGAAGGCCAAGGGCCCGACCGCACTCGGCATGTTCATGTCCGGTCAGTCCACGATCTGGGAGGGCTATGCCGCCACCAAGCTGATGCGCGCCGGCTTCCGCTCCAACAACCTCGATCCCAATGCGCGGCACTGCATGGCCTCGGCGGCATACGCGTTCATCCGCACCTTCGGCATGGACGAACCGATGGGCTGCTACGACGATTTCGAGCAGGCCGATGCGTTCGTGCTGTGGGGTTCGAACATGGCCGAGATGCATCCGATCCTGTGGACGCGCGTGACCGACCGGCGCCTGTCGGCGCCGCATGTTCAGGTCGCGGTGCTGTCCACCTTTACCAACCGCAGTTCCGATCTGGCCGATCTGCCGATCGTATTCCGGCCCGGCACCGATCTGGCCATTCTCAACTACATCGCCAACCACATCATCGCCACCGGCCGGGTGAACCAGGATTTCGTGCGCGGCCACACGACGTTCATGCGCGCGCAGACGGACATCGGCTACGGCCTGCGGCCCGAGCATCCGCTGGAGAAGAAGGCGACCGGTGCAGCCGATCCCACGGTGATGACGCCGACGGACTTCGAGAGCTATGCGGCCTTCGTGAAGGACTACACGCTTGAGAAGGTCGCGGCCCTGTCCGGCGTCGAGCCCGATCAGTTGCACACCCTCGCCGAACTTTATGCAGATCCCAAGCGCAAGGTCGTCTCGTTGTGGACGATGGGCTTCAACCAGCATGTCCGCGGCGTATGGGTGAACCAGCTCTGCTATAACCTGCATCTGCTGACCGGGAAGATCGCCGAGCCCGGCAATGGTCCGTTTTCGCTGACCGGACAGCCATCGGCCTGCGGCACTGCGCGCGAGGTCGGCACGTTCGCGCATCGCCTGCCTGCCGACATGGTCGTGACCAACCCGGCGCACCGCAAGCATGTCGAGGAGGTGTGGCGCGTGCCGCAGGGGCTGCTGCCGGACAAGCCCGGCTATCATGCAGTGCTGCAGGATCGCATGCTGAAGGACGGCAAGCTCAACTGGTACTGGACGCAGACCACCAACAACGTGCAGGCGGCGCCGAACAGCGCCAACGAGACCTATGCCGGCTATCGCAATGCGGACAACTTTGTCGTCGTGTCGGACGCCTATCCCACCGTGACCGCGATGGCCGCCGACCTGATCCTGCCGGCGGCGATGTGGGTGGAGAAGGAAGGCGCCTACGGCAATGCGGAACGGCGCACGCAGTTCTGGCACCAGCTGGTGGACGCACCCGGCGAGGCGCGATCGGACGTCTGGCAGATCGTCGAGTTCTCCAAGCGCTTTACCACTGACGAGGTCTGGCCGGAGGAGATGCTCGCGGCCAATCCTGCATTCCGTGGCAAGACCCTGTTCGACGTGCTGTTCCGCAACGGCCAGGTGGACCGCTATCCGGCGAGCGAGTGCGACCCAGCCTATGCGAACGCCGAGTCGCAGCATTTCGGCTTCTATCTGCACAAAGGGCTATTCGAAGAATATGCGGAATTCGGCCGCGGTCATGGTCACGACCTCGCGTCGTTCGACACCTATCACCAGACGCGCGGCCTACGCTGGCCGGTGGTGGATGGCAAGGAGACGCGCTGGCGTTATCGCGAAGGCCTCGATCCCTACGTGAAGGCCGGCGAAGGCGTGCGGTTCTACGGCCGGCCGGACGGCCGCGCAGTGATCCTCGCCGCCCCTTACGAGCCGCCGGCCGAATCG
Organism: Acetobacteraceae bacterium; assembly: GCA_025452005.1. Classification (GTDB taxonomy): domain Bacteria; phylum Pseudomonadota; class Alphaproteobacteria; order Acetobacterales; family Acetobacteraceae; genus JAMXLO01. The sequence goes on along the minus strand of JANWJK010000006.1, from coordinate 13,614 downwards.
CCCGATGCCGACTACAAATTCTGGCTGGTCACCGGACGCGTGCTGGAACATTGGCACTCCGGATCGATGACGATGCGCGTGCCCGAATTGTATCGCGCCTTCCCCGGCGCGCGCGTGTTCATGAACGCGGTGGACGCGCGAAACCTGGGCATCAACCAGGGTGCCGAGGTGCGGGTGATCTCGCGCCGCGGCGAGATACGCTCGCGCGTGGAGGTCCGCGGCCGCAATCGCATGCCGGAAGGTGTGATCTTCGTGCCGTGGTTCGACGCCAGCCAGTTGATCAACCAGGCGACGCTTGACGCGACCGACCCGATCTCCAAGCAGACGGACTTCAAGAAGTGCGCGGTCAAGGTTGTCCCGGCATGATGGCGCGACGCTGTCTGCCCGTGGCGGTGGCGCTGCTCGCCGCTGCCGGCGCGCTCGCACAGCAACCCGCCGATCCGCTACAGCTTGTCGGCCAATCGCCGCCCACCGTGCCGGTGCCCGCGCCACCGGTGCCGCGCGCGGTCACTGACGACGTCCGGCGGGCACGCAACTATCCGGAGCAGCCGCCGGTCATTCCGCATGCGATCGACGGGTATCAGATCAGCCTGCGCAACAATCAATGCCTCACCTGTCACGCACGGCAGTTCATCGAAGGCTCCGGTGCGCCGATGATCAGCGTCACCCACTTCATGGACCGCGATGGGCAGGTACTCGCCGACGTGACGCCGCGGCGCTATTTCTGCAATGCCTGTCACGTGCCGCAGACCGACACGCAACCGCTGGTGCCCAACACGTTCCGCGACGCGCTTCGGACGCGTTAGCATGCGCGCGCTGCTTGCCTGGCTGCTGAAACTGTGGACGGTTGCCCGCTCACCAGCCACCGTACTCAGTCTGGGTTTGCTCACCTGTGGCGGGTTCTTTGCCGGGATTCTGTTCTGGGGCGCATTCAACACGGCGCTTGAATTCACCAACCGGGAAGAGTTCTGCCTGTCCTGCCATGAGATGCGCAGCAACGTCTTTCAAGAGCTGTCGCGCACTGTGCATTTCTCCAACCGGTCCGGCGTGCGGGCGATCTGCTCGGATTGTCACGTGCCGCACAACTGGACCGACAAGATCGCGCGCAAGATGCAGGCCTCCAAGGAGGTGTGGGGGCATCTGTTCGGCCTCATCGACACGCGCCAAAAATTCCTCGACCACCGGCTGGAACTGGCGCAACACGAATGGGCGCGGATGAAGGCGAACGATTCACTGGAATGCCGCAATTGCCATTCAGGCCCGGCCATGGACCTGACGAAGCAGACGCCGCGCGCCGCGCGGATCCACCAGCGCTACCTGCTGACCGGCGAGCGCACCTGCATCGACTGTCACAAGGGCATCGCGCATGAGTTGCCGGATATGACCGGCGTGCTGCCCGGCTGGGTGGAGACACCCGAGCTGAACGACACCCGTCAACAGGTCCGTTGATCAGGCGGTGTGCTCGCGCAGCGCTCGCCACGTCGCCGCATTCGCCTCACGCAGCGCATGCGCGACGCGATTGCGCGCGCGCACCGCATCGACCATGAGGAACCGCGCGTTGTGGGAGTCCGGCGTCGCAGCGGCAAGCTCGCGCAACGGACGCAATGTCGGCCACGCCGGCAGCGCCAGCGCAGGGTCGTGCGCGAACCGGTCGCCCGATGTGTAATTGACCGGCACCAACGCTCGCGACATCCGCATCAGCGCATCGTTGATGCGCGCCGGATCGGTCGCATCCACCGACAACCGCACGGCGCTGTCGCGCAACGTCGCCGCCGCATGCACGAGACCATCGAGTGACAGCCGACCGCCGAGTGCTGCCTGAAGCTTCTCCAGCTCTGCCAGCAGGTCGCGCGCATAGGCCGTATAATCGAGCGGCAGCAGCCTGTCCGTCAGCAGCCGCCATACCGCGTGCGCGTAGATCCTGCTGTCGCGCACAAGGTTCTTTTCGCTGATGTGGTCGGCGAGATCGTCCGGCGTGTGCCACCACCAGCAATGCGCGCCCACCGGTGTCGGCATCGGCTCGCTGATGTCGCCGAAGATCGCCGGCAGTCCGACGCCGTTGAACGACTGATCTGCGCCGCGGCTCATGCGCTTGCCGAGCAGGCGCTGCCCCGACTGCTCGCGGATCGCGTCCGTCGCCAGCCCGCCAAGCTCGCTCATCGAGCCGACATTCTCCAGGATGTCGGCGCCATCGGCCCCAGGAGAATCGACGTTGATATGTGCGACGCAGCGACGATCCAGCTCGTCCCAATGCTCGTCGACGTACCACGTGGAGCCGGAATATCGGCCGTGCGAATGGCCCGACCAGAAGCACAGACGCAGCCCGCGCTGCCACTGCTCGCGTTGTGCGACGCAGAGCCGCGCCACTTCGAGCATCGTTGCGTTGGCGCTGCCGTTGTCCATCACGCCGTAGTACCAGGTGTCATGATGGCCGGAGAACAACACGAACGGCGCATCGCCTTCGTCGCCCAGTCCCGCCTCGAGGATCGGCGTCTTGCGCCATCCGGTGTCCACCTCGGCGCGCAGCATCACCGATGGCCGCTCGCCACGCGCCAGCCGTTCGCGCAACATCGTGCCATCCGATAGCAGCACGCTGCAGACAACGGTCGTCGGCAATTCGTCCAGCGTCGCGTCGGACGGATTGCCCCACACCGGCGAGATGCACATCTCGTGCAGGTGCTCGTGCGGGCTGATGTGCAACTGCCCGGTCGCGCCGGCGAGCGATGCGCGGCGCGCCACGGGCGGAGTGGCGATGCCGTCGACCAGCACGATGCATCCGCGCAGGTCGCGTCCGGCAAAGTCCGCGTCATTGCCGGCGCCGACATGCACCAGTTCGCCCCGCACGCCGTCCGGCGATGCGCGCGAGAACGAATGTGTGATGCTGCGCAGCGCCGTGTTGTCCACCTGCACCAGCGACCGTCCGGGCAGGCTAATATAGGCGTCGTGCATCAGCACCCGTGTGCGAAAGCCGAGTACATCGAGCTGGGTCTGGATATAACGCAGGCTGTCCGCCTCGCCGGCGGAGCCGGACAGTTTTTCCCATTGCGCGAAGGTGTGGACGTGGCGCATGAGCGCACCGCCATCCACCGCATCGCACAGCGCCTGAACGTCCGCGCTCATCACTTTGTCACGTGCACGAGAGAGGCCACGGTCGCCTCCTGCGGAAAGCCGCCGTAGGTGATGCTCTTGCGCATCGCCCAGGTGGTGATCGGAAACAGCATCGGTATCACCGCGACCTCCTCGCCGATGGCAAACTCATAAGCCTCGGCCAGGAACGCCGCGCGCCTGCCATCGTCCAGCGTCATCGCTGCCTTGTCGAGGATCGCGTCCAGATGGGGATTGGCGTAGCGGCCGTTGTTACCGGCGCCGATCCCTTTCGCCGCATTGTAGGTGCCCAGCAGGTACTGCAACTGTGACAGCGGCTCACCGGTGTCAGTGGAATTGCCGCTCAACAGCACGCTGAACTCCAGCTTGGTGGCGCGCGGGAAATAAATCGCCTTCGGCATCGCATTTACCGTAGCCTTCAGGCCGAGCCGGCTCCACATCTGCGCGACCGCCTGGTTGACCTGGGCGTCGTTTGGATAGCGGTCATTGCTGGAGTTGATCACCAGCCCGAAGCCGTTGGCATACCCGGCCTCGGCCAGCAGCTTCTTCGCGCCCATGAGATCGTACGCCACCGGCTTCAGCCTGGGGCTTGTGCCCGGCACGCCGTCCGGCATGAACTGCGCCGCCGCGACCGCCTGGCCCTGCATGACGCGGCTCACCAGCGCATCGCGATCGATCGCCATCGACATCGCGCGACGCACCCGCACATCCTTGAGCGGGTTCCTGGTGAGCGGCTTGCCGTCCATGTCGGTGAGCTGCGGCGACGCATCGCGATCGACATCGAGCGTCCAGAAATAGCAGCGGTTGGAGGCCATCGTGCCGAGTGCGACCTTCGGATTGTCCTTCAGCGTGACAGCATCGTTGCCCGGGACGTTGCTGATCAGATCGACATCGCCGCTGAGCAGCGCCGCGACTCGCGATGCATCGCTGGTGATCGGCTTGTAGGTGACGCGCTGCCACTCCGGCCTGTCGCCGAAATAGCCGTCGAAGCGCTCGAGCACGATGCGATCGCCGGGCACCCATTCGACCTCACGATACGGTCCGGTGCCGATCGCCGCCTTGCCGGAGTTGTAGTCTGCCGTCGTGGCGTTGCCGCCGTTCTTGCGCGACACGACCCAGACGTTGAGGATCTCGTTGAGCAGGATCGGGTCCGGCTGGTCGGTCTCGATCACCAGCGTGTGGTCATCCACCGCCGTGGTCTTCGCCACGTGCTTGAGGAACTGGAGGAAACTCGCCGGGCTGTTCGGCACGCTGCGCGCGCGCTGGTAGGTGAAGACGACATCGTCCGCGGTGAACGGCGAGCCGTCGTGCCACTTCACGCCCTCGCGCAGCTTGAACTCCCAGTGCGTGGGATCCAGCGTGCGCCAGCTCACCGCAAGGTCCGGTATCACCTTCAGATCGACGTCCTGCGTGACCAGGCCGCTGTAGATCAACTTGTCGATCTCGGTGTTCGAGGTGAGGTGGAAGAAGTGCGGATCGAGCGTCGTCACCTCCGACGCGACGCCGATCTTCAGATCGGCCGCGGATGCACCCCAGGATAGCGCCAATCCGGCCACCGCGCCCAGCCAGCCTCGTATCGCCACACCCCACCCCCGGTTCCTGCTCTCCCGTGGAGTATTCCCGCGATCGTGGCTGACCGGCAATGGTCTGGCGCTGCGACGGGAACATGGCCTATCACGCAGGCGCCATCAGACGTACCGTTCGTGGTTGCTTATCGCTGTGGAGGCAAGGCGTGGAAACTGTTCGCGTGGTGTGTGCGCACGACTGTCCCGACATGTGCTCGCTGCTCGCCCACGTCGAGGACGGCCGGGTCATGCGGATCGAGGGCGATCCCGACCAGCCCTACACCGCCGGCTTCGCCTGCGCCAAGGTGAACCGCGACGCCGAGCTGGTGCACTCACCCGAGCGTCTTGCCACGCCATTGCGGCGCATCGGTCCGAAGGGTGAGGGCAGGTTCGCGCCGATCACCTGGGACGCGGCGCTCGACGAGATCACGTCACGCTGGCAATCCATCGTCGCTGAATCAGGACCCCTGGCGCTTCTCGGCTACTGCTACAGCTCGCATCAGGGGTTGATGAATCGCGGCCTGCCCAACGGGCTGTTCCACGCGATGGGCACCAGCCGACTGTGGGCCGGCACGGTGTGCGACAGTTGCATGGACGCGGCGTGGGAGGCGACCGTTGGCCCGATCGGCGGCGCCGATCCTGAATCGGTGGTCGAATCCGATCTGGTGATCTGCTGGGGCGCCGACCTGTTCGCCACCAACGTGCACTTCTGGGCAAAGCTCGAAGCGGTGCGCAAACGCGGCGTGCCGTTTGTGGTAATCGACCCCCGCCGTACGCGGTCGGCGCAGAACGCCGACTGGCACATCCCTATTCGTATCGGCACCGATGCGGCGCTTGCTCTCGGCATCATGCACATTCTGGTGCGCGACAATCTGTGCGACCGCGATTATATCGCGCAGCACACGCTGGGCTTCGACCGTGTCGAGCGCGACGTACTGCCGCGCTTTGCGCCGGACCGCGTCGCCGGCATCACCGGCGTCCCCGCTACCGACGTGGACCGGCTTGCCGCGATGTATGGCGCGGCCAAGAAATCGCTGATCCGCTTGGGCTGGGGCATGACGCGTTACACCTACGGCGGCCAGTCGCTACGCACCGTCGCGCTGTTGCCTGGCGTCACCGGCGCCTATGGCCGCTACGGAGGCGGCGCGGTGAACGGCACCAACGCGTCGTTCGAGCTCAACTATAACGCCGTGCGCAAGCCATCCGGTCCCGCGGCAACCCGCACGATCAACCACAACCGGATGGGCGAGGCACTGCTCGAGCTGAAAGATCCGCCAATCCGCGGACTGTTCATCGCCGCCAACAACCCGGCGGTCACCTGTCCCGACACCACGAAGACACGGCGCGGCTTGGCGCGCGAGGACCTGTTCACCGTGGTGCACGATCCGTTCCTGACGATGACCGCACGCTATGCGGATATCGTGCTGCCGGCGACGACCTACCTGGAGACGGAGGACTTCTTCCGCGGCTATGGCAACTATTACATGCAGTATTCGCCGCGTGCGGTTCCGCCGCAGGGTGAGGCGTGGTCGAACCTGAAGCTGGCGCAGGAACTCGCTGCGCGTATGGGCCTGATCGATCCGGTGTTCAGCATGTCGCAACCGGAGATCCTGCGCGAGCTGTTCCGTGGCGCCACTGGCCCGGTCGCGGCGTTCGATCCCGATACATTGCGCGAAACCGGCCCGGTCTCGATTGCGACAAGGGCCGGTCAGCAATTCCGCACGCCATCGGCAAGGCTCGAGTTCTATTCCGAAGCCCTTGCCACGCAAGGACTTCCGCCGATGCCGGATTGGCAGCCTGATCCAGTGGAGGCGACCCAAGGCGCGCAATGGCCTCTGCGGCTGTTGACCGGACCGGGATATTTCCTGAGCCACACTGCGTTTTCCGGTGTCGCCTTCCTGCGCAGACGCGAGGGCACGCCGTATTGCGTGCTGCACCCCGCCGATGCCGATGCCCGCAATCTGCGGGACGGCGACCGTGTGCGGCTGCTGAACGATCGCGGCACGGTCGGCCTGACGCTGCATGTGCGCGACGAGATACAGCCGGGCGTCGTGCTTGTACCGGGCCAGCGATCGGACGACGAGACGGTGGACGGCACGGTGAATATGCTGTGCTCTGACGCATACACGGACATGGGAGAGGGCGCCACCTACCAGAGCACCTGGCTGGACGTGCGCCCCTGGTAGTGCACAATCGGCCGCAATGACCAAGGAGCGGCCGATGTCGGATGAACTGGTCGAGTATGCGTGCGGCGAGCAGATCGCCACGATCACGCTGAACCGGCCGGACAAGCTCAACGCGGTGAACGACGACATGGTGCGGCAGATCGCCGCGGCGCTGCGGCGGTTCGACACAGACGACGATGCGCGTATCGCCATCCTGTGCGGGCGCGGGCGCGCGTTCTCCACCGGCGCCGATGTGCGACAGCGGCAGATGCGCTCGCGCGAGGAGTTCGAGCGCTACGGTGGCGCGCAGGCACCCGACGCATCGAGCCACGACCTGTTGCTGCGCTCGGTGAACTGGAAGCCGGTGATGGCGGCGGTACACGGCTACGTGCTCGGCCTGGCGCTCGGGCTGATGCTGGAGTGCGACCTGATCGTCGCGGAGGAAGGCACGAAGTTCCAGGTCACCGAAACGCCGCGTGGTCTGTCGGGTGCCAAATACTGGGCACTGCTGAACTTCCGCGGCGGCGGCGCGTTCGCCACCGATGTCGCGCTGACCGGGCGTTTCTTCACCGCCGAGGAGGCGCGGGCGGCGAATGTCATCGAGCGCGTGGCGCCGGAGAGTGAGCTGATGCCGACGGCGCGGGCGCTCGCAGCCGAGGTGGCGAATAACCCGCCCCTCGGCGTGCGCTCCACGGTCCGTGCGCGGCGTTACCAGTTGGAACAACTGTCCCGCGACGTGCTGCTGCAGGTGAACCTCGCGAAACTGCACCTCAGCGAGGATTTTGCCGAATCCGCCCGCGCCTTCGCCGAGAAGCGCCCGGCCGGCCCGTTCAAGGGACGCTGTATGCTCGATCCCGATCGGCCCGACGGCGTGCGCCTCAGCGTGACGGAGGCGCACGCGCTTGGCGAGGCAGCGTTGCGGCGCATCGGCTATCCGGCGGATGAAGCGACGATCGTCACCGACCAGATGATCGACAACGCGCTGTGTGGCTATCGCTTCGCCAGCCTGCCGCGCATCCTGGCGATCGCCGCGGACGAGAAGACGGGCAAGCCACGCTCGCCAATGCGTATCGTGCGCGAGACGCCGGTGTCGGCCATGGTCGACGGCGGCAACAAGCTCGGCTATGTCGCGGCCTATCGTGGCGCGGAGATCGCCATCGCCAAGGCGAAGGCCAGCGGCATCGCCATCGTCGGCGTGCACAACAGTTACTACAGCGGGCGCAACGCGTACTATGTCGAGCGTATCGTGCGCGAGGGCCTGGTGGCGATCCACACCGCGAGCGCCAGGCCGCACGTGCTGCCGCCTGGCGGTCGCCGGCCGGCACTGGGCACCAATCCGTTCAGCATCGGCTTTCCCTCGGCCAACGGCCCGGTGATCTACGACATAGGCTCGGCGTCGCTGATGTGGGGCGAGGTCCTGCTGATGGCGCGCCTCGGCCAAATGCTGCCGGAAGGCGTCGGGTTCGACGCCGATGGCAACCCGACCCGCGATGCCCGCGCGGTAGCGCAGGATGGCGGCGTGACGGCGTTCGGCGGCCACAAGGGCTACGGGCTTTCGTTCGCCATACAGGCACTCGGCCTGCTGGCGGGGGCCGAAGCGCAGGGCTACGGCTTTCTGTTCATCGCCGTTGATCCGGCGATCCTGCTGCCGGACTTCCCTGCGCGCATGGCGGAGCTGGTCGCGCGCATCAAGGCGACGCCACGCCAACCCGGCGTGGATGCGATCCGCATTCCATCCGAGCGCGCGTTCCGCGAGCGCGAGCAGAGGCGCGTCGAGGGCATTGTCCTGGACCGCAAGGTCGTTGAGGCGCTGAATGCGCTATAGTCGCCGCACGGAGAGGAGCACCACATGACATCGCCGCTCGACCAGATTCGCCGCTACCACCCCGAACTCTCCGCGATCCGGCAGGACATCCACGCGCATCCGGAACTCGGGCTGGAGGAGCACCGCACGGCGGACCTGGTCGCGCGCAAGCTGGAGGAATGGGGCATCGAGGTGCACCGCGGTGTAGGCCAAACCGGGGTGGTCGGCGTACTGCGCTCCGGCAACGGCGAGGCCACGATCGGTCTGCGCGCCGACATGGACGCGCTGCCGATCGTCGAGGCTAACGATTTTTCGTATCGCAGCCAGAACCACGGCAAGATGCATGCGTGCGGCCACGACGGCCACACCACCATGCTGCTCGGTGCCGCGCGCTACCTGGCGGAGACGCGCAACTTCAACGGCACGGTGAACTTCATCTTCCAGCCTGGGGAGGAAGGTGTCGGCGGCGCACTTGCGATGTTGCAGGACGATCTGTTCCAGCGCTTTCCCTGCAACGCGGTGTACGGCATGCACAACCGTCCAGGTATGCCGGTCGGCAAATACGGGATCGCTCCTGGCACCGCGATGGCGGGCGGCGGGTTCTTCGATATCGCCATCACCGGCAAGGGCGCGCATGGCGCGCGGCCGGAGGAGTCGATCGATCCTGTGCTTGTCGCCTGCCACATCGGGGCGGCGCTCCAGTCGATCGTTGCCCGGAACGTATCGCCACGCGACACCGCGATACTCAGCGTGACGCGCATCCTCTCGGGCGACGCCTACAATGTCATCCCACAGACCGCCACCCTCGGCGGCACGGTGCGCACGATGAAGCGCGAGACGATGACGCTGGTGGAGGAAGGGATGCAGCGCATCGTCAGCGGCGTGGCGGCGGCGTTCGGCGCGACGGCGGAGTTGGATTTCCGCCTGATCTTCGCGCCGCTGGTCAATCACGAGGCTGAATTTCATGCGATCGCCGATGCGGCAGCCGAGCTGGTGGGCGACGCCAACGTCAACCGCACCCAGGCGCCGGCACCGGCGTCCGAGGACTTCGCTTTCATGCTTGAGCAGGTTCCAGGCGCCTACATCAATCTCGGCAACGGCGATTGCGCGCCGGTGCACAATCATCACTACAACTTCAACGACGAGGCGATACCGTTCGGATCGGCACTGTTTTCGCGGTTGGTCGAACGGCAGTTGCCGCGCGGCACCGAATAACCAAAGGAGGCACTCATGCTGAAATTCGGCGCGGCCATGTTCTTCACGGACTACTCGATGGCACCTGGCGAACTCGGCACGGCACTGGAAGAGCGCAGCTTCGAATCGGTGTGGGCGCCCGAGCACTCGCACATTCCTCTGTCGCGCAAGACACCGCCCGCTGGCGGCGGCGAACTGGCGAAGAAATACTACGACACCATGGATCCGTTCGTGACGCTGACCATGGCGGCGGCGGCGACCAAGAAGCTGAAAGTCGCAACCGGCGTCTGTCTGGTGGCACAGCGCGATCCCATCCAGACAGCGAAGCTGGTGGCGTCGATCGACCAGGTGTCCGGTGGCCGCTTCCTGTTCGGCATCGGCAACGGCTGGAACCAGGACGAAATGGAGAACCACGGCACCGAATACAAATCGCGCCACAAGCTGGCGCGCGAACGAGTGGAGGCGATGAAGGCGATCTGGACCAAGTCGAAGCCGGAATACCACGGCGAGTTCGTCAACTTCGATCCGATGATGGCCTGGCCGAAGCCGGTGCAGAAGCCGCATCCACCGGTCATCGTCGGCGGTGCGTTCCCTTACTCCGCGCGCCGCGCCATCCGCTATGGCGACGGATGGATTCCGCATGCTGCTCGCAACACCTACGCCGAGATCGCCGACATGCTCCCTGAGTTCCGCAAGATGGCGACCGAGGCGAAGCGCGATCCGGGGACGATCGAGATCACCGTGTGGGGACCCAAGGAGGACGCGGACCTGATGAAGCGGTACGAAGACCTCGGCGTGGCGCGCGTGGTGTTCAGCCTGGAGTCGGAGAAGTCCGATACCATCCTGCCGATCGTCGACCGTTTGGCGGGGCTGATGCGACAGGTCAACGGCTGAACCTGTTGCGGATACCGTATGGCTTCGACCGTCTGCCGCGCGATCCTTGGCTGCGATGCGCGGAGGCGGGCGGTAAGCCGCTGCGACTGAACAGCGAGCCGGTGCCGGCGGACGCGATGCCGCTGGCGACCGGCGATCACACTGCCCGTGTCGCGGCGGCACTGGGGTGGCTCGAGAGCCTGTGCGGCGACTATGCGCCGCTGCGGCGGCGGTTCATCGCGGCGTATTTTCGTTTCGTAACGTCGCTGATCGAGGCGCGTCGAACAGAACTGGTGGAGCGCCTGAAGCCGTACGACGGGCTGTACGCACCAGAGGATTTCCTGTGGTCGGCACTGCGTCCGTTGCCGCGCGGCTGGGTACCGGTGGCGGATAAGTGTCTGCCGGCCGACATGGTGTTCTGGGACGGAACGCGGGCGATCGCCTTCGAACTCGGCACGCGCAATACCGACAGGCAGAAGGCGCTGCTGACGGCCGGTGTTGCGGTGCATCGGATAGACCCCGCCATGATGGAAAATGCGCTGCCCGATGACTTCGGACGGTTTTGGCAATCTGAGTCGCTGCCATCGAGCCCGTTCCGCCGGCCTCTACCTCCGATTTTGGCCTCTGCTTGACACTGCCCAACCCGACCCATAAGCATCAGGTCGGACAGCGCAGGTTGGTTGCGGCTGCAACTTCAGGTCTAGCGAGGCTGCACCACCGGCCATAAGGGGTCGTAAGACAGTGAGCTCGTCGGACAGCCAGGCAGGCGCCACGACAACATTCGACCGGGCGATCAACTTCATCTGGGCGCCCGACCGCGATGGACATCGCAATGATCGTGCGCCTGGCGAGTCGTTCGCCACTGCGTGGGGCGTTACCCAGATGACCTGGGATGACGCCGTGGCAGCCGGCATAGTTTCAGGCAGTCTCGCCGATGCCACCCGCGCTCAGTGTAAAGCCATCTACCGCGCCAATTACTGGGACCCGCTGCACTGCGATTCACTTAACCCGGGCGTCGCATTCGTCTTGTTCAACGATGCAACGCTGTCCGGGGTAGATGCTGCCGCCAAGCTGTTGCAGCGCGTTGTGGGAGCCACGGAGGACGGCGTCATCGGTCCCCAGACGCTTCGTCTGGCAAATGCGATGCCACCGTCGTCGGTGATCGACGGGCTGACCACGGCTGACGAGAAATTTCTCGCATCGCTCAGAAATGCGCCGATGTTCATCAGGGGCTGGGACCGGCGGGAGATTGCCTGCCAAACTGCGGCGCTCGCGCTCAACGCCTAGTTCAGAGAGGGACAGGCAGCTTTCCCGCCTGCGCGCGTGCCTCAGCCCGTACGCACGAACTTGTCCACGCTGCGGTCCTGCGTCAGCCCGGCGTAGATGTCGCCGCGCGAGTCCACGCCCACGCCGTGGACATGGCGGCTCTCCATTCGTGCAAGCACGTTCCCTCCCGCATCGCGCACGCATACATACGCGGGATTGCCGGCGTCCTCCTGCTCAGCGATGGTGAACGTGCCGTCCTTGCCGCGCGTGATGTCGTTCGGCCCGCCCATCCCGGTCCACTGGCCCAGATAGTCGCCATCTGGGGAAAACATCTGGATGCGCTTGTTCGCACGGTCGGCCACGTAGAGCTTGCCGTCAGGGTCGATCGCGATGCTGTGCGGCAAATGGAACTCTCCTGGTGCCTTGCCCGGTGCGCCCCATGACCTGACCAGCCGGCCGTCATGCGTGAAGCGATGCACGCGGGCATTGCGGTAGCCGTCGGTGACGTAGATGTCGCCGTTGGGGTGGGCGATCATTTCGGTGGGGTGGTTGAACGGCCCTGCCGCGCGTTGCGCGAGCCAGGGCGCTCCGGTGCAGCCGGTGTCGGAATGCACGCCGCGCTGCCCAAGTTGCAGCAGAACCTTGCCGTCCAGCGTGAACGACTTCGCGACCGAATCGGAGCGGTCGGTGGTGTATGCGACATCGTCGACGATCTTGAGCCCGTGCGGATCGGTGACCTCGCCGCTGCCCCAAGCCCCCAGGTACTTCCCGTCGCGGTCGAACATCACGACCGGGGGGTCCTTGCGCTGGAAGACGTAGACGCGGTCCTGCGAATCGGTAGCCACTCGGCTGACCAGGCCGAACCTTTCTCCGTTGGGAAGCTTGAGAAAATCGCGGATCAACTCGTAGGTGTATGCGCCCGTGCCGACCTGTGCCATTGCTGTGTTCCTCCCAATTCTCCGACTGACCATCTGCGTGTATCAGCGCGCCTCTATGGCCGGCACAAGGCTGGCCAGGATGGCGATTGCGCGGTTCGTCTTAATCTGCGGCAGTCACCGGTGCATGTGCCCGCAGGAAAGTGCGCACATGCCGTAGCGCCTCGGCAATCTGCTCCTTGGTCTCCTTCCACGGATAGATGCTCGCCTCGGCGTTCGGCGCGAGACGCACGCTCTCCATCGCCACGGCATAGGGGTGGGCCGGCACGTCATCCGGCAGCACCAGGATCGGCGTCCGGCAGTTGCGCACGAAATCACGCGTCACGGTGAAGACGAAGTCGGGATTGGCGCCGTACATCTTCTTCAGGAACGCATCGACCGTTGCCATCGTGATATCGGGGCGGCGCTCACACAGCGGCGGACCCCAGCCCTTGATGTTGTTCTGGTAGAACAGGTCGGGCATCTCCGAACGGAACCCGCTGGGCTGCGCCAGTACCGCGGCGACGACACGCTCGGGCGCGCGCTTCAACATGTTCCAGATGAATGGGCCGCCGATGCAGAAGCCCATCACCGTGAACTCCCTGATGCCGAGGTGATCCATCAGGCCGAGGTGGTCGTCGGTGTAGGCGTCCCAGGGCCGCTCGGTCTCCAGCGGGCCGGAGGACTGGCCGCCGTTGGCGTTGCGCAGGTCCGCCACGATGCAGTGG
>JANWJK010000005.1 GCA_025452005.1 Acetobacteraceae bacterium | reverse complement strand
TCGCGGCGTCCGTCGCCTCGCGCAGCCGAACCACCCGGCGCCCGCCGGTCAGGGCCAGCGACGCGGCTTCGTCGGCCAGCCGCCCGATATCCTCGCGCCCCAGTTCGGCCACCAGGAACGGGTCGTCCAGCGACCCGGCGACGGCCCGTACCAGCCCCGCGGCACGGTCGCGGATCATCCCGTGGTCCTCGCCGTGCAGCAGCACGACCCGGCACGCGCCGGGATCGCGCAGGAACGCCGCCACGCGCTGTGGCGCGAGCTTCAACCGCTCGCCGTCGCTCGCCTGCGGAAGTATGCCGCGAGCTGAATGGTGATCTGGTCCGCCAGCGCATCGGCCAGGCGCCGCGTCACCGCCTCGTTCTCCAGGTCGCCGGCGAAGTACTGGGCGTCGAAGATGTTCAGCCCGTCCACTGCCCTGGCGGAGCCGCTGGTCAGCCTGGTGCGCCCCGGATCCTGCGCGATCAGGCTCCAATTGGCGCTGCCGATCGTGCGGATCCGGGTCACGGTGCTGTCGGGCTGGATTGCGATGCCCTCGCCGGCGATCGAGAACCCGACCGACAGATCGTAAAGGTGCGCCACGCCGCTTGCGCCCATCTCCAGCCGGTCCTGCAGCGCCTGGCGCAGCACCTGGCCCGGCCGGTCGGGGATCAGGTCCACCTGGATGGCCGCCAGGTCGCGCTGTGCCACACCGGCCTTGCCCGAGGCGGTCGGCATATATACCGGCTGGAAGCCACAGCCGGCCAGCGAGACACCAGCCGACAGCGCCAGGAATCGCCGCCGCTTCATCCCACGACCACGAAGTTCACGATGCGGTTCGGCACGTGGACCCGCTTGACCACCCGCTTGCCGGCGAGCGCCCGGGCGACATTCGGCTCTGCCTCGGCCGAGGCGAGCACCGCCTCCGCCGGCGCATCCGGCGGAGCAGCGATGGTGCCGCGCAGCCTGCCCATCACCTGCACTGCGATCGTGACGGTCTCCACCGCCAGAAGGGCGGGATCAGCCTCCGGCCAGGGCAGATCGGCGACCAGCGTCGCGGCCTTCGGATGCATACGATTGTAGGCTTCCTCGGCCAGATGCGGCATCATTGGCGCGATCAACCGTGCCAGCACCTCGACCGCCTCCCAGCGCGCGGCGCGCCCAGGCGCATCCCCGGCGTCGGCGATCGCGTTCGCCAACTCATACAACCGTGCGACCGCGACGTTGAACGCAAAGCTGTCCAGCGCCTCGCCGACCGCGGCGATCGTGCGATGGGTGATGCGGCGCAGGGCGTGGGCGGCGTCGGACATGCCCTCCTCGGGCGCGCCGGCGAGTCCCTCCACCAGCCGGAACACGCGCTGGGTGAAGCGGAAGGCGCCCGCGACGCCGGCCTCGGTCCACTCCATGTCGCGCTCGGGCGGGTTGTCGGAGAGGATGAACCACCGCGCGGTGTCGGCGCCGTAGCGCGCGATGATTGCCTCCGGATCGACCGTGTTGCGCTTCGACTTGCTCATCGCCTCGACGCGGCCGACCACCACCGGCTCGCCAGTGGTGCGATGCACCGCGCCACCGTCCGCCTGCCTGATCACATCCTCCGGATAGAGCCACGTGCCGTTCGGCCCAGGCGCGGACCGATAGCTTTCGTGCGTGACCATGCCCTGGGTGAACAGCCCGGCGAACGGCTCGTCGATCCCCAGATGCCCGGTGCGCTTCATTGCCCGCGCGAAGAAGCGCGAATAGAGCAGGTGCAGGATCGCGTGCTCGATGCCGCCGATATACTGATCGACAGGCAGCCAGTGATCGACCGCGGCGCGATCCACCGGGACCGTGGCATGCGGGCTGCAGTAGCGCGCGAAATACCATGAGCTGTCGACGAAGGTGTCGAACGTATCGGTCTCCCTGAGCGCCGGTGCGCCGCAGCGCGGGCAGGGGACGTGTTTCCAGGTCGGATGGTTATCGAGCGGATTGCCCGGCTGGCTGAACGTCACGTCGTCGGGCAGTTTCACCGGCAACTGATCGTCGGGCACCGGCACCACGCCGCAGGCGTCGCAATGGATCATCGGGATCGGGCAGCCCCAGTAGCGCTGCCGACTCACTCCCCAGTCGCGCAGCCGCCAGTTCACCTCGCCATGCCCGATCCCCAGGCGCTCCAGCTCGGCGATCACCGCGCGCTTGGCCGGTTCCACCTCCAGGCCGTCCATGAAGCCCGAATGGAAGATGGTGCCCGGCCCGACATAGGCCTTATCGCCGATCGTGAAGGTCGCAGGATCCTCTCCTGGCGGCAGCACGACCGGCACCACGCCCAGCCGGTACTTACGCGCGAATTCGAGGTCGCGCTGGTCATGCGCCGGGCAGCCGAAGATCGCACCGGTGCCATATTCCATGAGCACGAAGTTGGCGATCCACACCGGGAAGGTTACATCCTTCAGGAACGGGTGCCGCACCCGCAGCCCGGTGTCGTAGCCCTGCTTTTCCGCCGTCTCGATGACCGCTTCCGAGGTACCCATCCGGCGGCATTCGGCGACGAACGCCGCCGCCTGCGGATCGCGCGCCGCCACCGCCAGTGACACAGGATGCTCCGGCGCCAGCGCCAGGAACGACATGCCGAACAGCGTGTCCGGCCGCGTGGTGTAGACCTCGACCTCGTCCGGCTTCCTCTCCCGCGATGCGGGGGAGGGTTGGGGAGGGGGCGCATGGCAGATCTCGAACCTCAGCCGCGCGCCCTCGCTGCGGCCGATCCATCGCGCCTGCATCAGGCGCACGCGCTCGGGCCAGCGGTCCAGCGAATCGAGCGCGTCGAGCAGCTCCTGCGCATAGTCGGTGATCTTCAGGAACCACTGGTTTAGCTGCTTTTTCTCCACCAACGCGCCGGACCGCCAGCCGCGGCCATCGATCACCTGCTCGTTCGCCAGCACGGTGCCGTCGATCGGGTCCCAGTTGACCCAGCTCTCCTTCCGTTCAGCCAGGCCGGCGCGCCAGAAGTCGAGGAACAGCTTCTGCTGGTGGCCGTAATACGCCGGGTCGCAGGTGGCGAACTCACGGTCCCAATCAAGCGACAGTCCCATACGCTGCAGCCCGGCGCGCATGCAGGCGATGTTCTGCGAGGTCCACTGCGCCGGATGGATACCGCGCTCGCGCGCCGCATTCTCTGCCGGCAGCCCGAACGCATCCCAGCCCATCGGGTGCATCACCGCGAAGCCGCGCGCCCGCTTGTAACGGGCCACCACATCGCCCATCGCGTAGTTGCGTACGTGGCCCATGTGGAGATCGCCGCTGGGATACGGGAACATCTCCATCACGTAGTATTTCGGCTTGCCATCGGTCGGCACGTCCGCCACGCGGAAGCAGCCGCGCTCGGCCCAGGCGCGCTGCCAACGCGGTTCGGCCTCACGGAAGTCGTAGCGCGGCGCTTCGGCCGCGACGGTCACGCCCTCGTTCATGCCGTAGTTATTTGCTGCCGGCGGCGCCTGCGCAAGGGCGGCGTGGCCAGCGAAGGCCGGTCATCCACGTCTTCGCTTCGCTGCAGGCTGCAAAGACGTGGATGGCGTGGCCAAGCCACGCCATGACGATGAGGGCCGAGCCCGCCCATGACGGTCGGGCGCCGTCAATGCACCAGTCGAGCGCTTATTGTTCCGCGGACCCTAACTGCTCGCCTGCGACTGCTCGCGCAGTTCGCGGGCGCGCGACAGCACCTTGTTCTCGATCTCGCCCACGGTGACCGGGCTCACCGGCGAATCGACCCACTGGCCGTTCTGCAGCACCTGGCGGAAGATCGCGACGCGCACGCCGTCGCTGCGCAGCTCGCGACCCAGGATGTAGGCCGTGGCCTTGAAGCGTTCGCCGTTCGCGGACGCAGGCGTGTACCAGTCGGTGATGATGACCCCACCGAACGGATCGGCCGATGCCAGCGGCATGAAGCTCAGCGTGTCGAGGGCGCCGCGCCAGAGATAGGCGTTGACCCCGAGCGCGCCGCCGCCCGCGCCGTCGGCGCCGGCCTTGCCCTTCGCATTGCCGAACACCAGCGCGCTGTCGCCCAGGATGCTCCCGCCCGGCAGGGTCCCTCCCTGGGGGCCCTGGTAGCCCTGGTAGCCCGGGTCGGTCGGGTTCGGCTTGACGTCGCCTCCGCAGCCGGCGAGGCAGATCGCGGCCGACAGGAACATGGCAACGAGGGTCAGTCTGGTCAGCATGGCCTATCCGTTCGAAGCATCTCGCTGAAGAGACGAATTCATTAGTCGTTCCCGCCCGCGTCGCCAAGGGCCGACGCGTCGCCGGCGGCGGTACAACAAAAAAGCGGCGGGGAACGTCCCCGCCGCTTTTTCTGGACCACTTGCGGTTCAGAAGTTGATTACGTTGCCGATCAGGAAGCCCTGAGTCTTGGCGTTGTTGTTGAGCAATCCGCCGCTCGCCGCAGTGAAGCCTCTCCCGCCACTGACGAAGTTGAAGCCGGCCTGCTGCGCGTCCTGGAACAGATACTCGGCAAATGCGATGAAGCCCGGTGCGACGGTATAGGTGCCGCCGAAGGTGACACCTCTGGCACGCCGCTGGCTGAGGCCGGTCAGCACGACGTCGCCCTGGTACCACGCCTCCTCGGCCTGGATACCGACGGTGAGCGGTCCGGTCACGTATTTCAGGGACAGGATGTAGGCGATTTCGCTGGCACCACCCGTCGGTCTGGGCGCCCCCTGGTTGTTCAGTGCCCCGCCGATGATATTGCCGGCGAGAGTGAAGCCGGCATAGGTCAGCGCAAGGCCGCCGCTGCCGAAGTTGAGACCATCATAGCTACCGGTAAACGTGCTGCCGCCGGTAACCCCGGCCGGCACCGCAATTCCGGTGCCAAGCACCGCAGCCGTCCTCAACCCTGTGTAGTTGACGGTGCCGCTATGCTCCCACGCGGCATAGCCCAATATGCCCACGCCGCCGAGAATGCCCTGATAGCGAAGGCCCAGCACGGTCTGGTTGGTGACTTTCGAGCCGTCCAGGATGCCGGGGCCGGACGACAGGTTCGGACATCCGGAGGTCGCCGTGGTGCAGGTCAGACCGGTTCCTATGCCCGAGCCGTTGATGCCGGTGCCATAGCCGCCGCCGGTGCCGCCCTGCGCGGCAATGCCATTCGACGCGTTCGGCGCCCACTGGATGCCGAAGTCGAAGCCGGCGATCTGCGGTGACAGATAGACCGCTTTCGTGTTGTCGTATTCGGCGCCCTGCGTGGACAGGAAGAAGAACGGAACCGGGACCAAATATGAGTTGAGGTCGCCGCCGCCGAAGCCGTTGATCAGGAACTGGCCGCTGGTAACGCCGTTGTCGAAGATGCCGATCACGCCGTCGGCCATGCCGAGGCGGAAGAGGCCCCAGTTCTCCCCGGCGGCGTAGGTGAAGGCACGACGCACAAACACCGTGTTACTCGAACTGTAGCCACTCGAACCCGTGTTGGAGTTGGTGCCCACAAAGCCGGGGAAGTGCTCGCGCAGTTCGATCCCTGCGCCGTAGCGCAGCCCGTTGGTCGCCATGGCGTCAGCGCCGAAGTAGAGCCGCATGAAGCTGTTCAGCATGTACGGGTCGTTCTTGGCGGTGCCGGTGCCGTTGGTGCCGAGAACGGTGGCCGTGGGGGTAGGAGTCACGGTGGCGCCGACGATCCCGCCGCCGGGGCCAGCCGCAGTGACCGTTATGGGCGCCCCGCCTGCAGCGCCAGCGGGCGCGACGAAGGTGCGCTGGTCAAGGTTGCTCCACGAACTTTGAAACGTGGTCTGCACCTTGCCGGCTATGTGGATCACGATGGTCCCCGGCGTAGGGTTTGCCAGCGGACCCGGAAGAGCCGGCGCCTGATAGTTGTTGTTGGTGTTGGCGGATGCCAACGGGTTGGCCAGCGGCCAGGCCACCTGACCCTGCGTCGGTCCACCGACCGGGCCCGCCGGCGCCTGCGCGAATGCCGCGCCCATCAGCCCCCCGGTTCCCAGCGTGGCTACACTCGCCAGCAGAAACTTACGCATTACACCCTCCTCTTTGCGCCGGCCATGCCAGCGAATGGTCAGGCCTCCCGACGGAGGTATCGTCGATGCACACGCGCACCGCATCCCGGCGGGTAGCGAACCTGGGGGGAGTATGAGACAAGCCCGCGCGGACTCGCAACGGGCGATCCGCCGCTCTCATGGCAATCGCGAAACACTGTGACGCAAAAGTCACAGAGCGTCACGCCAGGGCGCCAATCGCCCCTACTGCGCGGCAGATGTGGCGCGGCAAGCGCCGGACGACGCCGCCATCGACGCCGCCAAGTGCCGCCACCGGCAGTCTGGCAGCACCGGCCAGGCGTGCCCAGCGGGCAGGACCGAGCGCGGCGACGTCCGGATGGCTCAGCGTCGGGAACGCGGGGGACAGGAAGGCCAGCCCTGCGCCGGCGCGATGCGCCCGCAGCAGGTCGGCAGGGCCATGGGCGGAACTGGTGACGAGGCACCGGCGCCGCCGCACCGCGCCCGGCCAGCGGCCGGCCCGCAGATGCACGCCGGCACCGAGCGCCGCCGCCAGCCTGGGATCGCCGGCCACCACCAGGGCAAGGCGCCGCGCGCGGCAGATCCGTGCGAGGTCGCGCCCGAGCGCCGCCCGGCCCGGCTCCCCGTCATGCCGCAGCACGATTCCGGCCAGACCGCGCGGCAGCCGCGCCGCGGCCGGGCGGGGATCGGGCAGCCGCCGAGCGTCGGTGAACAGCCAGAGCGGCGGCAGCTTCGCGCCGCGCCGGCGCGAGGCGTATGCCCAGGCGAGCAGGCCGCTATCCATCGTGCGCCGGGCCTATCGGGCAGGGTAATCGGGTGAACGCGTGAACATCTCGCGTCGCCGCGGTTCCCGTTGTCATTGCGCACTACGATGGAGATTGCCGCGTCGCTGCGCTCCTCGCAATGACAGGACAACCCGAACTAGCCGATTCGGTGGTTCAGGCTCAGGTCCTGGTTGTGCTAACGGAACGCCGATCATGAGCAAACGGAAGCACGCAATCGAGGCGTATTTCCAGGGCGGTGTTCGGCTGCACGGCGCCGGCCGGCTGGCCGAGGCCGAACAGGTGTACCGCCGGGTGCTCGCCGAACTGCCCGGCCATGCCGATAGCCTGCATATGCTGGGCGTGCTCGCCTCGCAGTGCGGCCAACCGCAGGCGGCACTCGGCTGCATCGACCAGGCGATCGCGATCAAGCCGTCGGCCGCCATGTTCCACGTCAACCGCGCGGCCGCCCTGCTGGCGCTGCGCCGACTGGACGCCGCGCTGGAGGCCTGTCAGGCGGCGTTGCGTCTCCAGCGTGGCCTGGCCGAGGCATCCCAGGTGATGGGCCATGTGCTGAGCGACCTGGGACGGCCGGAGGAGGCGCTGGAGGCCTACCGCAACGCGGTGCGGCACAAGCCGGACCTGCCGGACCTGTACAACAACATAGGGCTGGTGCTGCGCCAGGCGGACCGGCTCGAGGAAGCGGTCGTCGCGCTGCGTCAGGCGGTCAAGCGCGCACCGAGGGATGAACAGGCGCAAGGCAACCTGGCCGGCGTGCTGAAGGAGCTGGGACTGGTGGCGGAAGCCGAGGACTGCTACCGCGCCGCGCTCCGCCTTCGTCCCGAGGATCCGGTGCTGCATCTCAACCTGGGGATCCTCCTGCTGCTGGCTGGCCGGTTCGACACCGGCTGGCAGGATTACGAGTGGCGGTTCCGTGCGGGCGCGGCCCACGTGCCGCAGAGCAATCTGCCGCACTGGAACGGCGAGGACCTCGCGGGCCGCACACTGCTGATCCGGGCGGAACAGGGCATGGGCGATACCATCCAGTTCTGCCGCTACGTGCCGCTGGTGACCGGCGGCCAGGTGGTGCTGGAGGTGCAGCCGGGCCTCCGCCACCTGACGCGCAACATCACGTCCCACATCGTCGAGGTGGGCGACGCGACCCCGGCGTTCGACGTCTGGTGTCCGCTGCTGAGCCTGCCGCACTTGCTCGGGATGCGGGCGACGACGCCGTCGTATCTCGCGGCCGATGCCGACCGGGTCGCCGCCTGGCGCGACCGGATCGGCACGCACGGCCGGCGGATCGGCATCGCCTGGCAAGGCAACCCGGAAGCTGCCGCCGAGTGGGGCCGCTCGGTCCCGCTGCTCGAGTACCTGCCGCTGGCCCAGGTGCCCGGCGTACGGCTGATCAGCCTGCAGAAGCATCATGGGCTGGAACAGCTCGCCAATCTGCCTGACGGCCTGCGGATCGAGACGCTGGGCGACGATTTCGATGCCGGAAGCGACGCGTTCATCGACGGGGCCGCGGTGATGCAGTGCCTGGACATGGTGATCACGTCCGACACATCGGTGGCGCATCTCGCCGGGGCGCTGGGGCGCCCGGTGTGGGTCGCGCTGAAGCACGTGCCGGACTGGCGGTGGCAGCTCCAGGGCGAGGACTGCCTCTGGTATCCGACGAT
>JANWJK010000004.1 GCA_025452005.1 Acetobacteraceae bacterium | reverse complement strand
GCTTCGCGGCGGTTGCCGCGATTTTATCGAGCGCTCGCTGATAGGTGTCGCACGGGTAGTCGAGCGGCACCCCCAGCTCGATTGAAAGGTCGGACGGGCCGATCAGCAGGATGTCGACGCCCGGGACCGAGGCGATGGCATCGAGATTCTCCAGCGACTGGTTGGTCTCGATCATCGGCACGACGACGAGTTCGTTGTTCACCGCATCCATGTAATCGCGGTAATTCTTGAACTCGCCCCACTCGCCGCGCACTCCGGCGTTGCTGCGGTTGCCAAGGGGAAAATAGCGGCAGGCGCGCACCATTGCCTCCGCCTCCGCGCGGGTGTTGACCATCGGCGCAATGATGCCCCGCGCCCCGGCGTCAAGCGCGAAGCAGATCTGATACGCCTCGTTGGCGGCGACGCGCACCAGCGGCGCTGCCTTCTTGCCCCGCATCGCCTGGATCGGCGGCTGCAGCTGCTTGATCTCCCAGGGGGAGTGCTGGGTATCGAACAGCAGGAAGTCGTACCCGGCGTCGGCCAGGATCGACACGTCGACGTTCGGTGCCCCGGCCGTCCCGACGACGGTTCTACCTGACTTGATGGAGTCTTTGATGGCGTTCATCTGGCGTCAATGCCTCCCACAGTAGCTCTAGCGCCCGTTCGACCGAACGACGGTGACAGGCGCGTCGGCGCCGCATTATCGCACATTGGCGAAGCGGCGCAGCCTACGAGTTGTCCCGACCAGCGTCGCCTCGACGATGGGTCAGTGTCAGCCATTCAGCATCGCACATCCGAAGCCGCCAATCCGTTCTCCCACCCAAACCGTCATTGAACAAGGCGGCCGGTATAATAGCTTTGGATCATCATCCGTGCGAGCTTCCGCGCCTCACCAGCCGCCGTCGACCCCGATCGCCTGCCCGGTGACGAACGCGGCGGCGTCGGAGGCGAGATAGGCGATCATCGACGCCACCTCATCCGGACTGCCGAAGCGGCCGAGCGGAATCGCCTTGGCGCGTTCGGCGAACCCCACTTCCAGGTCGTCGCCGAATTCGCGGCGGTTGGTGCTGATCGCGCGCGAGGTGCGGATCGGCCCGGGCAGCACCGCATTCACCGTGATGCCGCTCGGCGCGAGATCGAATGCGAGCGATTTGGTGAAGCCGACGATCGCCGCCTTGGACGCCGCGTAGGCGGTACGTTTCGCACCCGGCCGGAACGCCGCGCGCGACGACACACTGACGATGCGGCCCCACCCCGCCTTGCGCATCGCCGGCACGGCGGCGCGCGACATCAGGAAGCAGCCGCGCGCATTCACGCCCATGGTGAGGTCCCACGCGGCGACGGGAACATCCTCGATCTCATTGCGATCGGCACCCTGGGGCGCACCGGCATTGTTCACCAGGATATCGAGCCGACCGTAGCGGCGCAGCACGTCGTCCACCATGCGCGCGGCATCCGCCTCAACGCTGACATCGCCCAGCGTGGCCGATGCAGTGCCGCCGCCATCGACGATTGCGCGCACAAGGCTGTCAATGCCGGTCCAGTCGGGGTCCATGTCGCCCTGCACGTTATGCTCGTTGGCGACGCCGGCCGGCGATACGTCGGACACCACCACCGTCACGCCGGCGGCGGCCAGCGCTCGCGCGGTCGAATTGCCGATGCCGACTGGCTTGCCGCAGCCGGTGATCAGCGCAACGCGGGCGTCGTTCGGCATGGCATCCTCCCCAGGGCTTGCTTCAGCGCATATGGCGACTCGCTGGCCGCGGCAAGAGGCCGTGATGTCGGCCACCAGGGGGATCGCTTGAGCGAAGCCCGAAGTCCGGGGCAGGTGCCTGCGGGCTGCCGGATTATTTGACGCAGAGCTCGCGGAGGCCCGCGTAGCGCGCAGAGGAGGTCTTTCAACGCGCTCCCCGCGAAGCGCTATGTTGTCCTTCTTTGCGCCCTCTGCGCCCCTCGGCGATCTCTGTGTCAGATGCGCTAGCCGCCCTCAGTCTTCATCGCGCGAATTGCACACTGTGGTTCGCATAACCGCCCTGATGTCGGCCAGGCTCCGGCTTGGGGTTGTACGCACCGCTGGACTATACCGTCGTCCGGGTTCGCACAGTGGAGACCGCAAACATGGCAACGACAGAGAAGCTCGAACATCGCACGCTGGGGAACGCCGGGCTGCCGGTATCGGCGATCGGGCTGGGATGCATGTCACTGTCCGGCATCTACGGCGAAGCCGATGACGCCGCCTCGGAGGAGCTGATCCGCTACGCCATCGACCAGGGCGTCGATCATCTCGATTCGTCCGACATGTACGGCTGGGGCCATAATGAGCAGGTGATCGGCCGGGCGCTCAAAGGCCGCCGCGACCGTGTGGTGCTGGCAACCAAGTTCGGCCAGACGCAGAACCCCGGCGGCCCGAACGGCGTGAACGGCAGGCCCGAGTACGTGATGCAGGCGTGCGAGGCGAGCTTGCAGCGGCTGGGCGTCGAGGTGATCGACCTCTACTACCAGCACCGCGTCGATCCGTCGGTGCCGATCGAGGACACGGTCGGCGCGATGGCGAAGCTGGTGCAGCAGGGCAAGGCGCGGCATCTCGGGCTGTCCGAGGCATCGCCTGCGACGATACGGCGCGCGCACGCGGTGCATCCGATCGCGGCGGTGCAGACCGAGTACTCGCTGCTGTACCGGGAGGAGGCGGAAGAGACGTGCGAGACGACGCGCCAGCTCGGGATCAGCTTCGTCGCCTATGCGCCGCTGGGGCGCGGCTTTCTGACCGGGGCGATCCAGACGTTCGCCGACATCGATGGCAGGCGTGCGGCCCATCCGCGCTTCCAGCAGCAGAACTTCGATCGCAATCGGGAGTTGGTGGCGCATATAGAGGCGATCGCGCGGGAGAAGGGCTGTACGCCGGCGCAGCTCACGCTGGCGTGGCTACTGGCCCAGGGGCCCGACGTGGTGGCAATTCCGGGGACCAGGTACCCGCGGCGGCTGGACGAGAATGTCGGCGCGCTGCGGGTGAAGCTGACGAAGGACGACGTGGCGCGGATCTCGGCGGCGATCCCGAAGGGCGCGGCGGCGGGCACGCGGTATCCGGCGGGCGGGATGAAGGCTGTGTACGTTTAGCCGGCGCCTACGCCGGCGCGGTCCCCCGCAGACACGTCCGATGCAGCACCCGGGCAAAGCGCGCCGCGTCGAAATTCGCGTCCGCCCGGTGCAGCAGGCACCGGTTGTCCCACATCAGCAAATCGCCCGGCCGCCATTTGTGGCGATACACGAACCGCTGCTGCGTCGCATGCGCCTCCAGGGCGGCCAGCCGCGCGCGCCCTTCCGCCATCGGCCTGCCGGCGAAATGCGAGGCATGCACGCCCATGAACAGGCACTTCCGACCGGTATCGGGATGCGTCCGTACCAACGGATGGCGCATTGGCGGCGCATCGGCGATCTCCTCTTGCGTCGCGGTGCGGCCGTGCTTCTGCTGCGACAACTCCCAGCTATGGACCACGCGCACACCGTCCAGCTCCGCCCTCTCGGCATCGGCCAGGGCGTCATACGCGGCGTACATGTCGGCGAAGCAGGTATCGCCGCCGTCGGGCGGCAAGGTGATCGCGTGCAGGATCGTCGCCAGCGACGGTTCCGGGCGAAACGACTTGTCGGTATGCCACTCCTGCGAACCCACCTTGCCGCTCGGCGTGCCGTCCGGGCCCAGATTGGAAACCGTGTGCACCAGCGGATTGTCGCTGCCGCGATTGCGCGCGATGTGCCGTTCCAGCGTGCCGAACCGCTCGGTGAAGGCGATCTGCTGATCCTTGCTCAAGCGCTGACCGCGGAAGCACAGCACCTGGTAGCGGCAAAACGCGTCGTAGACCCGCTGGCGTGTCGCGGGATCCAGCGTCTGCGCCAGGTCCAGCCCGACGACCTCAGCGCCGAGCACCGGCGACAGTGGCCGTATGTCGAACGTGCTGCGGGCTTCCATCACCACTGACATTGCCGCGTCCCCTGCGATCGGAGCGGCCATGCTACAGCAGGCGCGTCACATCACAAGCAGCAGGAGCAGGCTGCCGGCGCCGATCACGGCGCAGTAATATGCGAACGGGTTCAATGCCCACGCATCGTGCTGGCGGAAATAGCGCATCAGGAACCAGGTGCTGGCGTACGCCGTGATCCCTGCAAGCACCGCTGCGACCAATGACAGCTCGAAGACGCCGGCCGGCACGCTCTCGTGCAGCAAATGCGGCACCTCAAGCACGGTGGCCCCGAGGATGATCGGCGTGGCGATCAGGAACGAGAAATGCGCCGCGCCTTCGTGGTCGATGCCGCGCAGCAGGCCGCCGACGATGGTGGCACCGGAACGCGAGATACCGGGGATCAGCGCGGTACACTGCCAGCATCCGATGGTCAGCGCATCCATCATGGTAAGGCCGGCCAGCGGCCGGTGACTGTGCCCGCGCAGCTTCTCGCCGGCGAGCAGCAGCACCGCGTTCACCATCAGGAACACCGCGGCGACCAGCGGCGTGCCGAACAGGCCGCGGACGAACTTCTCCAGCAGGAAACCGACGATCACCGCCGGAATGGTGGCGATCACGATCAGCAGGAACACGCGACGGCTTTCGCTGATCTGATGCGGCGAAGCCAGTCCCAGCACGCCGGTCGCCAGCGACCACCAGTCGCGCCAGAAGAACGCCAGCAGCGCGGTCGCCGTGCCGAGATGCAGCATCACCAGGAAGGGCAGGAACTCGGGCGAGCGCTGATCGAGCGGCCAATGCAGCAGCGCCGGGAGTACGACCGCGTGACCAAGGCTGCTCACCGGGAACAGTTCGGTGGCACCTTGCAGGATGGCGATCACGATGGCCTGTAGCGCACTCATGCGGCGTTCCTGACCGAAGGTGGCGGATTCGGCAAGGGCGCGCTGCGGATTGGCCAACCGAGGTGCCGCGGGGCATTATCGCACGCGCATGCCGCATCATCACCACGACCACGCGCATCATGGGCACGAGCACGACCGCGCGTTCGCAATCGGCACGGCGTTGAATGCCGGGTTCGTCGCGGCCGAGATCGCGTTCGGCCTGATGGCCAATTCGATGGCGCTGCTGGCCGATGCCGCACACAATGTCGGCGACGTGCTGGGTCTGCTGCTCGGCTGGGGTGCCACCTGGCTTGCGCGCCGGCCGCCCACGCGCCGGCGCACCTATGGCTGGGGCCGCAGTTCCATCCTGGCAACGCTGCTGAACGCCACCATCCTGCTGATCGGCGTGGGAGCGATCGGTGTGGAGGCGGTGCGGCGGCTGCTCGCGCCGGAGCCGGTTGTGGAACGCACGGTGATCCTGGTCGCCGCCGCCGGCATCATCGTGAACGGCGCCACCGCGCTGCTGTTCATGCGCGGCCGTGGCGATGACATCAACATACGTGCTCAGTTCCAGCACATGGCCGCGGATGCCGGCGTATCGGGCGCCGTCGTCGTGGCGGGACTGCTGATCATGCTGACCGGATTTGTGTGGCTCGATCCGCTGGCAAGCCTTGGGATCGGCCTTGTCATCGTTGTCACCACCTGGGGACTGCTGCGCGAATCGATCGATCTCGCGATGGATGCGGTACCCGGCGGCGTGGCGCACGACGACGTGCGGGACTACCTCGCCTCGGTGCCCGGCGTGTTGGAGGTGCACGATTTGCACATCTGGGGGCTGAGCACCACGCAGACCGCATTGACCGCACACCTGGTGTGCACCGATCCCTCCGCCGAGACCAGGCTGCACGACGTGACGGTGGCATTGCGCGATCGCTTCGGCATCGGCCATGCGACATTGCAGATAGAAACCGATGCCGATGCCGAGCTGTGCCGGCTGCGGCCGCATGACGTGGTGTGACCGATGGAGCGTGGGCGCGTCATCCTGGTGACCGGAGCAGCGAGCGGGATCGGCGCCGCGACATGTCGCGCGCTGGCGGCACCCGGCGTCGCGCTGCTGGTGCATACACGGAAAAATCGCGACGGCGCGGCACGTGTCGCGGCCGAGGCTGAGGCGGCAGGCGCGAAGGCCGATGTCGCGCTGGGCGACCTCGCGGACGCGACGGTGGCGGAGCGGCTTGTGGCGCAGGCGGTCGCGCGGTTCGGCGGGCTTGACGTGCTGGTCAGCAATGCCGGATTCGCCGATCGCACGCTGTTCGCCGACCTGAGCGATGCCGCGATGACCGCGTCGGTGGAGGCGATCCAGGGCGCGTTCTTCCGGCTCGCACGTGCCGCGGTGCCGCATCTCAAGACCGGGCGCGATGCGCGCGTGGTGGCGGTGTCGAGCTTCGTCGCTCACGCCTTCCGCACCGATGTGGCGATTTTTGCCGCGTCCGCCGCGGCAAAGGCAGGACTTGAGGCGCTGGTGCGCGCGCTGGCGATCGAGCTGGCGCCGTCGGGCGCGACGGTGAACGCCGTGGTGCCCGGTTTCATTCGCAAGGACCCCGGCGCGCATGCGGCGATCGATCCGGAACGGCTGCGGCGGCAGGTGGCCGGCGTGCCGCTGGGGCGGGTCGGACTGCCGGACGAGGTGGCGGCGGCGATCGCGTTCCTCGCGTCACCTGCCGCGGGCTACATCACCGGGCAGGCACTGCACGTCGACGGCGGGCTGGTCATGTGACCAGCCGGGGACCGAGCGGCTTCAGCACGCGGATGCCTGGGGTGCCGGCGAGCAGGTCCGCCTGCGCCGGCGGCATCATCGCGACGCCGCGCCGGCGCACGGTCTGATCGAGACCGACCGCCTCCAGCCAGTGCAGATCGGCATCGCGCGGCAGCGACGCCTCGCAGTTGCGTTCGACCACCACGAGACGCATGTCCATCGGCACATCCGGTGTGTGCTCGAGGCCGCGGAACACGTTGCGGTGCCAGTTGCCCATCTTCGTCTGCCACTCGCCGGTGTTCGATGGGCCGGCCTGTTCGCGGTAGGCAGCGGAGGTGAAGACCTGCGGGCCATCGACCTCGTGCAGCGCGACGAATGGCGCGGCAGCCGCGTGGATGCACTCAAAGCGCTGGCTCGCGTGGATGCCTGGAATGGACAGCAACCGATGCTGATGGGCGACGTACCATGCTTCCCACTCGACGCGCCGCCCCGTGTCGAGCAGTGCCATTTCGACCATGTAGATCATACGGTTCGATCGCCTTCATCGAGGTACTGCGTTGCCGCGCCGAGCTGCGCCACCAGCACGGCGGAGTCGGTCATGCCGTCGAACAGCGCGGCAGGCACCGCGGCGTCGCCATCGGTCCAGCGTATCGCATCGCTCGCTTCGAACGCGTGGAAGCCATCGACCAGACGCGCATCCTCTGCATGGATCGTCCGTCGCAGCTCGTGCTGCATGAGGGTCAGTGCGCGGATCGCGACGCCAAGCGGACGAGGATCACGCGCGACGCCGAACTCTTGCGGTACGCCCGCGCGCGAACAGACACGTACGGAATGCGGCCGGACGGACAGGCGGAATAAGTGGGCATCGTCGTGCCGCTCGATCGGATCGAGCCGCTCGCCGTTGACCAGCAGATGCAGATCAGCGTCGGACGTCAATGGCAAGCTCGGGCGCGGGCCAGCGCGGTCAAGCAGCGTGCGCCAGACACGGTCGACCAACGCGCCTCCGGTCAGCACCGGCGCGCAGGACGGCTGCGGCGTGACATCCCAGAACGGGTTCGCGTTGCGGAACAGCCAGCGGTTGCCGTCGTCGCGATAGCTTTCCGCCGGGGCACCGTTGGCCAGCAGCACGTCATGTGTCGCCAGTTCGATATGGTAGATCGACACTTCGCGCGCCCGGTCGTCCCACAGGATCGAGCGGTGATTGACCAAGTACTCGACGGGGATGAGCACGCCATCGAGATACAGCGAGTGTCCCTTGGTCAGACGCAGGTCGCGGCACGGGACATTGTCGGCGAGCGCACCCTTGCGCACGACGACCGGCGTCGCTGCACTGCGTCGCCCCGGCACCACGCGGACACTGCCCGTGCCGATCCACACGATGGGCACTGCGTTGCCGGTCAGCGTCAGCACCGTATCGCCGACCGCGAGCTGCTCCACCGGGACTTCGCCGCGTGGCGTGGCGATCCGGGTACCGGCGCAGAAGCACAGGAGTGCGAGGTCGGTCGTCACCGGCGCACCTGCATCCCTGAGGACGGCCAGGTCCATGGCGGATATATCGACCTGCGTGCCCGACGTCAGGCCAAGACCGCTCATCAGGTCATGCGCCGTGGGATCGCTCGCGCTGTTGGCGAAGTGGGCGTAGCCCTCGCCGTTGGCCAGTGTCGTGAGCTGCACGATTGGACTGCCGAACAGCGCCTGCGCCTCGGCCGTCGCGGTCGGACCGATGAACTGCGCGCTGCCGTTGATGTAGTGGTCGAACAGGGTCTCCTGGGATCCCAGCACGCCGTTGGAATTGGTCAGGCCGCCGAAACCGAGGCCGTGCGCGAGTTCGTGGCGGAACACCGTCACCAGGTCGAACTTGCCGGCCGGAACGCTGCCGCTCGGCGTCGGCGTGGGCGACGGATTGACGTAGATGCTGCCGAGATTGCCTGCCAACAGATTGACGGTGATGTCGGAGCCAAGGCCCGGCACATAGTTGCCGGTGGTGAGCGCGATCAGGCTCGACAGGTCATCGAGGCTGCGGCCGTCCAGCGTGGTCCCCGACGCAATGTCCTGCGTCGCCCCGGCATTGGCCAGTTCGGCGCCGGCTGTACCCGGAACGATGTTGAGCGCGATTCGCAACGTGGTGAAGCCGGTGATGTACTGCGCCCAGTCCAGTGCCGCGGCGCTCAGGTCGTTGACGATCGCGCTCTCCTGGGCAGCGCCGAGGCTCGCCGTGTCGTTCAGGGTGATGGAGAAGGGGAAGTTCTGCTGTAGCGGCGCGCCGCTGACATTGGTGATGAAAGCGTCGCCGCCCGCGTTGTGGACGCTGAAGCTCGCACCCGGCGCGTAGCTGCCGGCGAGCGGGACCGTGTCGATGGTGATGGCATTGTCCATCACCACCAGCGTGTTGCTGTTGACGAAGGCGGCCGTCGCCGAGGTGCCTGCCAGCACCAGCGTGTCGCTCTGCGCAAATCCCGCCAGCGTCCCGCCATAAGTGGCGAAACTGTCGAGCCTCAGCGTGGCGTTGCTGCCGCTGAAGCGCACGTTCTCGGTCGTGGCAACGCCGAGCTCGATGGTCGCATTGTTGCCGACGACCAACGAGCCGCCGCCGCTGATAGGGCCGGAGATATGCAGCAGGCCGGACGCGTCGAACACGGTCCCCTGGTTAATGAACGTGTTCGCTGTCCCGCCGTTCAGCACGAGCGTCGAGCCGGATGTGGCCGCGAACTCGCCGGTGCCAGTGGCCGTGCTCCTGATATCGAGCACGCCGCCGTCCGCGATGACGGTTGCCTGGTTGGCGATGCTGCCGGCGACGACGCCGAAGCCCAGCAACCCGCCGGCGCCGTTCACGGTCAGACCGCCGGTCGTCAGCGTACCGCCGCCGAGGACCAGCGAGCCTGCATCGGTCAGGGTGTTCGCCGTGGTGTAGCCGCGATTGTTCAGAAGCTGGAGCGTGCCGGTGGCGGCGATGGATTGAAGCTGTGTTTCGAGCGGCGAGGCGCTGCCGCCGCCCATGGGCAGCGTGGAGATGTCGCTTGCCCTGCCGATCAGCTCGATGTTCGCGGCATCGACGGCGATCGTCGCGTTGAAGTTGAAGCCGAACTCGATCTGATTGAACGAGCCGGCGGTCGGGCCTTGGGCGATCCAGGTGCCGCCGGTGAGTGTGCCGCCGGACAGGTTGGTGAGGCCCGCCGGCCCCTCGATGCCGACGCTGCCATTGTCGGCCAGCACGGTGCCGCTGTTGGTGAAACCGACAAGCACCGCTAGCTGCGTGCCGCTGCCGGCATTGGCGTGCAGCGTCCCTTTGTTCACCAGTGCGACGCCGACGCCCTGCGATGCGCCGATCACGCCGGACCCTGCGATCACGCCGGTGCTGTCGGTGCGCAGGCTGCCTGACTCGAAGGCCAGCGAGGGATTGCTGCCGGCGAATGTGAGCGTGCCCGCGACCTCCAGCGTCGGTCCATTGTGACCGGCGGTAAAATCGCCGAGCGTGATGGCGTTGACGATCTCGCTTTCGCCCGCGCCGATGGTGACGGTGTAAGCGCTGGCGGGCACGCCCGGCAGGACGGCGACCGCGGTATCCGCATTGGGGACGGTCGTCGGACTCCAGTCCGCCGCCATGTTCCAGTCGGTGCTGAGCGTGGTGGTCCAGGTGAAGCTGCTCATGACGATCTGCCGCAGTGAGGTGGCACGGTAGGTTCGGTCGGCAGGCCATGCCGACGCAAGCGAAAACGCCGAGTGGTCAGGCTCGTCATGAGGCGGCTTCCAACGCCTCCTCCGCTGCCAGCCACTCCGCCTCGGCCGCGGCGGCAAGCTTCCTGATTGCGGCCAAACGTGCGTTGGCGGCGGCGATCTCTGCCTTTCGCGTGGGCACGTAGAGCGCCGGATCCGCCAGCGTCCTTTCGATCGCCGCGCGCTCCGTGCCGAGGCGCGCCAGCCGTGCCTCGGCATCGCGCGCCTGCCTGCGCAGCGGCGCCAGTGCTGCGCGGGCATCGGCGCGTTCACGCCGTTCGTCGCGGCGGTTGGTCGCATCCAGCCTGATCGTCGGGCGGGCACGTTCGGCGAGCAGCGCGCGGTAGTCGTCCAGGTCGCCATCGAACGGGCGCACCGTGCCGTCGGCGACCAGCCACAGCCGTTCGGCGATCAGTTCCACCAAATGCGGATCGTGGGTGATCAGCAGCACCGCGCCCTGGAAGTCGGCAAGCGCCTTCACCAGCGCCTCGCGCGCGTCGATGTCGAGGTGGTTGGTGGGCTCGTCGAGGATCAGCAACTGCGGCGCCTCGCGGGTGGCGAGCGACAGCAGCAGCCGGGCCTTTTCGCCGCCGGACAAATTGGCGACCGGCGTCTCGGCACGGTCGGCATCGAGACCGAAGCGGGCAAGCTGCGCGCGCACCTGCGGCGGCGAGGCGCGAGGCAACGCGCGGGTCATATGATCGATTGGGTTTTCGGCTTCGACCAACTCGTCGGTCTGGTGCTGCGCGAAGTAGCCGACGCGCAGTTTCGGCCCGCGGCGGATTTCGCCGGCGAGCGCCGGAAGCCGGTCAGCCAGCAGCTTCGCCAGCGTGGACTTCCCGTTGCCGTTGGCGCCGAGCAGCGCGATGCGGTCGTCCGTGTCGATCGCCAGCGAGACCTGGCGCAGCACCGGCGTGCCGTCGTAGCCGACCGCGACGCGATCGAGTGCCAGGATCGGCGGCGCGATGCGGGCAGGTTCGGGGAAGTCGAAACGCGTGGGCGCAGCCTCGATCACCGTCTCGATCTGCGGCAGGCGGGCCAGCGCCTTGATGCGCGACTGCGCCTGCCGCGCCTTCGATGCCTTGTAGCGGAAGCGGTCGATGAACGACTGGATGTGCGCGCGTTCGGCGGCGATGCGCTCGGCGGCGCGGGCCTGCTGCATGGCGCGCTCGGTGCGGATGCGCACGAACTCGTCGAAGCCGCCCGGGGTGACGGCGATGCGGCCTTGGTCGAGGAATGCGATCGCCTGCACCGCGCGGTCCAGCAGCACGCGATCGTGTGAGACCAACAGCACCGCACCAGGAAACCGCGCGAGCCACGTCTCCAGCCAGAGCGTGGCTTCAAGGTCGAGGTGGTTGGTCGGTTCGTCGAGCAGCAGCAGGTCGGGTGCCGCGAAGAGCGCGGTGGCCAGCGCCACGCGCATGCGCCAGCCGCCCGAGAATTCTTCGACCGGTCGCTGCTGCGCCGCCTCGTCGAAGCCCAGGCCGGCGAGGATGGCGGCGGCGCGCGCGGGTGCGGCATCGGCGCCGATCGCGCGCAGGCGTTCGTGGATCTCGGCGAGCCGGTGAGGATCGGCGCTGTCGGCTTCCGCGAGCAGGGCAAGGCGCTCGGGGTCGCCTTGCAGGACGGTATCGAGCAGGGTGGCGTGGCCCGAGGGCGCCTCCTGGGCGACGGTGGCGATGCGGGCGCGGGCGGCAAGCCGGATGTCGCCGCCATCCAGCGGGATTTCACCGGCGATGGCGCGCAGCAGGGTGGACTTGCCGGCGCCATTGCGGCCGACCAGGCCGATGCGACGGCCCTGATCCACGGTGAGGTCGGCGCCGTTCAGGATTGCGCGGCCACCGAAGCGGATGGCGGCGCCGGAGATGACGAGGAGCGACATGGCGGGCGGGTGATCGGACGGGTTGGGTTGGGGGTCAAGGGCCGCCGTCGCCGTCATTGCGATTTCGTGGCAAGCATGTGCAAAAGGCTGCAATGATCAGCCGGCCCAATCGTTGCGGCATGGGCGATCCCGAAACCGGAGGTGGATGATGGGCTCCCTTGGGGACGGTACCAGGGTCCTGGTGCAGCCCGACGACGGCGTAATGCCGTTGCTGGAGCTGATCGGCGGCGCCGAGCGGTCGGTGTTCATCAAGCAGTTCACCTTCAGCCATCCCGCGCTGATCCAGGCCGCCATCGCCGCGCATCGTGCGGACCGTGATGTGAGGATCATGCTCAATCCGCACCGCTCATCGGGTGATCGCGCCAACGACGCGCCGTTTGCCGAGCTCGAGGCTGCCGGTGTCCACATGCAGTGGAGCAACCCGACCTTCGCCGTCACGCATGAGAAGTCGATGGTGATCGACGACCGGCTGGCCATGATCGCCACGTTCAACTTCTGCGAGAAATACTTCACATTGACGCGTGATTATGGGTTGGTGACGGACGACCTGGCGGAGGTGGAACAGGTTCGCGAATGTTTCCTGGCCGACTGGGATCGACGGCATTTCGATCCGCGGCCGGACAGTGCACTGCTGTGGAGTAACCAGAACTCGCGCAGGACCATGAGCGCGTTCATCGATGCCGCTCGGCATACCCTCGACATCCAGCACCCCAAATTTGTCGACGCGACCATTCTGGAGCGAATCGTGAGCGCACGCCGGCGCGATGTGCGCGTTCGCGTGCTGTGCGGTGGCCGGCATGGCATCAGCGACTGGGACGTGCTCGACACGTTTGCCTCGCTGCGCGTGCTGAGCCATTTGCAGGTGAGGGTGCGCAAGCAAAAGAACCACCGCCTGCACGCCAAGCTCCTGATCGCCGATGGCAAGAGCGCACTCGTCGGCTCGATGAACATCGATCGCAGTGCATTCGACCTGCGCCGGGAGCTCGGCGCGGTGGTAACGGGCAAGGCGGCGGTGCGCCTGCTGGGCGAAGTCTTCGAGGCCGATTGGGACGTCTCGCATCACTATGACGCACCGGATCCCCTGCTGTCTCACGCGCATGTCGAAGACGACTTCCCGCACGATCCGGACCTGTTGCATGACTGACCGCGCGATTTCCGCGTGGCGTATTGCCTGGATGTTCAATCGCATTGCCCTCGCGAGTTTCGGCGGCGGGCTCTCCGCCTGGTCGCGCCGCATGGTCGTCGAACAGGAACGCTGGATGAGCGACGCGGAATTCCTCAGCGCCATGACGGTCTGTCGCGTGCTGCCGGGGGCCAACCAGGTCAACCTGGCGATCTTCGTCGGCGCCAAGCTGCGCGGCGCGGCCGGCGCGACGGCCGCGGTGCTGGGCCTGATCGCAATTCCAGCGCTGTTGGTCGTTGCGCTCGGCGCGCTCTACACCGCGAACCGGCATTTTCCCCCGGTGCAGGCGATCCTGCGCGGCATGACCGCCGCAGCGGTCGCGCTCAGCCTGTCGATGGCCTTCAAGACCGGTCGGTCCTGTCTGCGGAGCCTGCCGGCCTGGATGCTGTTCGGCGCCACGCTGGTCGCCGCCGCGGCATTCCGCATTCCGCTCTTGCTGTTGCTCGCCGTGTTGGCGCCGGTGGGGATGTGGTGGGCGTGGCCGAGCCGGGCGATGCCATGAGCGTTTCGACTGTGTTGCAGCTCTGCCTGCTGTTCGGCAGCGCGTCGCTGATGTCGATCGGCGGCGGCAATTCGGTGGTGCCGGAGATCGAGTTGCAGGCCGTCGGGACCTATCACTGGCTGACGCAGGGACAGTTCGCCGATCTGTTTGCCCTGGCGCAGGCCGCACCTGGCCCCAGCATCCTGCTGGTCACCCTTGTCGGCTACAGCGTCGCCGGGATCGCCGGCGCCATCGTGGCGACGGCGGCAATGGTGGTGCCTGCGGGACTTCTGGTACTGGCCGTGGCACGGGTGTGGGGGTCGATGGAAACCTCGCCGTGGCGGTGGGCCTTCGAACACGGCCTCGCCCCCATCGCGGTCGGCCTGATCGCGGCGAGCGGCGTGGTGGTCGCGCGCGCAGCCGATCATTCGCTTGCCCAGTACGCATTGACGATTGTGGCGACGGTCGTGTTCTGCACCACCAGAGTGCATCCGATCGTGGTCGTGGCAGCGGCAGGCCTCGCGGGATGGCTGGGGCTGGTTTGATGTCCGGCCTGCACATTGGGCAAATTGCCGACGGAGGTTGGTCGTGAGCGATGCCGGGGATTCGCCCGAGCTGATCCGGGAGGCTGTTCTCAATCACCGCCTGAAGCTTGCCCGGCCGGGCCGTCGTTTCGCACCGGTTGCCGGATCGCGTTGGGGCGAGCTGATCCTGCCCGCGCCGGAGGAGGAAACCTCAAGTTCCGCCGCCGGCCTGCGCGTCGCGCTGTTTGCCAGTTTCGAGTTCGGCTACATGGCATTGGAGGCGGTGAAGGCCTATGCCCGACGTTTCCCGGACCGGGTGCAACTGGTCGGATTGGCGACGGACGATCCGATCAATCCGACCGCCCATATCGGACTGAAGAAGCGCGTCTGGAAATACATCGATAGCGACGAGACCGTGGTAATCGAGACGGCCGTGGTGGACGCAGCGCTGCGTGAGGGCGTGCCGGCCTATACCGGAGAGATCAAGACCGATGGTTTCCGCGCGCTGTTGGCGTCATGGCGGCCGCAAGCGATCCTGAGCTGCGTGTTCGGTCAGGTGATCGACGCGCCGATCATAAATTTGCCAGCCTACGGTATCTACAATTTCCATCCCTCCGATCTCGCACATGGTCATGGCGCTGGCCCGGCGCCGGCCGATGACCTGGCCGCGCGCGGGGCGACCAGCACGGTCTGGTCCATCCATCAGGTGACGGAGGCGATCGACGCCGGGCCTGTCGTGGCGGTGTCGCCGTCGATCAATGTGCTGGATCTCAGCGGATCGCTGCCCGCGAGCTCGCTGGTCCTGTACGACAAGCTCACGGAGCCGGTCGGGTATCTCGCCGCCTGTCTGGTGGACGCGCTATGGCGGCGGTTCAAGGCTGGCACGCCCGGCAGGCTCGATTCGCTGGACGTAGGCGCGGGCATTCCCGCGGACCTGCGTGCGCGGATGTTGGAGCCGATCAGGACGGACCGTCACGTCGCCACCCTGCCGCTGTTCGACACCACGCTTCTGGCGGCATTCGCGTAGCGGTTCAGGACGCACCCGGTTCCGACGCGGTGCAGCGGCGGCGTGATCAAAGCCCGCCATTGACTCACCCGCTGCGAGGCGGGCGTGGGATGCAATAGTCCTGCTCATGTGCTGACTGAAAAAGCATCCTTTGTAGGAGCATCCAAACCAACCTATCTGCGGGCCGCATCCGACCTGAGAGGAGCACCAGTCGTGGCCGCAGTCACTTACCCGATCGCTTGGCTCATGGCTGCGCTGCGCGCTTGGCGGCTCAGCGAGAGGCAGACGCCTGCCAACGATCTGGCTGCCAACGGCAAGACACCCGATCTCTATCACCAACGCGACGTCTCCTTGTGGTGCATGCTGCCTCCCTGCTGATCCAGCGCCTGCCAGGATCACTATGACGCCGGCGCCTCAGCCATATGTCGAAGGCGTGCGCTGGCTGACTTCGCGGCCACTATCGACGCTTAAAAAAGGAGGAAACAGATGCAGCGCCGTGAGCTTCTACGAAGCGGCACCCTGGCGGGCATCGCTCTTCTCGCCGACCGAGCGCTCGCCCAATCCGGCGCAACAGGCGGGAAGCTCATCCCGTGGAGTGACCAGCCCCCGTCAGTGCCGCCGCCGCTGGAGAATGTGGCGAAGGGACTGGCGCGCTGGGAGGACCTGGAGTCCTGGATCACGCCCAATGACAAGTTCTTCTCCATCGCCCACTACAACCGGCCGCAGATCGACGACAAGACATGGCGTCTCGGTGTGTCAGGACTGGTCGACCATCCCAGCACGCTGACGCTGGACCAGTTGAGGGCGTTGCCACGCGAACAGGTCACCTTCACCCTGGAATGCTCAGGCAACAACGGGCTGCCGTTCCTGCAAAGCGCGATCGGCAATGCACGATGGGGTGGTACTCCACTGGCAGAAGTGCTCAGGAATGCAGGCATCAAGAGCGACGCTGTCGAAGTGGTATTCTTTGGAGCGGATAGCGGTGAGGAGACGGTACGCAAGGATACCCCGCTTGAGTTCAAATACACCAGCAACTTCGCGCGCAGCATGCCGGTTGCCGATGCGATGAACCCTGCCAACCTGCTGTGCTACGAGATGAATGGAGCGCCATTGCCGGTAGCCAATGGGTTCCCCTGCCGTCTGATCGTGCCCGGCTGGTATGGCGTGGCCAATGTCAAGTGGCTCACCCGCATCGAGGTGCGCGATAACCGGTTCCTGGGTCGCTTCATGGGCCGTGATTACGTCACGATTCGTGAGGAGCAACGCGACGGCAAAACG
Organism: Acetobacteraceae bacterium; assembly: GCA_025452005.1. Lineage (GTDB taxonomy): Bacteria > Pseudomonadota > Alphaproteobacteria > Acetobacterales > Acetobacteraceae > JAMXLO01. The sequence goes on along the minus strand of JANWJK010000004.1, from coordinate 582 downwards.
ATCATGGCGGAAACCTCGGTCGGTCGCATGCTGCTGAAGTCGGCGCCCGCGCGGGTCATGCAACGTGACAGGCGCTACCAGATCGATGGTATGGCCTGGGGCCCTCGGCCCGTAGCGGCGGTCGAGGTCAAGATTGACGACGGCATCTGGACGAAGGCGACGTTGGGACAGAGCGAAGGCAAGTTCGCATGGCGTACTTGGAGCCTGGACTGGTCACCGACGTCGGGCGAGCACACGATTACCTCACGGGCGATCGATTCAGCGGGCAACATTCAGCCAGCTATGGATGATCCCCTGATCGCTAACAAGAAGACCTATTGGGAGAGCAACGGACAGATAACGCGACACATCCGAATCGCGTGACGACGCGCCTGTGGCATGTCGGAAGGGCCGGCGTTTTATCCTCGCCGGCCCGAACGTCTGCGCGGCAGGGCCCGCAGGCGACCTCCGGGTACCAACTGTCCGCAGTGAGGGCAGCGCTACGCTACTAGAGCGGATTCCGGTCATGTTGCAGCATATCCTGCATGTGTGAAGAATTTGGCGCAGGCTTCGGCGGACAACCGTCGCACGAACTGTCCGATG
>JANWJK010000003.1 GCA_025452005.1 Acetobacteraceae bacterium | reverse complement strand
TTACTGTTCACCTGGATGGACGAACTCGTGCGTCATCCGAAGGTGCTAGACGCGGTGGAAAGCATCATCGGCCCGAACATCCTGATCTACCACCTGACCTCATGGCTCAAGGAGCCGAACGAGCCGTCGCACGTGTCATGGCATCAGGACGGCACGTATTTCGGATTGGAGCCGGCCGAGCAGGTCACCGCCTGGATCGCACTCACCGACGCGACACCGGAGATGGGCTGCGTCAAGATCATCCCGGGCAGCCACGTGATCGGCCAGCGTCCGCACAAGGATACGTTCTCGCCCGGCAACCTGCTGTCGCGCGGTCAGACCATCGAGCACAAGCTGGACTACACGAAGTATGCGATGATGCCGCTCATGGCCGGACAGATATCGCTGCACCACACGCACATCGTGCATTCGTCCGAGCCGAACCGCTCCGAGAAGCGCCGCATCGGCATCGGCGTCAGCTACATCCCGCCGCATTGCCGCCTGGTCAACGACGTGCGGGTGACCGCCGCGCTGGTACGCGGCCGCGACGATTACGGGCATTTCGATCCCGAGCCGCGGCCGGCAGGCGACTTCGATGCCGGTGCGCGCGCCATGCACGCTGCCGCGGTGGAGCGGTTCTTCGAGTCCAACAAGCTCCTGGCGGCGCGGCGTCGTTCAGGCAATGTAGGGATCTGAACCGCGCGCAGCCGGAAGCCTGCGGCCTACGCAACCAGTCAATCCCCAAGGAGATTGTCGCGTCGCTGCGCTCCTCGCAATGACAGGACAACCAGAACGGCGCCGCCTTGACTTGCCCGCTCCCGTGCCGGCACGCTTGACAAAACGGGAGGGGATACAGATGCAGCGCAACAGGTTGTCGCGCCGGCGCGTGCTGACAGGAGCGGCCGGCGTGAGCGCCGCCACCATCCTGCACTGGCCGGCCAATGCCGCGGAGTTCAGCTACAAGTTCGGCGCCTCGTCGCCGATGGAGCACCCGGCGATGGCGCGGGCGCAGGAGGCGGCGAACAAGATCAAGCAGGACAGCAACGGGCGGCTGGAGATCACGCTGTATCCCAACAGCGTGCTTGGCGGCGACACGGCAATGATCTCGCAGGCCATTTCCGGTGCGCTGGAGATGTACCTTCTGCCGGTCGATCTGCTGGCGCCACGCAATCCGGCCTGCGGCATCACCGGCGTCGGCTTCGCCTTCCCAGATTACGACCACGTCTGGGCGGCGATGGATGGCGATCTGGGCAACATGCTGCGCGCTGCGGCCGAGCAGATCGGGTTCTATTGCCTGGACAAGGGCTACGACCACGGCTTCCGCCAGATCACCACGCGCACCAAGCCGATCACCAGCCCCGATGACCTGCGCGGCTTCAAGATCCGCCTGCCGGTCGCGCCGTACCTGATCTCGCTGTTCCGCCATCTCGGCGCCTCGCCGACCGCGATCAACTTCAACGAGGTGTACAGCGCGTTGCAGACCGGCATCGTCGATGGCCAGGAGAACCCGCTGGTGCTGATCGACACCGCCAAGCTGTACGAGGTGCAGAAATACTGCAGCCTCACCAATCATGTCTGGTCCGGGTTCCACACCTCGTTCAACGTCGCCGCATGGAAGAAGCTGCCGCCGGATCTGCAGGAGATCTGCCAGCGCGACTTCAATGCCGGGGCGCTGGCCGAGCGCCAGGACTTCGTGAAGATGACGACGACGGAACAGCAGAACCTGACCGCCAAGGGGCTGACGTTCAACGCACCCGACACGAAACCGTTCCGCGACGTGCTGGCGAAGAACGGCTTCTATCCCGACATGAAGAAGACCGCCGGCGACAAGGCCTGGGCGCTGCTTGAGAAATACGTCGGCCCGCTGACGGCATGAGTCTCCCCGCACCGGACTACGCCTCGGCGGTCGCGCGGCCGACCGCGCCGGGGTGGTACGGGCTGCGGCACGGCGCTCTGTGGCTGGATCGCGCCATCGGCACGGTGTGCGAAGCGGTCGGTGCCGCGCTAGTGATGGCGGAGGTCATCATTCTGTTCTGCGGCGTGGTCTCCCGCTACGTGTTCGACAGTCCAATCTTCTGGACCGACGAACTCGCCAACTTCCTGTTCCTCTGGCTGTCGATGCTCGGCATGGTGGTCGCGCTGCGCGGCGACGGCCACATGCGGCTGACCACGCTGGCCAACTGGGTGCCGGAACACTGGGCGCGCTGGTTTGCCGCTGTCGCCTCGCTGGTGGTGATCGCGTTCGTGCTGGAGATCCTGCTGCCCGCCGCGCAGTACCTCGAACAGCAACGCTTCGTCGAGCTGATCTCGCTACAGATCTCCGACGGCTGGCGCGTCGTCGCGATCCTGGTCGGCAGCGGGCTCGCCGCCACCATCGCGTTGCTGCGGCTGCTCGAGACGACGACGCTGCGCAGCTTCGGCCTGGCGCTGCTCACCGTGGGCGGGATCGCGGCACTGCTGTGGATCGGCCAGCCGGTGCTGCTCGCGATGGGCTTCGGCAGCCTGATTGTGTTCTTCGTGGTCATCGTCGCCGCCTGCGTCGGCATCGGTGTGCCGATCGCCTTTGCCTTCGGTATCGCCACCCTGTCCTATCTCGGCCTTACCAGCGCCATGCCGCTCTCCGTCGTGGTCAACCGGATGGACGAGGGCATGTCGAACCTGCTGCTGCTCTCGGTGCCAATGTTCGTGTTCCTCGGCCTGCTGATGGAGATGACCGGCATCGCGCGCGTGATGGTGGCGTTCCTCGCCGCACTGGTGGGCCACGTGCGCGGCGGCCTGTCCTACGTTTTGCTGGGTGCGATGTACCTGGTCTCCGGCATCTCCGGCTCAAAGGCGGCGGACATGGCGGCGGTGGCGCCGGTGCTGTTCCCCGAGATGCGCCGTCGCGGCTCCCATCCCGGCGAGCTTGCGGCGCTGCTGGCAAGTTCCAGCGCGATGTCGGAGACCATTCCGCCGAGCCTGGTGCTGATCACCATCGGATCGGTGACCAACGTGTCGATCACCGCGCTGTTCACCGGCGGGCTGCTGCCGGCGGCGGTGGCGGCGATCGCGCTGGTGGTGGTGAGTTGGTACCGCTCGCGCCACATGGACATCGGCGGCGGCGAACGAGCGCCGGTGTCGCTGATGCTGCGCACCTTCGTCATTGCCATTCCTGGCCTGACGCTGCCGTTCGTGATCCGCGCCGCGGTGATCGACGGCGTGGCCACCGCGACCGAGGTCTCCACCGTCGGCGTGGTGTACACCGCGGCGCTCGGGCTGCTGGTTTACCGGCAGTTCGACTGGCGGCGCATCTATCCGTTGCTGATCGATACGCTGTCGCTCACCGGCGCGGTGATGCTGATCATCGGCACTGCCACGGCAATGGCGTGGGCGCTGACCCAGTCCGGCTTCTCGCAATGGCTGGTCGCCGCCATGGCGGCGGTCCCGGGCGGCACAGGCGGCTTCCTCGCCATCACTGCGGTGGCGTTCGTGATCCTCGGCAGCGTGCTCGAGGGGATACCCGCCATCGTGTTGTTCGGCCCGCTGCTGTTCCCGGTGGCCAAGGCGATGGGCGTGCACGAGGTGCACTACGCGCTGGTGATCATCCTGGCGATGGGCATCGGCCTGTTCGCGCCGCCGTTCGGCGTGGGCTTCTACGGTGCGTGCGCGATCGGTCGAGTGTCCCCGGACGATGCGCTGGGCCGGATGTGGCCGTACCTGGCAGGGCTGGCAGTGGCACTGGCGATTGTCGTCGCGTTCCCCTGGCTGTCGATCGGCTTCCTATAACAACAGTAGTTCAGGCGACGGCGCGTCCTCTGGACCCCGTGCGGCGCCGCACTTGCGGGCTCGTCTTTGGCGTCATCGCTTCAGCACGCGGCCGTATCCGCGAGAGACCGTCGCCGAGTTCCAGTTCTGCCCGCCGTAAGTCGTAGATCTGTTGCAAGTTAAGCCAGAACGCCGCACTGGTGCCGAGATAGCGTCCCAGCCGGAGCGCCGTATCCGCGCTGACGCCACGCAATCCGTGCAGGATCCCGGTGATGCGGTTTGGCGGCACGCCAATGTCGCGCGCCAGTTGCGCCGCTGTGACACCCAACGCCACGATGGCATCCGCCAGGTGCTCGCCGGGGTGAATCGCGCTGCGTGCCATGATGAGCCTCAATGATAGTCTTCTATCGTCACATCCTCGGGCCCGGCCGCTCCTGCTGGCCATTTGAAGCAGACCCGCCACTGATCGTTGATCCGGATACTGTAGGTGTCGCCCCTGGCGCCCTTCAGTTTCTCGAACCGGTGTCCCGGAAACCTGGCAACATCTCCCAGGATCACCGCCGCATCCAGCCGATCCAATGTTTTCTCGGCCTGTCGGCGGAACGCCTCCAATAGCTTGACTCGCTCGCCGCGCGCAAATCTAGCCGTCCGCTTGTCGCCGTAGCTCTGTATTGTCACGAGGTATCTGCATTTATGATTTACGTCAATCGTAACAGTGCGGCCATCCCTGGCGGCTTCCGCCCGCATGTTGTGGGCAAATACCTTGCCAAACCAACCCCTCTGTCCCCGACGCGTCGGCCTGTCATAATGGCCGATTCAGGTGAGCGAGGGCCTATCCGCCAGAAAAATCCTGCCGCCGCATCGCCGCGTACGCCCGCATCGCCGCTTGATGATCCTTCGTCAGGTTCGACTGAGTCTCCAGTCTGAGGCTCAGGTCCATCGTCGAATGCGCGATCGGCCGCAGCGGAATGTTGATGACCTGCCTGGTCCAGCCGATCGAGTTCATCGCGCCGGCCCGGCGGCTATGGGGCGTGCACGAGGTGCACTACGCACTGGTGATCATCGGCCTGTTCGCGCCGCCGTTCGGCGTGGGCTTCTACGGTGCGTGCGCGATCGGTCGAGTGTCCCCGGACGATGCGCTGGGCCGGATGTGGCCGTACCTGGCAGGGCTGGCAGTGGCACTGGCAATTGTCGTCGCGTTCCCCTGGCTGTCGATCGGCTTCCTATAGGGTGCTGCGGTCGGGAAACGCCGGCCGGCGCTTCTCCTTGTGCGAGGCCAGTCCTTCCTTCGCCTCAGGCCCGGTGAAGCCCATGAACTCCAGTGCGAGCGATGCGTCGAACGACGGACCGGCCAGCCGCAGCCAGTTGTTGAGCGCATACTTGGTCCAGCGGATCGCGGTCTGCGCTCCCTCGGCCAGCCGCACCGCGATCTCCAGCGCTTTGGCATCCAGCTCGGCGTCGTCCACCGCGAGCGACACCAGGCCGATGCGCTCGGCCTCGGCGCCCGATACCGCGTCGCACAGCAGCAGGTAGTATTTGGCCTTCGCCAGCCCGCAGAGCAGCGGCCAGACGATCACCGAATGATCGCCCGCCGCGACGCCGAGCCGTGTGTGGCCATCGATGATCCGCGCGTCCTTGGTGGCGATCGACACATCGGCGAGCAGCCCGCACACCAGGCCAGCACCGACCGCCGGACCGCGCATCGCGCTCACCACCGGCTTGGAGCAGTTGATGATGTTGTAGACGAGGTCGCGCGCCTCCTTCCAGACCCGCGCACGGGTATCGAAATCGGCGATCACCTGTTCGATCATCGCGAAGTCGCCGCCGGCCGAAAAGGCGCGGCCGGCGCCGGTGATGATGACGGAGTTCACCTCGGGATCGGCGTCGACGTCGCGCCAGATCTCGCCCAGTTCGGCGTGCATGACCGCATCGACCGGGTTGGGACGTTCCTGTCCCATGCCCATGACGATGCGCAGCACGTGCGGATGCGGCCGGTCGAAGTGCAGGCGCGTATAGCGGGCGTAACGGTCGGGCATGGAGCCTCCAGGACGCGGATCATCCCAGATTACCAACCACAATGACCGCCGCCCAGGCGATCAGGCCGAAGCCTCTCCCAGCGTAGCTCGGGGCGTCATGACAAAGCGCCGATATGTGAAGACCCGGGTCCAGTTTGGCCTTGCGGCCTGGCCTGCGATTTTTGACAAATGGTTCCATCCGCGCCCGGGAAGAAGGAGACGGCGATGGCGAAGATGCAGGCGATGCAGGTGACGCGGGCAGGTGAGCTCGAACGTGTCGAGCGCGACGTGCCGGAACCGTCGCGGGGCGAGGTCCGCGTCCGCGTCGAGGCCTGCGGCGTGTGCCACAGTGACAGCTTCACCGTCGAAGGGCAGTGGCCCGGCCTTGCCTTCCCGCGCATCCCGGGCCACGAGATCGCCGGCGTGATCGACGCTCTCGGCGCCGGCGTGGCCGGCTGGCGCATCGGACAGCGCGTCGGCGTCGGCTGGTTCGGCGGGCATTGCGGACATTGCGATCCGTGCCGGCGCGGCTGGCTGATCGACTGCCGCAATCTGCGCATCCCCGGCATTTCGTACGACGGCGGCTACGCCGAGGCGATGGTGGCTCCTGCCGACGCGCTTGCCGCGATACCAGACGAGTGCGCCGCCGCCGAAGCTGCGCCGCTGCTCTGCGCCGGAGTCACGACCTTCAATGCGCTCCGCCACAGCGGGGCGATGCCCGGCGACGTGGTTGCGATCCTGGGCATCGGCGGCCTTGGTCATCTCGGGGTGCAGTTCGCCAACAAGCTCGGCTTCCGCACTGTCGCGATCGCCCGCGGCGCCGACAAGGCGGAACTCGCCCGCAGGCTTGGCGCGCATCACTACATCGACGGTGCGATCGAGGATGTGGCAGCGGCACTCAACCGCCTGGGTGGCGCGCGGGCCGTGCTGGCGACCGCCAGCAGCGCCAAGGCGATGACGGCCACGATCGACGGGCTCGCTGTGCGCGGCCGCCTCATTGTGGTGGGTGCGGACGCCGAACCGATCCAGGTCTCGCCGCTGCAACTGATCGGTGCGAGCCGGAGCATCGTGGGTCACGCCGCCGGCGCGTCCATCGACTCGCAGGACACGCTCGCGTTCAGCGTATTATCGGGCGTGCGGCCGATGATCGAGACAATGCCGCTCGCGCGCGCACCGGAAGCCTATACGCGGATGATGCGGGGCGACGCGCGCTTCCGGATGGTGCTGACGATGGCTTAGCGGCGCGCCGACCAGACTGCTGCGTTGTCGCAGCGATGGCGCATCACGGCACGCTCAGAGAGGTCATACACACGGTCGGCAGCATCGGCCGGGCGCTGCTCGCACATCAGGAGCTGAACCAGGAGCTGCACGATCTCGCGGTCGAGATGCGATCTTTGGAAGCTGAGTTCATTGCCGGGAACGTGCCCGCGGCGAGGCTCGAAACAGTGCTGAAGCTTATTGCGGAGTTCGAATACACGCCATGGCGAATGCCCACGGTTGTCGAAGATCTTCATAAGATATGGACGCTGCTTGGGATGCTGTAGTGGTCAGGCGGGGAGGCGTCCTCTATAGTAACGGCCGAGCGGACATCGGAGCGAGACGTACCCGACAGCGCCCAGGCTCGATTGGGAGCAGCATCGCATGAGTGACATCGTCATCAAGCCAACGACCAAGACACAGATAAAGACCGAACGTCCCCGTCTTCACAAGGTGATCCTGGTCAACGATGACTACACGCCCCGCGAGTTTGTCGTCATGGTTCTGAAGGCGGAGTTTCGCATGAGCGAGGATCAGGCGCTGCGCGTGATGATGACCGCGCACCGGCGCGGCGCCTGTGTCGTCGCCGTCTACACCAAGGATGTGGCAGAGGCGAGGGCGACAAACGCGACCGATGCCGGCCGGAAACTCGGCTATCCGCTGTTGTTCACCACCGAGCCGGAGGAATAGGTCGTCCGGGCGGCGGTCCGACGGGTTCAGCTTTTCCTGGTCTTCCCGTAGCGGACGAAGTCCGACTGCGGCCCGAGGTGAAAACCAGCGACATCCTTGCGCGCCACCGCGACGGCGTTCTGTTGCAGCATGAACGCAATCGGCGAGTCGTCCCAGAACTGCTGCTGCATCTTGTTGTACAGCGCGACACGCTTCTGCGTATCGAGTTCCTGCGCTGCCTGGTCGACCTCGTCGGTCAGTTCCTTGTTGGCGAAGTGATTGCGCCAGGCGATGATCTTCAGCTTGCTGTTGTCCGAGTCATCCGGGTTGGCGCAGAACGCCTGCGCATTGGAATTCGGATCGAAGTAGTCGGGGAACCATTCGTTCATGAGCAACTGATGCTGACGGGCCCGCATCTTGGTGAGGACCTGCTTGCGCGTCCCCGGCAGCAGTGAAACCTTGATCCCGACGCCCGCCAGGTCCGCCTGAAGCACCGCGGCGATGTCGGAATACGGGTGCTCGGAAAAGTGATCGAGCGTCGCGTCGAAGCCATTGGCGTAGCCGGCCTTGGCCAGCAGTTGCTTTGCCTTGGCTGGATCTTTCTTGAACGGATTGGTGTTCACTGCCCCCAGCATCGTGGTGGGCTGCACACCCTGGTTCACGATGTATGTCGCCGGCACGATATGATTCTGGATGCCGTCGTAGTCGATCGCCCATTTCAACGCCTCGCGCACCTCAGCCTTGGCGAAGGGTGCGTACCCCTCATTGCCCGCGACGTACATCTGGTTCGTCGTCGGGCTGGTGATCCTTTGCAGACCCGGGTCGCTGGTGATGGACTTGATCTGATCACTGTCCAGGTTCCGGGCGATATCGATGTCGCCCCGCCTGAGCAATAAAAGCTGCTCCGATCCTTCCTTCACGTGACGGATGAAGATCCGCTTGCTGGCAGGTGCCGCGGCGGCGTGCGGATTGGCATCGAGGATGACGTGATCGTCCGCCTGCCAGGAGCTGAGTTGATAAGGACCGTTGCCGGCGGAATTGCCGGTGAGCCATTTGTTGCCCAGGTCGTCCTTTTCCTGATGCGCCAGCACCGTCTCCTTCTCGACGATGCCGCCGACATTGGCGGAGAGGCAGTAGAGCACGAAACTTGTCGCCGCCGGCTTGGGCAGCTCCATCACCAGCGTGTGCGTGTCGGTTGCGCGGATCAGTTGTGCGGCATTGTCCTTGGTGAAGCCGAACTGGGTCAGGATGAAGCCGGGCGTCAGATTGAGCGTCACGGCGCGACGCAGGGAAAACTCCGCGTCCGCCGCGGTTGCCGCCTTGCCCGATGGGAAGAGCGCATTACCGGTCAGGTGGAAGGTGAATGTCTTGCCGTCCGAGGAAATGTCCCAGCGTTCGGCAAGGTCGGGACCCATCGTGCTGAGATGCTCGAGATCGGGTGTGACAAGCTTGCGATAGATGTTGGCGCCCGCCTCGATATCCGCGAACTCGTATGCCTGCGCCGGATCGAAGGAAATGATGTCATCGATCTGCATCGCTATGACGATGGTATTGGGGGGTGTGGCGGCGTTGGCTCTGCCTGTGGTGACCGGGCCAATGGCGGCGGCCGCTCCCGAGGCCATAAGCGCGCGACGCGTCAGCATCATGTATCCTCCCCTCATCGCCCATGGCAGTGCGCCAAGGCCTCCTTGTCGATGGCGAACACGGCGCCCGCCTTGACCTCGACACCGGTCACGATGCAGCTCTGGCCCGTCTTGCCGGTAAGCCTGACATCATAGCGCCCGGTGGCGACGTTGGTTATCCGCAGCCTCTCATCGAAATCCACACTGCCATCCGGGTCGTTCCGGCACTGATCGGGGCCCCAGTCAGCGGTGCCTGTGGGAGCCATGCTGAGGTGCGTGATCGTCTCGCCGGTCAGATTCCAGAACCGAGTGCCGCGGCGCTCTTCCCCCTGCGCCGCACCGATCACCGCGACTGCCAGGCCCAGGCCGATGGCTTGAGCGAGTTTTGCACGGTGGCAAGCCGGGGTGCGATAATTGCGCGGCATGGTGACACCTCGCTCCGCTGCAATGGCAACCATCCTCCGCAGTTGTGGCGTGCTGCTGGCATTGTGCGGTCCGCCGTTCGCGGCCGCAAGCCAGGCCGCCGATGGCAGCGACTACGCCACGGCTGCCCGCGCCGAATACGTGTTCGCCTGCATGGCCACGAACGGCAGCACACAGGAGGCATTGCAACGGTGTTCGTGCGCGATCGACGTGATCGCCTCCGTTCTGCCCTACGACAAGTACGAGCGCGCGGAGACAGTGCTGCGCATGCGCCGGTCCGCCGGCGGCTACCTCGGCCAGGAGTTCCGCAGCGCGCCTACCAACGCGATCGTGCGGGACCTGGAAGAGGCAGAGGCGGAGGCCGAGGTCCGCTGCTTCTGAGACCGGTCGTCAGGTAGCCGTCGCCGGCCACTCCTGGCGGAACGACCTACCGTCACTGTCTTCCATCTCGACGCTGAAGCTTCCCGCACCATTGGAGCGGTAGTCGAAACGGAAGCTCGGATTCTCGGAAAGCGAAATGCCGCCCTCGATAGAGAGCAACAGATCCTGGCCCTGCCGGATCCGTACCGACTTCACGAATTGCGCCGGCACGTAGAGACGGGTGACCTGATCCATCTGCATGCCTGAATAGTTCGGGTGGCGGATCAGGAGCTGCGCCTCGCTCCTGTCCGTGGCGACGCCGGACGCGGGCGGGAACTGACGAAAACGCATTGTGCCCGGCGGGACGGCATCCGCCTCCGGCTTCGCCGCGGGCGCCGAACAGCCGCCGGCGGCTTTGACGAACCGCTCGGCCGCGTAGAGTTGGCCGTCGCTCAACTCCGCCACCGCATGGACGTTGGTATAAGAGTCGACGCGCACCCGTGTGGACAGCGAGCGCGTGGCGCTCGATGCGCCAAGCGTGAACACCGCCGCCAGCGGCGAGGGATTTTCGTCGATCACAAGTGTGATACCGCGGATCAGGCGGGCGTCTCCGGGCAACAGCAGGCTGCGTATGTCGACCGGCACCAGAGCCGCGTCCTCCGCGCGGTAGGGTGCGTCGACCGCCAGGATTGCGCTGCCGTCCGCCACGGGACGGCCGTCGAATATCTGCGCGGCCAGCGATGGCCAGGGATCCTGCTGCGCCGGTGCCTGAGCACGCGCCATTCGCCCGGCCGCTGCCGTCGCAGCGGCCGCCAACAGTACTCGACGGCGCAAGGGCAGGTCGATTTTGAGCGTCCGCATGGTCACCCCCAGGCGGCACGGCGCTCTATGGAACGGCTCATCCGAATGCCGCGTCGCGGGACATAGTCACGCCCAGGCCGTCCCAATTGCAAGTGTGGTCCTGGACGCAACCACTGCGACCTGTTAGCGTCCACCGGCTGGCAGAGCGGCTGACGCGCTGTCGGCGACAGGTCTCTCTGTGACCAAAAAGAAGCGAGGAGACTTCCCATGAGCTGGACACGCCCGAAGCTGCGTGAAATCTGCATCGGCATGGAGATCAACGGCTACTTCGCCGGAAAAATGTAGCCACGCACGACGGCTTCATCACGAATGCCTGACCGAGCAACCGGGCTCACCGCCCTGGTTCTCGGTTCGGGGGCAGGCGGCGGGTTCCCGCAATGGAATTGCGGATGCCGAGTGTGTGCGCTTGCGAGAGCAGGCGACCCACGGGTTCGTCCAGCGACACAAGCCAGCGTCGCGGTGACCGGCAACGAAACCGAGTGGATCGTGGTCGGCGCTTCGCCGGATCTGCGCCAGCAGATATTGCAGACGCCGCGCCTGTGGCCGCGAGCCGGTCCCCGAGACTCGCCGATTGCGGCCGTCGTGCTGATCGGCGGCGACGTGGATGCACTGGCCGGCCTGCTGGTACTGCGTGAACGCCAGGCACTCACCGTATATGCGCCGGCGCCATTGCTGGAGCTGTTACAGGAGAACCGCATCTTCAATGTGCTCGATCCGTCGCTGGTGCGGCGGGAAGCAATCGTGCCGCTGGAGCCGGTGAGATGCGTCGGCGGTCTCACCCTCACGCTGCTGGCGATGCCAGGAAAGGTGCCGCTCTATCTCGAGGACGCGGACGCGCGCGCACCGGAGCCCGGCCCGACTTATGCGGCCCTGCTTGAAGCGAATGGCCGCAGTTTGATCGTCGCCCCCGCCTGCGCCGAGATCACCAATACCGTGCGTCGCCGGCTTGGCGCGGCCGATCTGGTGTTCTTCGACGGGACCTTGTTCACCGACGATGAGATGATCGTCGCCGGGCTCGGGCAAAAGACCGGCCGCCGAATGGGGCACGTCCCGGTGAGCGGTCCGGGCGGAACGCTGGACGGCCTCGCGGACCTGCCGTGCCGCCGCATCCTGCTCCATATCAACAACAGCAATCCGATCCTGATTGTGGACTCTCCCGAACGGCGGCAGGTCGAGGCGGCCGGTTTCGAGGTCGCCTATGACGGCATGGAGGTGCGGCTTTGAATGATGCGTTGACCCCGTCGGGCCTCGAAGCCCGCCTGCGCGACCTGTTGGAGAAACGCTACCACAACCTGCATCCGTTTCATCGCATGCTGCACAGCGGCCAGTGCAGCAAGGTTCAGGTCCAGGCGTGGGCGCTCAATCGCTATTACTACCAGGCGATGGTACCGCTGAAGGACGCGTCTCTGATCGGCCGCTGTGAGGATGACGGGCTGCGGCGGGAATGGCGCAAGCGGCTGGAAGACCATGATGGCGACGAAGGCCGGCCGGGCGGCATCGAGCGCTGGCTCAAGCTGACCGATGGCCTGGGCCTTGATCGCGAAGCTGTGACCTCGACCCGCCTGCTGCTGCCGGCCACGCGCTTTGCTGTGCAGGCCTACGTGCATCTCGTGCGCGAGCGCAGCCTGCTGGAAGCGGTCGCCTCGTGCCTGACCGAGTTGGCCTCGCCGCAGATCATCACCGAGCGGATGTCGGGGATGCTGGCGCACTATGACTTCATCACGCCGGAGATCATGTCCTATTTCGACAAACGCCCGCCGCAGGCCGAGCGCGATGCGAACTTCGCCCTCGAATGGGTGAAGCAGCATGCGCACACACCGGAGCAGCACCAGGCAGTGGTCGACACGCTGGCGTTCAAGTGCGACGTGCTGTGGTGCATGCTGGATGCGCTGCACTATTCATATGTCACGCCAGGGCTGATCCCGCCCGGTGCCTTCGTGCCGAAGAGTTCCGATGCCTGATGCCCGCGCGCCGGTGCTGCCGGAACGCCCGCGCCTCGCCCCCGGCGTGCGCCTGCATTTCGACACGACGCGCAACGCATGGGTGCTGCTGGGTCCCGAGCGGGTGATCGAAACCGAAGGTCCGGCGAGCGAAATCCTGCGCCGCTGCGACGGCAGCCGAACCGTCGGGCAGATCGTCGATGAACTGACCGCGCTCTATACCGCCGACCGCGCGGAGATCGAGGGCGATGTCAACGACATGCTGGCCGAACTCGCGACGAAGCGGATGCTGGCTTGAGCATATCTGACGCCAGACCACAGGTTCCTGCACCGCTCGGACTGCTTGCCGAGTTGACGCATCGTTGTCCCCTCGCCTGCCCGTACTGCTCGAACCCGCTCGAACTCGAGGAGCGCGCCGGGGAGTTGGATGCCGCGACCTGGGCCCGGGTATTCCGCGAGGCGGCTGCGATGGGCGTCCTGCAAATCCACCTGTCCGGTGGCGAGCCGGCATCCCGCCGCGACCTGGTCGAGATCGTCGCCTCTGCACGCGAGGCCGGGCTCTACACCAATCTGATAACCTCCGCGATCGGCCTCGACCTGCCGCGCCTCGCCCGGCTCATGCAGGTGGGCCTGGACCACGTGCAGCTATCACTCCAGGACGTACAGGCTGACGGTGCGGATCACATCGCCGGCTATTCCGGCGCACACGAGCGCAAGCTCGTCTTCGCGAAATCGGTCGTCGAGCTTGGCCTGGCCCTCACCGTCAATACGGTGATCCACCGCGCCAACATCGGCAGCATCGCCGCGCTGGTAGAAATGGCCGCGTCGCTCGGCGCCGGGCGCGTGGAGATCGCCCACGCGCAATATTACGGCTGGGCGTTGCGCAACCGGCAGGCGTTGATGCCCACACGCGATCAAGTCGGGCGCGCGATGCAGGAGGTAGCGCAAATTCGTTCGCGGTATCAGGGACGCATCGTGATCGATCTGGTCGTGCCCGACTACTACGCACGCCGGCCGAAGGCCTGTATGGGCGGCTGGGGACACCGCTCGCTGAACGTCACGCCCTCCGGTCGGGTGCTGCCGTGCCACGCCGCCGAGACCATTCCCGGCCTGCGATTCTGGTCGGTTCGCGACCGGCCGCTGGCGGAGATCTGGAGCGATTCTCCGGCATTCCAGGCATTTCGCGGAACCGGGTGGATGCCCGAGCCGTGCCGGTCCTGCGAGATGCGCGAAATCGACCATGGCGGGTGCCGCTGCCAGGCGATGGCGATCGTGGGAGACGCGGCGGCGACGGATCCGGCGTGCGAACTGTCCCCGCATCACGATTGGATGCAGTTGCTTGCCGGCCAGGAGTCATCGCACCCAGCGACCGCGTACGTGTATCGCGGGCGCATCCCGCGCGACGGTGCTACTGCCATTCCAGCTCGCTGAACGCCGCGGTCGCATTGCGCGCGTTGTAGTCGTCGAAAAGCTGCCACCGGTCTCGCTCCGAGATCCCGATATCGGCCACGGCACGTGCGAGCGGTGTTCCCGCCGCGATGAGGCGGCGCGTATCCTGCGCCAGCACCGTAAGATAGCGGCGCTCGTCCTCGAGTGCCTGGGGCCACGGCGCTACCGCCCGACCATGCCCAGGCACCACGATTTTGGCAGGCGCTTGCGCCAGGCGCGGCATGAGTGCGAGCCAGCCCGTGAGACTGCCATCCACGACCGGCACGTGCTGCAGGAAAACGAGATCCCCGGCGAACAGCACACCTGTCATCTCGTCCAATATCGTGAGATCGCAGTCCGTGTGAGCGGCCGGTGACCAAGCGGTGAGCCGGAGTTTCCTGTCGCCGAGATCCAGCGTGGTGTCAGTGTCCACCAGCAGAGTGGGTGGAATGATCCTGACGGCGGCAATGGCGGTCTCGCCAAGCTGATCGCGATAAGAGCGTAGATAATAGGCTCCGCGCCTGGCCAGTTCCGCCGGCAGATTACGGTGTCCGACGAATGTCACGCCGGATGGCATGGTCGCGTTGCCGAATACATGATCCGGATGCTCGTGCGTGTTGATCACGTAGCGGACCGGCTTGTCGGTAATGCCGTGGACGGCCAGAAGGAGACGCTGCCCAACGCTGACACTGCCGCCGGTGTCGACCAGGGCGACGGCGTCCCGCCCGACGATGATCCCCAGATTGGCGATGTCGCCTGCGTTGTCGGGCGTCGTCAGCGCGACCTGTCCGAAATGCACGTAATCGCCGTCCGCGACCTGCTGCACGGCAAGAGGCGTGCCCTCCGCCATCGCCGCCCCGCCCGTGCCGGTGCTCAGCAACAGCATGAACCCAGCCAGAACATGAGTGACTGTCCGGGCGAAGGTGGCTGACATGTTCGCGATCCCGTGATTTGCCGGCCTCACCGTATGGCATATGGTTACCGTAGGTTCCGGCTTCGACGGATGCTCGCAGTTGGGAGGGCGGGCGTCCGTTGGCGAGTTCGCGGACGTGCGTTCTTACGATAACGAACAAACGAGACCTGCCTGCTCGCATACGTTGCCGGAGAAGCCTCTTCCCAAGCGAACTGGACGCCTTGGGTGGGCAGGCCGTCGGGCCTCCCACCGCAAACGAGCGCAACGCGGGAGGAACCAATGCGACGTGCGTCGGCGGGGTTTTGGCTCACGGCAGGCACACTTCTATCGTCTCAACTGGCAATCGCCACTGCCACGGCGCAATCCGGAGACCTGCTCAAGATGCAGGCGAATGCGGCCGACGTGGTGATGCCGACGATGACCTACGACAATCAGCGCTACTCCACGCTCGATCAGATCACGGCGCAGAATGTCGGCAAGCTGCAGGTGGCGTGGACCTTCTCCACGGGCGTGCTTCGCGGCCACGAGGGCGCACCGCTGGTGATCGGCAACGTCATGTATGTGCATGCGCCGTTCCCCAACACCGTATTCGCGCTCGACCTGGACCATGACGGCAAGATCCTGTGGAAATACGAGCCGAAGCAGGATCCCAACGTCATTCCGGTGATGTGCTGCGACACGGTGAACCGGGGGCTCGCCTATGCCGACGGCAAGCTGTTCCTGCATCAGGCGGACACCACCCTGGCGGCGATCGACGCCAAGACCGGCAAGGTCGTGTGGTCGGTGAAGACCGGCGATCCCGGCAAGGGCGAGACCGGCACCGGCGCCCCGATGATCGTCAAGGACAAGGTCTATGTCGGCGTTTCCGGCGGCGAGTTCGGCGTGCGCGGCTGGGTCACTGCCTATTCGGTCGCGGACGGCAAGCAGATCTGGCGCGCCTGGTCTGAAGGCACGGACAGCGACCTGCTGGTCGATCCGCAGAAGACGACGGAACTCGGCAAGCCGATCGGCGCCGATTCAAGCCTGAAGACCTGGCAGGGCGACCAGTGGAAGATCGGTGGCGGCGCCACGTGGGGCTGGTACTCGTACGATCCGGCGCTCAACCTGATCTATTATGGGAGCGGCAATCCCTCCACCTGGAATCCCAAGCAACGGCCCGGCGACAACAAGTGGTCGATGACGATATTCGCCCGCGATGCCGATACTGGCATGGCGAAATGGGTCTACCAGATGACGCCGCACGACCAATGGGACTACGACGGCGTCAATGAGATGATCCTGGCGGACCAGCAGATCAACGGCCAGACAGTGCCGACGCTGGTTCACTTCGACCGCAACGGCCTTGGCTACACCCTGAACCGGGCGACCGGCGAGCTGCTGGTCGCGGCCAAATACGATCCGGCGGTGAACTGGACGACCGGCGTGGATATGAACAAGGGCAGCCCGAACTATGGGCGTCCCAACGTGGTCGGCAAATACGCCCCGGGCGTGGCAGGCGAGGACGTGAACTCGCAGGGGATCTGCCCGGCGGCGTTGGGTAGCAAGGACGAGCAGCCTGCGGCCTATTCGCCTGACACCAAGCTGTTCTACGTGCCCACCAACCACGTCTGTATGGACTACGAGCCGTTCCGCGTTTCGTACACTGCGGGGCAGCCCTATGTCGGCGCGACGCTGTCGATGTATCCGCCGTCCGGCGAGACGAACATGGGCAACTTCATCGCGTGGGATGCCACCACCGGCAAGATCGTGTGGTCGGATCCGGAGCAGTTCTCCGTATGGTCCGGTGCACTCGCGACCAAGGGCGGCGTGGTGTTCTACGGAACACTCGAGGGCTACCTGAAGGCGGTGGACGCCAAGACCGGCAAGGAACTGTACAAGTTCAAGACTCCGTCGGGCATCATTGGCAACGTGGTCACCTACGAACATGGCGGCAAACAGTATGTCGCCGTGCTGTCCGGCGTAGGCGGCTGGGCCGGCATCGGCCTCGCCGCAGGTCTCACCGACCCACATGACGGCCTCGGCGCAGTCGGCGGCTATGCTGCTTTGAACAACTACACGGCACTCGGCGGCACGCTGACGGTATTTTCACTTCCCTCGAACTGATTGCGGGGATCGGGCGGCCGGCCGGCGGCGTTACGTCGCAGGCCGGCCAATCCGGCAGCCTCAACGAGGGAGTCCATCGTGCAGCGTGTTCGGCGTGTGGCCATTGCCACTGTGGCGGCCGTGATCGTGTCGATGGGCGCCTACGCGGTCACCGACGGATCGGGAGACCCGTCGGCGGTAAAGTCCGATGACGGCAAATGGATGGACAAGAACGACGTTCCAACCTTCAAGGTCGAACCGGACGGCACGGTGGACTGGTACAGCTATGTCGGGTTCACTCGCTATTCATCGGAATGTCTGCGCTGCCATGGACCCGACGGCATGGGCTCCACATATGCTCCGGCGCTGATGGAGTCGATGAAGCGTCTCAGCTATACCGACTTCTACGCGGTCGTCGCAGGCGGCAAGCAGGACGTATCGGCGTCCCAGGGACTGGTCATGCCGGCCAACGGCGAAAACAAGAACGTCATGTGCTTCATCGATGCCATGTACGTTTATCTGCGCGCGCGCGCCGACGATGCCATCGGGCGGGGCCGTCCACAAAAGCATGCGCCGAAGCCCGAGGCGTTCACCAAGGCCGAGGATGAATGCATGGGTTGATCGCACGCGGCTCCGCTATCGTTGTGGCGTTGCTGATGATGATCGCGGAACGAGCCGCCGCACAGGCTCCCGGCCTCGGCGCATCGGCCGAGCTGGTCGATCCGCACACGTTCCGCGTCTGCGCGGATCCGCGCAACCTGCCATTTTCCGATGAGGCAGGCGAAGGATTCGAGAACAAGCTGGCCGAGCTGTTCGCGCGGAAACTCAACGAGCCTTCGAGCTACACCTATTTCCCGCAGGTAATCGGCTTCGTCCGCAACACGTTGAATGCACTGCGTTGCGATGTGATCATGGGCGTGGCGGTCGGTGACGATCTCGTGCAGACCACGAATGCCTATTACCGCACGACCTATGCACTCGTGTTCCGGCCCGACAGCGGGCTGGACGGTATTGATTCACTCGAGGATCCGCGGCTGAAAGGCAAGCACATCGGCATCATCGCCGGCACACCGCCGGCCACCGTGTTCGTGCAGCAAGGGCTGATGGTGCTTGCCAAGCCCTATGCGCTGACGGTCGATACACGCATCGAAGCGCCGGCGCAGACAATGAGCAGGGATGTCGCAGCGGGGCAGATCGACGCCGGCGTACTTTGGGGCCCGTTCGCCGGCTACTATGCGCAGCGCGTCACTCCCCATCTTGTGGTGGCGCCGCTGTTGAAAGAACAGGAGCGCATGGACTTTCGCATCGCGATGGGCGTGCGCCGCAGCGATCAGGACTGGAAGCGCCGGCTCAATCGGCTGATTGCCGAAAGCCAACCCGAAATCGACCGCATCCTTGCGGAATACGGTGTACCGCTGCTGGACGAGCAAGGCCATCTGACCAAGACGCCATGAGGGCGTCAGCACTCGGACTTATACTGCTGCTTGGTGCGGCGGCGCCGGATGCGCCGCCTGAGCCCGCCGGATATCGCATGGACAACTACCGTGCGCCGGTTCCGGCGACGCTGCACGGTGCCGCAGTCCTGTCGACAGGCGAGGCCCATGCTCATTGGCAGCAGCACGATGCGGTGTTCGTCGATGTGCTGCCCCAGGTGCCTCGGCCTGCCAATTTGCCGGCCTCGACGATCTGGCGGGAGAGGCCGCGGGAAGACGTACCCGGCAGCATCTGGCTGCCGGATACCGGCTACGGCGCCCTGGCTCCGGTGATGGAACAGTACTTCAGGCACGGCCTGGAATTGGCCAGCGGCAGCGACCCCAACCGTATGCTCGTGTTCTATTGTTTGGCGAATTGCTGGATGTCGTGGAACGCGGCGAAACGTGCGCTCGCGATGGGCTATACCCATGTCGCCTGGTATCCGGACGGTACCGACGGCTGGACGACGGATCACCTGCCGCTGGAGTTGCGCACGCCCCTGCCGCGGCCGCAGGCGGCCGAATGACTCATTGCAACACTTCCTGGATGGTGCGTGCCAGCGCAAACAGCCGCTGCTCGATCTTGCCGGGCACATCGCAGGCATAGCTCAAGGCCTGGCGGCGATCCTGAAACACCTGTGCCTCCCACGTCGTCCGTTGCGTCATCTGATTGACCTCGCCCGCATCGGCGGCGTGATCGGCCTGCATCGACCGCAGCTTCTCGTTGTCGCTGCGCAGTCGCGCGGCGAGTTCCTTCTGGTGCGCGCCGGATCGGTCCAGGCCGGCAACGACCGTGCTGCGTTCATCATTGAGCACGGTGAACAGCCCCGCGAGCAGTCTCAGCAGCTTCGCCTGCTTCTGATCTCCGGCCCGCGCTGCGAATGCACGGATGTCCGCCTGCGCCTGTTCGATGGGTACGCGGCGCTGCGTCACATCGTGGATCAACTCGACCACCTGCTGGTCCTGCCGCCAGTCATCCTGGTGTGCATCGAGCGGAGGACCTGACCAAATCGCCGCCAGAGAGAGCTGCGGCACCTTGATCTGCTGGCACGGCCAGTCGGGATCGCGCGACGGCGCCGCCGCCGCCGCACCCAGGGTAACGCCAAACGCCAGCCCCGCGGCCAGGATGCGGCGCGACATCAACCGCCGCCGCGCCGCGACATCAGGCCGCGCGCAGGGTCGTACGCGACGATCGCGCCGGTGGTGAACACGATCGTCATAGCAGCGACCACCGCAAGCGATAGCCAGTCGATCTTGCAGTACAAGGCGAAACGGATCAGCTCGACTGCGTAGGTGAATGGATTGAGCCGACATATCGTATAGACGACGGGACTCGACTGCTGCACCAGCCACAGCGGGTACAGCGCGGACGAGGCAAAGAACATCGGGAAGATGACGAAGTTCATCACGCCGGCAAAGTTCTCGAGCTGGCGGATGACCGACGATAGCAGCATGCCGAGTGCCCCGAGCATCATGCCGGTCAGCGCGAGCGCGGGCAGTACGGTGACGTAGCCCCAGACCGGCGCCTCGACGCCCCAGAGACCGGCGACGACCAGATAGGCGTAGACCTGAGAGAGCGACACCACGGTGCTCGCCAACAGTTTGCCAACCAGCAGGAACCAGCGCGGAAACGGGCTGACCAGCAGCATGCGCATGTTGCCCATCTCCCGGTCGTAGACCATCGAAAGCGAGGACTGCATGCCGTTGAACAACTGGATCATCGCCATCAGGCCGGGCGTGACATAGACCTCATACAGGACATAGGTCTCGTACGGCGGAATGATCGATACACCGAGGATCTGACGGAAGCCGGCGGCGAAGATGAACAGCCAGACCAGCGGCCGTACCAGCGCCGAGATGAAGCGCTCGCGTTGATGCAGGAACCGCAACGCCTCACGCCAGGCAATGCCGCGCAGACAAATCAGATACTGGACAGGTGCAAAGCCTGTTCCGTGGCTTGTTCCGGTGGTGCTCACTCCGGAGCCTCCGCCGCGCCGCCGGTCAATGCGATGAAAGCGCTGCGCATATCGGCGGCGCCTGTCGATGCCACAACCTCCGGCACATCGCCTGCCGCGAGTACCCGCCCGCGATGCAGCACAACCACCGCATCGTCGCTTGCGACCTCATCGAGGAGATGGGTCGCCCAAAGCACTGCAACGCCGCGGTCGCGGACGAGAGAACGCACATGACGCAGGATCGCGGAGCGGGACGCAACGTCCAGGCCGACCGTCGGTTCGTCAAGCACCAGCACACGCGGCCGATGCAGCAGTGCGCGCGCGATCTCTATCCTTCGCATCTGTCCGCCTGACAATCTGCGCACCGCGTCCCTGGAGCGGTCGGTCAGTTCGATCTCTCGCAGCGCGTCAAGTGCCCTTTGTCGCGCCTCTCGGTTGCCAATGCCGTGCAGCGCGGCGTGATAGAGCAGATTGTCCATGACTGAAATGTCGAGATCGAGCGTGCGTGCCTGAAACACCACGCCAAGCAGGCGCAATGCCCTGCCTGGCTCGCGTGACACACGATGCCCGAGCACGTCGATCGAACCGTGTCGCGTATCGTAGAGTCGGGTGATCAGCGAGAACAGGGTGGTCTTTCCGGCGCCGTTCAGGCCAAGCAGCGCGGTGAACCGCGATTGCGGCACGGTCAGGCTGACGTCGCACAGCGCCTGGCGCGAGCCGTAGGCGTGACTGACGCCGCGCACTGCGAGCGCCGCAACCGCCTCAACACTCATTTCGGCGACACGACCACGCCCCACGGCAGCCTGCCGACCTGGATCGACTTCACCACGTCGAGCGACGCGACGTCGATCACCGAAATGTCGTTGGAAAGTCCGTTGGTGGTCAGCAGATATTTCTCGTCCGGCGTGAACGCCATCTGCCATACGCGCTGTCCCACCAGCAGGTATTTGCGGACCTTGTATGACTTCGGGTCGATCACCGCGACGCGATTGGCCGGTCCAAGGGCGACGAAAGCGGTTGCATCGTCTCGGGTGAACTGGATGCCCACGGGCTGTATCGCCTCGGCGCGCAGGCCCTGCACATCGAACGAGATCCTATGCGTCACGGTGTGCTGCACCGGATCGATCACGCTGACGGTGCCACCGAGCTCCGACGAGACCCAGACCTCCGACCCGTCGTGCTTGAACAGGGCGACGCGGGGACGCGCGTCGACCAGCACGCCTGCCACCATTTTGCGCGTCCTGAAGTCGAAGAAATGCGCCATGTTGGTGGTTTCGGACGTGTTCACGATCGTCTGGCCGTCCGGGCTCACAGCCATGCCCTCCGGCTCCACGCCTGTGGGTATCTCCGCGATCACCTTGCGGGAAGGCAGGTCGATCACCGTCACCATGTTGTCGTCCTCGTTCGACACATAGAGCGGATTGCCCGAGACGTGCAGAGCGAACGTTTCGGGATCGGGACCCGATGGCAGATCGCCGATGATGCGCAGCGTGGCGGCGTCGAGCACCTGGATCGTGTCGTCATCGCTCGCGCAGACCAGAATCTTGCTGCCGTCCACGGTCATGGCAATGCCACGCGGACGCTGGCCGACAGGCACGGTCTTCACGGTCTTCATCTGATCGAGATCGACGACGCTGATGGTATTGTCGCGCTCGTTCGTGACATAGGCCGTGTATGCGCGGGTCGGGCCGGGAGCCGCGACCAGGATCAGGCAGCCCAGGAGGCATGCCGGCATTCGGTCGCCGCGCATCATCGCAGTCTGCACCTGGTCTCCGGTCGGTCGATGCCAAGAGTATCGAGCGCCGTCACCTGATGAAGGAAGCCTGGTTGCGGCGAGACCGATACGACGGCGCGGCCGTCGGACAGCAGAATGGGCTGGCGGAGCTGCCAGTCCCAGTCGCGCAGCGTAAGCTTCTGCCCTTTGTAGGCTGCGACACCGAAATCCGCGCCTTTCACTTCCTGCATGATCCTGACGGGATCGGCCGAGTTACTGCGGCTGGCGCCTTCGCCGATCATGCGACACGCGGTCCAGGCCTGCATGTCGAGTTCGGTCATGCGGCGATGCGCCATGCGAATGAAGCGATCCTGTAGCTGTGTGCCGCCCCAGGACTCGCTGGCAGCGTCCCAGGTGACGGGCCGCAGTCCCGCCGATCCTGCCACCGGCCTCGCATCCCAGGTGCGATACGGCAGATAGTCCGCAAAGACCTCGCTCTCATCGGCCGCTACCAGCACGTCGTAGTCGGGCAACCCTTGAGTGAACACCGGCATCTGCTGCTGGGTCTGCACGACACCGGAATCGGTCTGGCGCGCGCCGCCGGCATCGGTGAATTCACGCTCCTTCACGATGCGCGCGCCAAAGCGCCGCGCCGCGCGACGATACGCGTCCGCCAGCAACGCATCCTCGCGATGCGACCCATAGATCAGCACCCAGCGGGACCACTTCTTCCACACCAGGTATTGCGCAAGCGCGTCCGCGAGCATGCCGCGCGACGGCGCGACATGGATCACGTTATCGCGACAATCCTCCTGGCGCAGCGCATCATCCGCGGCTGCGATGTTGAACAGCGTGACCTGCCGGGCGCGGCCGGCCTCGGCGAGCAGCAGCAGCCGGTCGGCGGGAACATCGGATAGCAGCAGGACGATGCCGCGGTCCGCCAACGTCGTGAGAATGGCAGCAGGGTCATCGCCGTCGCGAACCGGCGCGTCGGAAAGCTCGAACTGCTGGTTCATGAAGCGACCGGTCGTGTTGTTGTCGTTCATGGCGAGCCTGGCTCCTGCGAGCCCGTTGTTCGACGGAGACTTGTCCAGCAGCGATATCGTGGGACGCGGCTCCAGCCAGCGCAGGTAGCCAACCTGGATGGTGGCCGCATCCGAATGCGCCGCACCCGACACTCCGGAGAAAGCGGCACTGACGGTGGTCGCGATCAGGGTCCGCCGGCCGATCCTGTCACGCCGCAACCACGTTTGGCATTCCATTTGCGGCAGGATGGAGCACTATCAGTGCCGCTTCAACCGGTGCCCGACGGCCGGATCATCGCATGATCTGGCTGGCTGCACCGGCGGGATGTATCAGGCGACGGGCCTTTGGATGAAGCGATGAACCTGGTCGATCTCATCGTTCTGGCATGCACCGTGGCCAACCCGGATGCGTGCCATGAATACCACCTCCTGTTCCAGTCGGCGGGATCGCTGCGCGCCTGTACGATGCAGGCACAGCCCTACCTGGCGCAGTGGATCGGCGAGCACCCCTCCTTCCGCGTAAAGCGTTGGCATTGTGCATGGCCCGGCCAGGAGGACGAGAAAATCTGATTGGCACGTTGACCAGGCCGGCCGCTATTGCACAACTTCTGATGGGCAAGGCTAGGCAGGAGGGCGGAGTGCTCCGGAGAGGGATCGTTGCGGCGGTGCTGCTTCTGGCAGCGACAGACAAGGTACGTGCACAGGATGCCACGGCAGGCGAGAAGGATTTCGTGGTGTGCCGCGCCTGCCACCA
The DNA here is from genome assembly GCA_025452005.1 of Acetobacteraceae bacterium. GTDB lineage: Bacteria > Pseudomonadota > Alphaproteobacteria > Acetobacterales > Acetobacteraceae > JAMXLO01. The sequence goes on along the minus strand of JANWJK010000003.1, from coordinate 4,236 downwards.
GATCGGCCCCAATGCGAAGGTCGCGGTCGGGCCAGTGCTCAATGGCGTTGTCGGCCGCAAGGCGGGCACCTATCCGAATTACAACTACTCGCCGGCCAACAAGGACTCGGGCATCGTCTGGACCCCGGAAGAGCTCGACCGATACCTGACATCCCCGCAAGCGGTCGTGCCGCACACGAAGATGATCTTTCCCGGCCTGAAGGACGAGCAGAAGCGCAAGAACGTGATCGCCTATCTTGAACAGTTCGGCCCGGACGGCGAAAAGAAGCAATAGTCTGCGCGACGAGGGAGGTCATGCCATGAAGGTCCGTGCTGCCGTGGCCCGTGAGGCGGGCAAGCCGCTCAGCCTGGAAACGGTGGACGTGGAAGGTCCGCGGGCCGGCGAGGTCCTGATAGAGATCAAGGCTACCGGCATCTGCCACACCGACGAATATACACTTTCCGGCGCCGATCCCGAGGGGCTGTTCCCGGCGATCCTCGGCCATGAGGGCGCGGGCATCGTCGCGGAGACCGGACCGGGCGTCACGTCGCTGAAGCGGGGCGATCATGTCATCCCGCTCTACACGCCGGAATGCCGCCAGTGCGAATATTGCCTCAGCCGCAAGACCAATCTGTGCATTGCGATCCGGGCGACGCAGGGACGCGGCGTTATGCCCGACGGCACCAGCCGGTTCTCCTGCGACGGCGCACCGGTGATGCACTACATGGGCACTTCGACATTCGCGAACTTCACCGTGCTGCCCGAGATCGCGGTCGCGAAGATCCGCGAGGACGCACCATTCGAGAAGGTCTGCTACATCGGCTGTGGCGTGACCACCGGTATCGGTGCCGTCATGAATACGGCGAAGGTGGAAGCGGGTGCACGCTGCGTCGTATTCGGTCTCGGCGGCATCGGACTGAATGTGATCCAAGGTTTGCGGTTGGTTGGCGCGGAGCAGATCGTGGGCGTCGATCTCAACCCGAAGCGCAAGGAGATCGCGGAAAAGTTCGGCATGACGCACTTCATCAATCCGAACGAGGTGCAGGGCGATCTGGTCCCTTACCTGGTGGATCTGACGAAGGGAGGTGCAGACTACAGCTTCGAATGCATCGGCAACGTCAAGGTCATGCGCCAGGCTTTGGAATGCGCCCATCGCGGCTGGGGCCAGTCGATCATCATCGGCGTCGCCGGAGCGGGGCAGGAGATCGCCACGCGACCGTTCCAGTTGGTGACCGGCCGCGTCTGGAAGGGCACCGCGTTCGGCGGCGCGCGCGGCCGTACCGACGTGCCGCGCATCGTCGACTGGTACATGGACAAGCGGATCAACATCGACGACCTGATCACGCACGTCCTGCCGTTCGAGCGCATCAACGAAGGCTTCGAACTTATGCGGCGGGGTGAAAGCATCCGCAGCGTTGTGACCTACTGACCCCTTCGCCCCCGCCCGCGCTGCCGGCGTTCAGGCCGGCCGCGCGCCGGACGCCGTGGCGATGTGGGTGGCGAGTGCATCCATCAGAGGCGGCGACAACGCATCGTACGGTTCGAGGCCAAGCTGCTTCAAGCGGCCGCGGATGCCGGCCATCCGGTCGGGATTCACGCCCGACTCAATGACGGACGACACGAAGGCGGCGAATTCCGGCGGGGCCCAGCCCGGCTCCTGAAACAGTTCCGGATGGACGAAATCGTAGCCATAGAACGGATGCTTCGTGTTCTCTATCCGCCCGTACATATGAACGCCGCATTCCTTGCAGGCGTAGCGCTGGATTGCCGCATTGGGGTCCACAACGGCCAGTTTTTCGCCATGCTCCGTCACGCTCAGATTGGCGCGCGGCGCGACCGCGACCACGGAAAATATCGCTCCAGCCGGCTTCCAGCACTTGGTGCATCCGCAGGCGTGGTCATAGGCAACCTGCCCCTTGATGGCGACCTTCACCGGTGACTGTGCACATTTGCAGACCAGTGTCCCGCCGGCGAAGTTCGCCGAGACGGCCTTCACGCCTTGGTCCACGGACGGATGGATTTTGATTGCTTCGGACATTTTTCTCGCGCCTCCCTTGGTTTCGGCATAAAGCCAGTGCCTGACTGCGCCGTCCGCTGTTACCCCTGAGCGGCGAGTTCGATGCTACGGCAAAGCGAGAAGACAGGCAAAATCGCAGCTTCGTGTACCTCAATTGGCATACGAAGCGAACGGTTCGGCTTTTAGCGTGGGGTGAACGGGTCGAACCGATCAGGCATTCGCGACGCAAGCATCTGTGAGCAGGTGAATCGGGTCTCGCAGACTATCTTTCGCTCGATCAATCATATCCCGTAGGAGCGGATACCGCCCATGTTGAGATTGGCCCTGTTCTTTCTGGTGGTGTCGCTTGTCGCGGCCCTGTTTGGCTTCGGCGGCATCTCGGCAGCGGCCGCGGACATTGCCCGGATCCTGTTCTTCATTGCGATCGTGATCTTCCTGGTGCTGCTGGTCGCCGGATTGATGGCCGGGAGCACGCTGTTCTAGCGGGATTTCCACGCGATCATTGTGCGGTGCACAGGCAATGTTTGCACCGCACCTCCCCCGGGGCGCATGATCACCGCCATGAGGCGCCGCGCGGGGATGTCGATCCGGGCCGGCCAAGCGAGTTTGACCCACCGGATCATGGCCCGCCCGGCAGAAGCCAGGGAGCGAGACCATGACAACGGTTGCCGCAATCCTCAAGCACAAGGGTCGCCGGGTCACGACTGTCGATCCAACGCTGCCGATCGCCGGTGTGGTCGACGTGCTGGCCGAGCATCGTATCGGTGCCGCGCTGGTGCTCGACAGCACCGGTCAGTTGCTGGGAATTGTGAGCGAACGCGACATCGTCCGCAGCCTCGCCGCCAACGGCGCACGCACGCTGGAGATGACGGCCGGGCAGTTGATGACGCGGGCGCTGCAGGTCGCCCATCCGGAGACGACCGTGGCCGAGGCCATGGGGAAGATGACGGTTGGCCGCTTCCGTCACATGCCCGTGATGGATCGTGACGCACTCGTCGGCCTGATCAGCATCGGCGACGTGGTGAAGGCACGCATCATGGAGCAGGAGGACGAGGTGGACAGCCTGAAGGCCTACGTCGCCGGCTCCGCCTGAACCGTTGGGTGGGTGGCCCAGGAGAGGCGCCACCCAGCGGCTTGCGGCGCGCGATTACTCCGCGGCCGCGCGCTGCACCGGGATGTCGGTCGAGTACTGCAGATGCACCGGCGCATTCGCCTCCCACGGGTCCTGAAGGCCCAGCGACTTGCCGTGCTCTTTCACCGCCGGCATGACCTCCTTCACCAGCAGCTCGATGCAGCGGCGGCGATCCACCGCGGACACCGTGCCATCGTTGCCCCATAGGCCCATGATGCCGGGACGCGTGTGCTCGATCAGATGCTTGAGGCGCGCGATCACCTGGTCCGGCGTGCCGGCGATGATCATGGTGTCCGCAACCTGCTCCTCGAACGTCGGCTGACCGCGCGGGTTCTTCGCGCGTCCGACCGCGAACTCGACGAAGCCGCGCCGGCCGGACGGCGAGAAATAGCCCGAGGGATTCGCCCAGACCGGATGTGCCAGCCCGGTGAACTCGCCCTGCATCCACATGAACTGGCGCGCGTTCTGCATCGCCTTCTCTTCGGTGTCCTGCACGTGCACCCGGATCAGATAGCCGAAGTTCTCCGGCCCCGCGGTATAGCCGACATCGGCCGCCGCCTTGGAATACGTGTCCCAGATCACCTTGGTCGCATCGATCGCGGTGTTCAGCGCGATGTACGGATAGCGCTGCTGTGCGGTCCAGATCACAGTCTCGCGCGACAGCACGCCTGGTATCCACACGCGTGGATATGGCTTCTGCAGCGGCACCGCCCAGGGGTTCACCACGCGATGCTGGTAGTGCGTGCCCTCCCAGCGGAACGGGCCGGGTGTCGTCCAGGTCTTCTTGATCAGGTCGTGCGCCTCGACGAAACGCTCACGGTTGTAGGCAGGGTTCACGCCGTTGGCCAATTGCTCCTGTCCGCCACCACGCACGAAGCCGGACACCACGCGGCCTTTCGAGACCATGTCGATCATCGCGATCTCTTCGGCGAGCTGCACGGGATTGTCCGACAGCGGCAGCGGATTGCCGAGGAACACGATCTTCGCGCGCTTGGTCACGGCGGCGAGGATCGCGCCGAACATGTTGGTTCGGGCCTGCATGCAGAACGGCGCGTTGTGGTGTTCGTTCAGCATGATGCCGTCGACGCCCCACTCGTCGGCCATGAT
>JANWJK010000002.1 GCA_025452005.1 Acetobacteraceae bacterium | reverse complement strand
GGATCAGCGCGGGGCCCACGATGCGGTCGCCCGCCAGCAGATCGACCCGATCGAACACCGGCGCGGTGCGATCGCTGTCGCCGGTGAAGATGTGGATCGTGTCGATCACCCGCGGCGCACCGCCGCTACGGGCCGGCAGCGTTGCCTCCTGCACCGCGTCGCCGGGCGCGATCGCCTCTACCGCCACAGCCTCGACGACCAGTTCGCGGTCCGGCGTGGCGAAACCAAAGCGCGCGCGATGCGCCGCGGTGAAGTCGGCGACGATCTCCTGTTCGCTGCGGAGCGGAACGATCAGCGCCGCCTCGGTGCCGGCGTAGCGCAGGTGCAGGTTGCGCACCGCGCCGATGCGCGCGGGATCGGCGCCTTGCGCGGCGAGCGCCGCGGTCGCCTGGTCCGCCAACCGGTCGGCAAGCTCGCGCAGTTCCGCCATGGCGTGCTGTTCGAGCGGAATTTCGATGGCCTGTTCGCGCATGACCGCCTGGTCAGCAAGTCCCATGCCATAGGCCGACAGCACGCCGGCGAACGGATGGATGAACACCGTCTCCATGCCGAGGGCATCGGCCACCATGCAGGCATGCTGGCCGGCGGCGCCGCCGAAGCATTGCAGCGCGAAGCGTGTCGCGTCATGGCCTTTCTGTACCGACACCTGCTTGATGGCATTCGCCATGTTGGCGACCGCGATCCGCAGGAAGCCCTCGGCCACCTGGTGCGGGGTGCGCGCCTGGCCGGTGGACTTGGCGATCTCATCGGCAAGAGCCGCAAACTTTTCCGAGACGACCTCGGCATCCAGCGGCGCATCGCCGTTGGGGCCGAAGATCGCCGGGAAATGCCGCGGCTGGATCTTTCCCACGCAGACATTGGCGTCGGTCACGGTCAACGGCCCGCCTCGGCGATAGCACGCGGGTCCCGGATCAGCGCCCGCCGAGTCCGGCCCGACGCGGTACCGTGCGCCGTCAAAATGCAGGATGGAGCCGCCGCCCGCCGCCACGGTGTTGATCGCCATCATCGGCGCGCGCATGCGCACGCCGGCGACCGCGGTCTCGAACGCACGCTCGAAACCGCCGGCGTACAGCGCGACATCGGTCGACGTGCCGCCCATGTCGAAGCCGATGATCTGGTCGAGCCCCGCCATCGCCGCGGTGCGTGCCGCGCCGACGATGCCGCCGGCAGGACCGGAGAGGATCGCGTCCTTGCCCTGGAATCCGGCGGCATCCGCCAATCCGCCGTTCGACTGCATGAAGTAGAGGCGCACGCCGGCGAGTTCCGCCGCCACCTGGTCGACGTAGCGACGCAGGATGGGCGAGAGATACGCATCGACCACGGTCGTGTCGCCACGCGGAACCAGCCGCAGCAGCGGGCTGACGACATGGCTGGCGGAGACCTGCGCGAAGCCGACCTCGCGCGCGATGTCCGCGAGGCGGCGTTCATGCTCCGGATACTTCCAGGCGTGCATTAGTACAATCGCGCAGGCGGCGATGCCCTTGGCGCGCGCCGCGGCGAGCGCGTGCCGCGCGGCATGTTCGTCCAGCGTTTCGATCTCCTCGCCATCGACGCCGACGCGTCCGGCAACCTCCACAACCTCCTCGTACAGCATCGACGGCAGGGTAATGGCGAGATCGAACAGCCGCGGCCGGGCCTGGTTGCCGATCCGCAGCGCGTCGGCGAAGCCGCGGTTCACCACCAGCAGCGTGCGCTCGCCCTTGCGTTCGAGCAGCGCGTTGGTGGCAACGGTGGTGCCCATCTTCACCGCTTCGATGGTGCCCGGCGGGATCGCCGCATCGAGCGGAACACCAAGCACCGTCTTGATGCCGGCAATGGCGGCGTCGCGGTAGCGGCCGGGATTCTCGCTGAGCAGCTTGTGCGTCGAGAGATGTCCGTCGGGATGGCGCGCGACGATGTCGGTGAACGTGCCGCCACGATCGATCCAGAACTGCCACTTGGCCGATGTCATCAGGTTATGGTCCTTCCGGTACCAATGTCATTGCGAGGAGCGAAGCGACGAAGCAAACTCCATGGGGATTGCTTCGTCGATTCGCTCCTCGCAATGACACCTAAGGCAGTTCCCACAGCTCCGCATTGCACAGCTTGTCCGCCAGCGCGGTGGCGATCGCCTCGAACAGCCGCTCGCCCTTCTCCGCCGTCGCCGCCTCCGGATTGCCGATCACGCCCGATGAGGATCGCGCGGCGATCGTGCGCCAGCGATATACGCCGCCGCCGACCACATCGGCGACGTCGGGCGTGCTGTTGGCCTTCGCCATCCCGACGCGGTCCATCGCCACCAGCTCCGGCCGCACCGCCAGCATCATCGAGGTCTCCGCCTCGCAGGCGTGCATCAGCGCGCCCTGCGTCTCGAGTATCTTCGCGATCGCCGCCGCGGCCGCGTACCAATAGGTGAACTGCACGATCGGCACGCCGAGCTTCGGCGTCATCTCATCGGTGATGGTGCGCAGCGCGTTCTCGTTGCCGCCGTGCGCGTTCAGCAGCACGATGCGTTTGAACCCGTGGCGCAGCACCGAACGGCAGACGCCCTCCACCACGCCATAGAACGCCGGGAAGTCCAGCGTGACGGTGCCGCCGAAACTCATGTGGTGCTCGGACAGGCCGGTCCACAGCACCGGCAGCACCACCGCCTGCTGGCCCCTCTCGGCGATCTTGCGGGCGGCGCGGACGGCGACCGTTTCGCCCAGCATGCTGTCCACCTCGACCGGCAGATGCGGCCCGTGCTGCTCCAGCGAGGCAACCGGCAGGATCACGATCGCATCGGCGCGAGCCATATCGCGCAATTGGTCGGCCCGCAGCCTTCGCCACTCCATCGCCATTCTCCCAGTCCCGGCGTAGCAATGGGCCACGAAACCGCACGCGGGAAAAGGGAGGCGCCGATGAATCTGCACCGGCTCGCAATGCAGCGTGGCCGCAAGGTACGCGTCGGGCTGATCGGTGCCGGCAAGTTCGGCTCGATGTTCCTCGCCCAGGTACCCTCCTCGCCCGGCATCGAGGTCGCCGCCATCGCCGACCTGGCGCCGGACCGCGCGCGCGAGGCGTGCCGGCGCGTGGGCTGGAGCGAGGAGCGCATCGCGGCGACGCGCTTCACCGACGATGCGCCGGCGATGCTGAGGGCCGGCGATATCGAGGTGGTAGTGGAGGCGACCGGCCATGCGCCCGCCGGCATTGCCCACGCGCGGCGGGCGATCAGGGAGGGCAAGCATATCGTGATGGTCAACGTGGAGGCCGATGTGCTGGCGGGCGCGGCGCTCGCGCGCGAGGCCTCCCGTGCCGGCGTGGTCTACTCGCTGGCGTACGGCGACCAGCCGGCGCTGATCTGCGAGCTGGTGGACTGGGCGCGCGCCTGCGGCTTCCGCGTGCTCGCCGCGGGGAAGGGCACGAAGTACCTGCCGGAGTACCATGCGTCCACGCCGGCCACCGTCTGGGGGTATTACGGGCTGACCGAGGAGCAGGCGCGGATCGGCGGCATGAACCCGCAGATGTTCAATTCATTTCTGGATGGCACAAAGTCGGCGATAGAGATGGCGGCGGTGGCGAACGCCACGGGACTGGCGGTGCCGCCCGACGGGCTCGGTTTTCCACCCTGCGGTACGCACGAACTCGCGGAGCTGCGCTGCTCGGGACAGGTGGAGGTGTTATCCAGCCTGCATCGCGACGGCACCGATGTGACGAACGACCTGCGCTGGGGGGTGTATGTTGTGTTTGAGGCGCCGAGCGATTACGCCGCGCGCTGCTTCAAGGAGTATGGCGTGGTGACCGACACCTCGGGGCGCGTGTCGGCGCTGTACCGGCCGTTCCATCTGATCGGATTGGAGCTGAACATCTCGATCCTGTCGGCGGCGCTGCGTGGCGAGGCGACGGGCGCGCCGACAGCGTTCAAGGGCGATGTCGTGACCACGGCGAAGCGGGACCTGCGCGCGGGCGAGGTGCTGGATGGGGAGGGTGGAAGCTGCGTCTGGGGGAAGCTGCTGCCGGCGCGCACCAGTCTGAAGATCGGCGGGCTGCCGATTGGCCTGGCGAACCACGTGACGGTGCGGCGCGATGTGCCGTTGGGCACGTGTGTCACGTGGGATGACGTGCGCATCGACGAAGCGGACGACGCGTATCGCTATCGGCGGGAGATGGAAACGCTGGGTGAAGGCGCTGACGTGGGCTAGGGCGATCGCTCGAACCCATGGTGCGCTGGTGTCTGGATCCGGGTCGGCTTCAGGGTGGACCGGTGGCGGGCACCGGCGATCGCTGAGGTGGCTCGAGCCATCCGGGGTAGGCCTCGTCGGAGAGGTCGCCGGGACCGAAGGCCCATAGCCGCTCGCTCAGGTCGTTGAAGAAGGGGACGAGATTGCCGCCATACATGATGACGGCGTGGTTGATTTCGTCCCAGAACGGCCGATCGATATCGCCGGGTGCGATGCCGAGATCGCAGCAGATGTCGACGATGACGGCGCCGATCGGGCGGCGACGCACCGCCTCGGCGATTTCCTCCTCGGTGGGGAGACGGGCGAGGCGCGGGTCCTCGGTGGGGTCGGCACGCTGGGGTTCAGGCCGAGCGGCGCCCGGCACGCGTATGGCGGGCAGGCGGATCGGCGCCACCGTGAGATCCCGGCCGCGCTCGGCGCGCTTGCAGAGCTTGGCTTCCAGCATCGCGGCACGCCGCAGGCCACAGGTGATGCGGGCGAGGATGACGGCGAGATCGGCGGTGCCGAACGGTCTGGCGAGGAAGGCAAAGCCTGGGGTGCCGGCCCGCTGCTGGACCGTGACGGCGAGCTGCTTGCCGTAGTCGATCAGCTTGCGGACCAGGTTGAGCACGCGGCCGAGGCGGCTGGGCATGTCCGCGCCGGCCCGAGGCGGATCGGCCTCGGGGGTTGGGGTGGGAAGTTGGAGCGCGGCGGACATGAACGGAACAAGAACACAAAGCAGAGACGCTGTCAAGGAAAAATGTCCTGCACCACGGCGAAATCACCTTTTGAGCGCAAGCCGTTCATGGATGTTTGCCGATCGAAAGGCAGTATTTAGCACTGAGGAAGGGCGGAGGACGTAGAGGGCCACAGAGGAAGAAGGAATGCGCTGCGCGAAGCGCCATTCTTCCTTTCTCCGTGGCACTCCGTGGTCCTCCCGTGGCCTCCGTGTTGAAAACCTTGCGGTGCCATCAACCAGCACAAGCGCCGCCCCACCGCAAACGCGATAGTTACGCCGGCGGGCTCGGTCCGCTTCGGTGGATGGGAGTCACAGCGCCATGAGCCGCTCGAGATTTGCTATGGCGCGGGGGATGGCCAACGACAGGCGCTCCCGAATCGCCTTGCTCTCGGGATCGAGCGGCCCGTCGGTTCGTTTGGAACGCAGGTTCGATCCTGTCAGTCTGTGCTCGGACACCCATTGCCGAAGGGCCGGATCCTCAGCCCACTGCTTCTGGACCCTCAATTCGCCCAGCGTCATCGGCAGCCAGTCTTCGCATGAGTTCGGGAGCGCCAGTGGAGGGCAAAGCCGGTTCTTCAGCGCGTCGTCGTCAAATCGGGCCTCCACATGCGCGATCGACGCAGCGCTCAGGCAGAACAGCGCCGCGCGTACGGTTTGGATCGTGATTCTGCCGTCCTCGAATACCGGGCGCGTGGGACGCCTCCCCAACGCGCTGGCGGTGCAATCGACATAAAGCTCCTCGGCGGTGGTCTCGACTTCGCCACCTTCCAGGATCACGGCCCCGCGCTCGATGCGCCTGACCCTCCCAAGGCGCACAACATTCTTGATGCAGCGGAGCGCCTCGACTTCGCCGGCGGATATCGTGGCGCTGCGATACATGGTCGGCATGACGGACGGGTCGATCCGCAGCATCTGACCACAGCGTTCCAGCCTCAGAAACAAGTCCTCAACCGCGGACGCTTCGGCGGCCGCCTCCATCTGGGCAGCCCGTGCAGCCATGAACCGGTGGTAGAACTCATCCCCTGGCTGAGTAGTCTCGCGATTGATGAGCCAGGAATCGCGCGGTACGATCCAACGGATCGCCTGCGGCTGCGCTCCCGATTGCAGCAACCAGACCCCGACATCCATCGCGGTCTTGCCGGCGCCGACGATGGTGAAGCGCCGGTGCGCCGGAGCGATCGTCGGCAAGGCGTTGGGTGCGACCACACGGACGTTGTCCGCGACCTGATAACCGCGGGTGTGGGTCGCCGGGACCGATGTCTGGCAATAGCTCGCATCCACGATCTTCTTGCCGACCGCGACGTCGCGGGTCTCGCCTGACAGCAACGACCTCATCTGGCCGGCGTTATCGTATTCGGACATCGGAAAATACCGGACGCGCCCGGACGGAAGGAAGCGCTCCCGCATCAGGGCATCAAAATAGCTCAGGACTTCGGCGGCGGAGGCCAGCTCGAAATAGCCGCGGTTGAACCCCACAGCCTCGATGCGGTTGGATCCGAGTTGCCGCGATCCGGCACCATAGAAGGCGGATGGCTGATGCAGTCGAACGAAGGGGTAAGCATCGTTCCAATGGCCGCCCGGCATGTGATGCCGATCGACGATGACGATCGAGGCGTCGGTATCGGTGAGCAGTTGGTCGGCGAACGTCATGCCAAGAGCGCCTGCGCCGACGATCAGGTAGTCGGTGTCGACCCGTTGCCCGGCTCGGTCTCTGTTCACCGCGGATACTGCTGACCCGTCGTAGTCAGTGACCTCGATATCGGCGGTCATGTACACTGGCATAGCTCACTTTCTGCGGTTGGCGTGGGTTGCCGGGTCATCGCTTTCGGGCTCGTGCGGCGCCGGCGCTGAAGGCCCATCCCCGGCCCGCCCGGTGGGGCGCGGGCCGGAGGTGGGCTGAGCCACCGCTACTTCGCGGCGGCCATCGCCTTCACGTCGCTGGCGGTCAGCGGATTGCCGCCGATCGCCCATTCGCCGCTTTCGATTTCCTGCACGCGCACCCAGGTGACGGGACGCATGGCTTCGCCTTCCACCGAGACCATCGCGTCGGTGATCTTCCGGATCATCGCCGTCTTCTGGTCCGGCGTGAAAACGCCCTTGATGAGTTGAATATCGACGAGTGGCATAGGGGCCTCCTTGAGACGTGGATGAGCCGGGATTGGCTCAGGGCGCCTGCATGCCCAAGACGGCGATTGCCCTGCCAGTTCAGGAACTGAACCAAGCCGATACAGAAACTGAACTAGGCCGGTGGGTCGCACGGGCCTAATCTGCCGCTGCGTTTGTCTCGGAGGAATTCATGACGCAGGGCAGCTACAAGCAGTTCTGTCCAGTGGCGATGGCCGCGGAAATCCTGTGTACGCGCTGGACCGTCGTGCTGCTGCGCGAACTCGTCTCCGGATCGACACGATTCAACGATCTGCGGCGTGGCGTCCCGCGGATGTCCCCGGCACTTCTTTCACAGCGGCTGAAGGATCTCGAGGCGGGCGGTATTGTTTGCCGCACGCCATCGCCTAGCGAACCAGGCGTATTCGAATATCACCTGACCAAGGCAGGCCGTGAACTCGAGCCCTTGGTGGAGGCGTTCGGAGTCTGGGGACAGCGTTGGGTCGAGAGCGAGCTTTCGCTGCAGCATCTCGACGTATCGCTGCTCATGTGGGACATGCGCCGTAACCTCGATCCGACCCCGATGCCGAAGCGCCGCAGCGTGATCCAGTTCCTGTATCCGGAGTTGCCACCGTCGCAGCGATCATGGTGGCTGCTGGTGGCGCCGAACACCGAAGTCGATCTTTGCTCGATCGATCCCGGGTTCGACGTCGACCTTTATGTCTCGACTGATCTACGGACGATGACGGCGATCTGGATGGGCCTGGACAATATCAGAGCTGCTCAAGGCGCGGAGCGGATGATGCTGACCGGCGATCGCCGGCTGGCCTCCGACATGCAGGCTTGGCTTGGCCTCAGTCCTTTCGCCAAGGTGTGCAAGCTCGCGAGCTGAGAATGTGCGGGGAGCCGGGCAAGCGAGCGCGGCCCGGTCTATCCCAGCCGGAACGCCGGCTTCCGCTTCTCGGCGAACGCTGCCATCCCCTCGCGCTGATCGGGAGTGCCGAACAGCGACATGAACAACGCGCGCTCGTGCCGCACACCCTCGACCAACGTGGTCTCGAACGCGCGGTTCACCGCCTGCTTGGCGAACGCCACCGCCACCGGCGACAGCTCGGCTATGCGCGCGGCGATCTTCAGCGCCTCGGGCAGCAACTGATCCGCCGGGAACACGCGCGACACCAGGTTGGCGCGTTCGGCCTCGGCCGCGTCCATCATCCGCGCGGTCAGGATCATGTCCATCGCCTTGGATTTGCCCACCGCACGGGTCAGCCGCTGCGTGCCGCCGGCACCTGGCAGCACGCCCAGGTTGATCTCCGGCTGGCCGAACCGCGCGGTGTCGGCGGCGAGGATAAAGTCGCACATCATCGCCAGCTCGCAGCCGCCGCCCAAGGCGAAGCCGGCCACCGCGGCGATCACGGGCTTCTTCACCCGCAGCACCGTCTCCCAGCGTGTGCCGATGAAGTCCTCCAGCAGCGCCTCGGGGTGGGTGCGGTCCTTCATCTCCTTGATGTCGGCCCCGGCGGCGAAGGCCTTTTCATTGCCGGTCAGCACGATGGCGCCGATTGCCGGGTCGGCGTCGAACGCCAGGAGCTGGCCGCCCAGTTCGTCCATCAGCGCATCGCACAGCGCGTTCAGCGACGCGGGGCGGTTGAGCCGGATCAGCCCGACCCG
>JANWJK010000001.1 GCA_025452005.1 Acetobacteraceae bacterium | reverse complement strand
GCGCCCTTAGCTCAGTTGGATAGAGCAACAGCCTTCTAAGCTGTGGGTCACTGGTTCGAGTCCAGTAGGGCGCGCCACGGCCTCAGCCCAGGCGGAAGAAGCGCCGCGCGTTGCCATACAGCCACTTGTCCACGACCGAGTCCTTGAGAGGCAATGCTGCATATTCCTCGACCACCGCCTCCATTGGGATGCCAAACGCTTCCCACGACAGCCCAACCATCACCTTGTCCTGCAGCAAGGTATTGCCGAATTGCAGGAACTGTTCCCAGCCCGAACCGGGCACACCAAAATAGCGCGGCCGATGCGACGCGGTGTCGCAGTACAGATTCGGATGGCGGCGTAGCAGCGCGACCATCTCATTCACCCATGGCCAGCCGCTCAGGCCTGCGACGATGCGCAGTTCCGGGAAGTCCATGGCGATCTGGTCGAGGTGGCACGGATGGCCGAGATCGTACGGGCGATCAGTCGCGTAGTTCATGTTGGTGTAGATACGTACCGGAATGTCCAGTTCGACGCACTTCGCGTACAGCGGGTAATACCGGCGGTCGCTGGCCGGAACCATGTTGTACAGCGAGGAAACCCGCAACGCGCCGAAGCCGTGGTCCTGCACCAGACGCACCAGCTCGCGCACGCCGCGCATCCCGTCGTGCGGGCTGATCGTGGCCAGACCGATGAACCGCCGCGGATACTGCGCGAGAACGTCAGCGATGATGGCATTGCCGGCACGCAACACGCCGACCTCGACGCCGGCGCGATCCATCAGCGCGACGAAATCGCCCAGTGACATGCCGTGCTTCGTGGTCGCCGGTGCGGACTCAGCGTCCGTCCGCCGGGTGAAGATGCGCGCGTAGTTGGAGAAGCCGTGCCCTGGCAGCGGCGGCAGCCGCTCCGGATCGCCGTAGCCGGGCGGATGAGTGGCCTCTTCCATCTTGCGCGGATTGCCGTGCTCGTCCGGCGGCAGGTCGCATTCGAGGTCGATGACTTTGCGCATTGTGGCTGCCCCCCTTCACATTCGTGCAATGAGGCGTTTGTCCGCGGTGTCAGCTCCGCGATGCGCCTCTGGTCGGGCTGATCATCCAGGTGCCGGCGACGAGCGCAAGAACGACGATGCCCGGAATGACGGCAATCCAGGTCCCTGTCGCCGCAAGCGCACCTGTACCGGCCCAGCCGGTCGACGACAGCGCCTCGGCAAAGGTGGCGACGCGCGATGAGGTCTGCCGCCGCCGGAAGACGCTGCGCCTCGACTGCGTGCGAAACCAGTATTGGATTGCGGTGGCGGAGCCGGCAGCGACGACGATGCCGGCGAGCGAGACGAGCGCGGCAAAGGGCGCGGCGATCGCGAGCACGACGACGAAGGGGCCGAACACAACGGCGATCCCACCCAGTACCGCCTCGGCCTTGGCACGGAGAATGTGGCCGGCCGGCACCGGTGCCGAGGCGATGAGGTCGGGCGCATCTTCGCCGGATACCGCAAGCCAGGCGAGGCCGCCGCCCAGTTGTCCTGCCGTCACGATCAGGATGGGTACCAGCAGCGCCGTGACATCGCCGCCGCCGTAGAAGTTGCGCCACAGCAGGAACGCAGCCGGCAACAGGTAGAGCAATTGCATCAACGTCTGCGACATCAGCCAAGGATCGCGCAGCAGCAGCGTCCACTCCTTCCGGCGCAGCGCCTGCGCCGCCGAGGAATTGCGGAAGTGCGACCGCCGCCTGCTGCGTCGCTTCGTGCTGTACGACGCGTCGGTGGCAGCCAACGCGAGCCGGCCGAAGCGCGGCGCGAATACGTGGATCGCCGCGGCGAGTGCGGCGATGCTCACGCCGAGCAGAGCAGCCAGCGCCACCGGATCGCAGAAGACGGCGCGGGCGGGCCACAGGATTGCGCTGTTGCTGTCAGTGGCGAGCCTGTTCAGCAAGGTCAGTTGCGGGACGGCCATCGTGCCGAACGACAGTATCGCGGCGAACTGCACGCCGATGGCGAACGCGGCACCGGTCAGCGCCGCGACAATCTGCGCGATAAACCGCGTGCGGCGCGGACCGATCGTATGGAACAGCGCGCCGGTGACGACAACTGCCCCTGCGACCGCGACCATCGCCAGCGCAGCGGCGACCGCGTACGCACCGAGCCAGCGCGGTCCACCCAGCCACGCCAGGACATCGATGAACGGCGCACCCATCACCAGTGCCATCGACCAGGTCGTCACCGCCATGGCGGCGAGGCGCGTGGCGAACAGCCGCGATGACGACGACGGAGAGGTCAGGATGAGTTCGAGGTCTCCGCGCGCATAGAACGCACGCGTCACCGATTCAATTGCCTGGGACAGCATCAACGACAAGGTCAGCACCAGCGTGCCGGTGATGACCACCAGG
Organism: Acetobacteraceae bacterium; assembly: GCA_025452005.1. GTDB lineage: Bacteria > Pseudomonadota > Alphaproteobacteria > Acetobacterales > Acetobacteraceae > JAMXLO01. The sequence continues at coordinate 15,230 of JANWJK010000001.1, read as the reverse complement.
ATGTGAATGTCGGGCGCGCCGCCGATAAAAGCGGAGTGCGACAGCATCAGGTAGGCAAGGCCGTGCATGAACAACGCGAAGACCAGGAAGCCCAAAGCCACGGTGCGGGCGCGGCGGCGGTACCCGCCGGTCATCAGCCAAAGCCAGTCGCGCCATGCCAGCCGCGCTTCATGCCGCGCGAACCATCCGACCGTGCCAGGTACACTCATGCCGTCACCGCGTCCTGCGCGACGAGGGCGAGGAAGGTGTCCTCGAGGCTTGCGTGGCCGGAACCCGCCTGGACGCGCAGCTCATCCAGCGTGCCGCCGGCAATGAGCTTGCCGTTGGCCATCACACCGATGCGATCGGCCATGCGCTCGGCAACTTCCAGGATATGCGTCGTCATGATCACGGAGCACCCGGCACGGACACGCTCCCGCAGCACCTCCTTGACCACGCGAGACGAGCCAGCATCCAGGCCGGTGAATGGTTCATCCAGCATGATGAGCTTCGGCTCGTGCACAAGCGCGCCGGCCAATGCCACCTTCTGGCGCATGCCTTTGGACAACTGCTCGCAGCGCTCGTCGGCATGTGGCGCCAAACCGAGCCAGCCGAGCAAGTCGCGTGCCCGCGCCGCGGCGCGATTCGACTCGACCGCCCATAGCCCGCCAACGAAGTCGAGGTATTCCATCGGCGTCAGCTTCTCGTAGATCATCGGCTCATCCGACACCCACGCCATGATCCGCCTCGCGGCGATGGGATCGGCCAGCGCGTCGATGCCGTAGACAGCGATCGAACCACGGTCGGGCTTGAGCAGGCCGGTGACCAGTCGCAACGTGGTTGTCTTGCCCGCACCGTTCGGTCCGAGCAGCGTGAAGAATTCTCCGGCGGGAACACTGAGATCCAGCCCATCCACCGCCGGGTGATCGAAGCGCTTTTCGAGCGCGCGGACTTCGAGGGCAAGCGGTGACAGCGGCTGGGTCACGTCTCGACGGACGGTCAGCGCGGCCGCGTTGCTCGAACGAGCTGCTCGGCATCGATCGGCGTCGCATTGATCTCAAGGTTGAACGGCGCCAAGGCGTCGCAGACGGCATTGGCGATGGCAGCCGGCGGAGCAACCGCGCCGCCTTCTCCGACGCCCTTGACGCCGAGTGGATTGAGCGGTGACGGCGAGTGCTGGTGGAGGATTTGCAACGCCGGGATGTCACTGGCGGTCGGCAGTGCGTAATCCATCAGCGAGCCGCTCAGCAATTGCCCGGTCGCATCATAGGCGATGCCTTCGAGCAGGATGCCGCCGAGCCCTTGGGCAACGCCACCCATGACCTGACCCTCGACCAGCATCGGATTGACCACGACGCCGCAATCGTGGGCGACAGCATAGTCCTCGATGCCGATACGGCCCGTCTCGCGGTCCACGTCGACGATCGCAACATGGACGGCATAGCTCCAGGTGACGGTCTGCGGCTGCCAGTAGAACGTCTCCTCAAGGCCCGCATCGACGCCGGGCGGTCGCTCGTTCTCCCAGGACGGACGTGCCGCCTGGGCGATCCTGGCGAGGCTCACCATGGCACCGGGGACGCCGACCACACCCACGCCACCGACCCGCAATTCGAGATCGGCCTCCGCACACTCCAGCAGATTGGCGGCGATGGCGAAGACCTTGTGGCGCAGCCGCTCGCTCGCGTAGTGCAGCGCCGCTGACAGGGTAACCGTGCTGCGGCTCGCCAAGGTCCCGAACCCGATGGCAATCGCGGCCGTGTCGGCAAGCGCAATCACGACATCGTCGGGCGCAACCTTCCAGATATCCGCTGCCACCTGCGCGAAGACGGTTTCCATGCCCTGGCCCTGCGGGCACGCACCGGATGCGAGGTAGATCTTGCCGGACGGGTCGATGCGGACAAGAGCACTTTCGAACGGCCCGACGCCGGTTCCCTCGATATAGCAGCCGATGCCGAGCCCGAGATGGCGGCCGGCCAGGCGCGCCTCGCCCTGGCGCAGGCGGAACGCTGCGACACCGCCCACCGCATCAAGCGCCTTGGCCAGGGCGCCAGGATAATCGCCGCTGTCATAGACGATCGGCTCGCCGTCGCGATACGGGATGCCGACCCGATAAGGCATCTCATCGGCGCGGATCATGTTGCGCCGCCGCACCTCCGCCGGCTCGAGCCCCAGCGTTCCCGCCACGATGTCGATGCTCCGTTCCATCGCAAACGCCGCCTCGGGACGACCCGCGCCGCGATAAGGGGCGTTTGGCACCTTGTTGGTCACGGCGATCCTGCCCGACGCCGCAAAGTTCTCGATCTTGTAGGGGCCGGTCAGGTGAACAGCGGTGTTGTAGGCAACACCCGACCCGATCGGGTTCCACGCGCCGCAATCGACGATGTAGTCATCGCGCAGCGCGAGGATACGCCCGTCGTCGTCAAAGCCGATCTCGACATCGTGCAACTGGTCGCGCGAATGCGTCGCGCTCATCATATGCTCGCGCCGGGTCTCGATCCAACGCACCGGCCGCGCCAGCCTGCGCGCAAGGAATGCGATCAACAGGTCCTCGGGATAGACGTGGCCCTTGCCGCCAAATCCGCCGCCGACATCGAGCGCTATGCACCGCACTCGTGACTCCGGCATGCCAAGGATACCGGCGGCCTCGCGGCGTACCCAATGAACCACCTGGGTCGAGGACCAGATCGTCACCGCATCGGTGCGTGGATCGTAAGCGCTGACAACGCCGCGGCATTCCATCGGCACGGCGGCGTAGCGGTGGTGATAGAAGCGGCGCCGCAGACTGTGCGGCGCGCGCGCCAGTGCGGCGTCGAAGTTCCCTCTCCCGACCGAGAACCTGCCGATCAGGTTGGTGTGAAATCGATCGTGAACAACCGGGCTGTCCGGGCGCAAGGCCTGCTCGGGGTCGATGACCGCGGACAGTTCCTCGAGATCTGCTCGCACCAGTTCCGCGGCGTCTTCGGCCTGGTCGCGGGTCTCCGCGACAATGACCGCAATCGCCTCGCCGACATGCCGGACCTTGTCATGCGCCAATAGTGGCTGCTGCGGGCTGAGGAACTTGTGTTGGATGACCGAGGTCCATTTGCTCGGCAGCGAAAGCTGCCCTTCGGGCACCGGAGGAAGCAGCCGCAACAGATCGGCCCCGTTCAGCGCAAGCATCACACCGGGCGCGGTGGCGGCGGCCGACAGATCGACGGCGCGAATGATCGCATGCGCAATCTCGCTGCGTACCACTACGGCGTGGAGCATGCGCGGCAGAACGAGGTCGGCGATGAATTGCCCCTCACCCGTCAGCAATCGGCGGTCTTCGCGCCGCAACAGCGAGCGTCCGACATAGGGAAGGTCCGTGTCGCTCATGGATCGAGGCCCCGTTGCCTTGGCGCAAGTATGCGGCAAGTGCCCGAGTTCGGCCAGCAGTGCGCCTTGTCCTGCATCTGCGCGGCAGCCTACGATCGGGTGTGTGCAAGAGGGCGGGAATGCTGCAAATGGCGATGGAACTCCGGCAAGGCTGCGTCGTGTGACCACCGACGCACATCACCACGCAGACCCGGATGCTGCTGCCCGCGAAGCTCTGCGACTCATCGGGCCCGATCCGCAGAACTGGGTCCCGGACCGATCCGGCATCGACCACAACGTGACGATCGTCGGCGGCGGCCAGACAGGGAGTGCGCTCTCCTTTGCGCTGCGTCGCGCCGGCATCGGCAAGGTAACCGTGATCGATGCGGCGGAGAACGAAGCGCGCGCAGGAATCTGGTTGAACGCCGCGCGGATGAATCTGCTGCGGACGCCGAAGAGCCTGCCCGGTCCGGAACTCGGCATTCCCGCTTTCAGCTTCCAGTCCTGGTATGAGGCACGGCACGGTGCTGAAGCCTATGCGGCGCTCGATCGCATACCGCGCACCGACTGGGCAGATTATCTGAACTGGTACCGGCGGTTCCTCGGCATTGCGATCCGCTACGGCACCAGGCTGCGACGGATCGAACCCGCGGACCAACATTTCCGCCTGCAGCTCGACATCGCCGGCCAGGTCAAGGTCGAGACGACGAGGAAGATCGTCCTTTGCACCGGCTTCACCGGGAACGGCGGCCCTTATGTGCCTGCGATGATCAGGGAGGGACTGCCGGCAACGCTGTACGCGCATACCGAGGATGCCATCGATTTCACCGCGCTGCGCGGCAAGCATGTGGCGGTGCTCGGCGCAGCCGCATCGGCATTCGACGCGGCAGGCGTGGCGCTCGAGACAGGCGCCGCGTCGGTCCGCTTGTTTGCGCGCAGGCCATCGATCGCAGCGGTGCCGATTACGCGGTCCCGCGGCTATCCGGGGGCGTACGACAACTTCTACAAATTGCCGGACGCGGCACGCTGGGAGCAGGCCTTGCGGTTCCGCCGCTGGGGATCCACGCCAACCACCGATGCCATCGAGCGGACCACGGCTTTCGCTAATTTCCATCTGCACCTCGCCGCTCCCTGGCGGTCGGTTCGCGTCCAGGATGGGCGGATCGTGATATCGGCGGCAAGCGAGGAATTCCGCTGCGACTACGTCATCGTGGGAACCGGCTATTACGTCGACCTCGCCGCGCGCGCCGAGCTGGCGGATTTCCATCATGAGATCCTGTTGTGGCGTGACCGCTTCGTGCCGCCCGCGGATGATGAGGATGCATTTCTCGGTGCGCATCCGTATCTCGGCGCCGGGCACGAGTATCTCGAGAAAGTGCCGGGCGCCGCACCGTACCTGCGCGATGTCCATGTGCAGAATCCGGCGGGATTCGTCAGCTTCGGACTGCCGATCGGCGACGTGCCAAGCATGAAGCGCGACATTCCGACCATTGTCGCCCGCATCAGCAGCGACCTGTTTCTCGCCGACATCCTGGCTCACCAGCGACGCATCGTCGGCGATGTGGCGCCGGATTTCGGTGAGGAGCTCTACGCGTCTGCCCTTCGCAAACGGCAGGCGTAACGGATCCGAGGGAGGATACGATGGCACGGTTCCAGAACAAGGTTGTGCTCGTCACCGGGGGCGCGCGCGGCCAGGGTGCGGCAGAGGCGCGGCTGCTCGTCGCAGAGGGTGCAAAGGTGGTGATCGGCGACGTGCTCGAAGCAGAGGGCCGGCGCCTGGCGAGCGAACTCGGTAGCGCCGCGGTGTTCCTGCGTCATGATGTCACCGACGAGGCCGACTGGGCCAAAGCGATCGACGCAGCCGAGACGCTCGGCGGGCTGCATGGCATGGTGAACAATGCAGGCATATTCATCCCGAGGCCGCTGCTGGAGACCGATGCCGCGCTGTTCGAACGGCACATGCGGATCAATCAGCTTGGCTGCTTTCTCGGGATGAAGGCCGTTGCCGGACCGATGGAACGCTCCGGCGGCGGTTCGATCGTCAATATCTCATCCGTCGCTGGACTGCGCGGCTCGCCTGGCGCCATCGCCTACAGCGCCACCAAATGGGCGTTGCGCGGTATGACCAAGGCTGCCGCCATCGATTTCGCGCCACGCGGAATTCGCGTGAACTCGGTCCACCCCGGGCCGATCGATACCGAGATGCTGAGCGTTCGAACACCTGAGGAGACAAGGCGCCGCATCCAGCAGGTGCCGATGAAGCGGATGGGCACCGCGGAGGAAGTGGCGAAACTGGTGCTGTTCCTGCTCTCGGACGAAAGCGCCTACATAACCGGCGCCGAAGTCACCATCGACGGCGGTGTGTCGCTGTGACCTCGACGGCGGAAGCATCCCTCTTCGGGCTGGCCGGCAAGAAGGCCGTGGTAATCGGCGGCGGTCAGGGCATGGGCGAGAGCACCTCGCGATTCCTGGCCCGTGCCGGCTGCGACGTGGCGGTGATCGACATCGAGCGGGAACGCGCGGAACGCGTGGCCGGTGTGGTCACCGGCTTCGGAACACGTGGCCTGCCCATCATCGGCGACGTGCTCGACGATGCGCAGATACCGGCGATCGTCGCCTCAGCCGAGCACCAGCTCGGTGGGTTGGATGTGATGGTGTCCATTGTCGGCGCCGCCGTCTGGGGATCGTTGTTGGACACCACGGCAGCGATCTGGGACCAGCAACTGCACTTGAACCTCCGCTACTTCTTCCTCTGCGCAAAGGAAGTGGCGGCTGCGATGATCAAGCGCGGCAATCCGGGCACAATCCTCGGCATCGCGTCAGTTGATGGACAGCGTGCAAGCCCGATGCGCGGCGCCTATGGTGCGGCGAAGGCTGGATTGATCAGCCTAGTGCAGACCATGGCCGTGGAGTGGGCGCCGCATGGCATCCGAGTCAACGCCATCGCGCCCGGCCATATCGTCACACCGCGCCTCTATGACACCCCGCAGCGGGTCGATGCCTACGCCCGGAGCCTGATCCCGTTGCGCCATCGCGGCGAGACCGACGATATCGGCAAGGCTGCGCTGTTCCTGGTCTCCGAACTCGCAAGCTACATCACAGGCACGACGCTCGATGTCGATGGCGGACTGCTGGCGGCAAACCTGTTTCCCGAGGGCCTGCCAGGACACAATCGGCAAGGTACCCCGTGATCAGCCGCCCCAGATGCGCACCAGAGGCCCGTCCGCGCCCGAGACCGGATCTGCGGCCGGCAGCTTCACCGCGGCGATGTTGCGTACCACTTCCTCATGCTCCGCCGGATCGCCTCGGCGCAGGTCGCGCCGCGCCGTGTTGTCCGGGTAGGCGCCGACGATAAGCAGATCCGCGGTCTTGCTTTCGTTGCAGTGGCCGACGCCGGCAGGCACCACCACGACATCGCCCGCGGTCACCTCGAGCACCGCGCCGTCGGGGCCGCCAAAGCGTACCTTGGCCGAGCCGCTGGCGACACCCAGCACCTCATGTGCGTCGCTGTGGAAGTGGTGGAACGGATGCACCTGGTCACGCCATGCGGCGGGCCAGCGATTGGCGGTGAAGATACGCTCGATCGCCGCGGGGTCGGCCGGCACCGCATGATGGTACACCAGCAGCGGCAATTTCGAATTGGGGATCGCACCGTCGTCGGCGAAGTGGAACGTCCTGGGTTCTGTCATCGGAACTTCTCCGCTGCCGAGTAATAACTCCAGACCGCTAGCATGCCTCACCCGCACCCTCAACCGCGTCCTCCGCTTCGTCCTCCTCGCCATACCCCACCAGCCGCAGCGCCAGCCCTTTGATGCCGCGCTTTCCGGCGGCATGGATCAACGCCTCCTCGCGGCCATGGGTGACCCAAACCTCCGGCGCGCCGACCTCGTCCAGCGTGGCATTCAGCTCGTCCCAGTCGGCGTGATCCGAGATCACCAACGGCAGCTCCACACCGCGCGACTTGGCCCGCTGCCGCACGCGCATCCAGCCGGACGCCATCGCCACCACGGGGTCCGCCAGCCGCCGCGCCCAACGGTCGGCCACCGCGCCAGGCGGGGCCAGCACGATCGCGCCCACCAGCTCGTCCTTCGCCGCCGCGGTCGCCGGCCGCAGATCGCCCAACGCCACACCGCGTGCCTCGTAGACCTGGCAGAGCGCGACGAGCGCGCCATGCAGCCAGATCGGCCGGTCCCAGCCGGCCCCGCGCAGCAGCGCGATCAGCCGCTGGCACTTTCCAAGCGCATAGCAGCCGACAACATGCGTCCGGTCGGGAAACAACGCGACACTGGCCAGCAGCCGGCCGATCTCCTGCTCGGGCGGAGGATGGCGGAACACCGGCAGGGCAAACGTCGCCTCGGTCACGAACACGTCGCACGGAATCGGCACGAAGCCCGGGCAGGTGGGATCGGCGGTGCGCTTGTAGTCGCCGCTGACCACCGCCCGCGTTCCCTGGTACTCCATCGCGACCTGGGCACTTCCCAGCACGTGCCCGGCCGGCTCTAGCCAGACCCGCACGTCACCGACGTGCAGCACCTCCCCCCAGTTCAGCGCCTGCCTGGTTTCGCCTGCCCGTCCCTCACCAAGGCGTGCCTGCATCAGCGCCAGGGTGTCGGCGTTCGCCAGTACGGCACCGTGGCCGGGACGGGCATGATCGGAATGCGCATGGGTGATCACCGCGCGGTCGACCGCCCGGGTCGGATCGATGAAGAAGCCGCCAGGCTCGCAGTAAAGGCCCTGCGGCAGGACGCGTAGCCAGGTCGAGGGATGCGGCATCGGCTGGCGACATACTTGGCCCCGCTTCCCGCCGGCCGCCAGAGCCAATAGAACTGGGGCGATGAACGGAACATTGCCGGAACCCTTTGCCGGCTGGTTTGCCGCGCAGGGATGGGCGCCGCGGCGGCATCAGCTTGCGATGCTGGACGCCGCGCGCGCCGGCGAGAGCGTGCTCCTGATCGCGCCGACCGGCGGCGGGAAGACGCTGGCGGGGTTCCTGCCGACGCTGGTGGCACTCGCCGAGGCGCCCCGCAGCGGCATCCACACGCTGTACGTCAGCCCGCTGAAGGCGCTGGCCACCGACATCGCGCGCAACCTGACGCGTCCGGTGGAGGAGATGAGGCTTGCGGTGTCGATCGAGACGCGCACCGGCGACACGCCGGCCAATCGCCGTGCGCGTCAGCGGGTCACGCCGCCCAACATCCTGCTGACCACGCCAGAGAGCCTGGCAGTGCTGCTGTCGCTGCCGGACGCGCCCTCGATGTTCGCCGGCCTTGCCAGCGTGGTGATGGACGAGGTGCACGCGCTCGCCGGCACCAAGCGTGGCGATCAGCTTGCGTTGTGCGTCGCGCGGCTGATGACGCTGGCGCCGGCATGCCGCCGCGTCGGACTGTCGGCGACCGTGGCGCATCCGGAGGCAATCCGGAAGTACGTCGGCGCTGAACGGGTGATCGAGGAGCCCGACGGGACACCGCCGGAACTCGCGATGATGCTGCCGGAGGGCGAACTGTCGTGGGCCGGTCACATGGGGTTGGAGGCAGCGCCCGGTGTGATGGCGCGGATCCGCGAGGCCGGCATGACGATCGTGTTCGTCAACACGCGCGCCCAGGCGGAGCTGATGTTCCAGGCGCTGTGGAGACTGAACGAGCCGACGCTGCCGATCGCGCTGCATCACGGTTCGCTCGAGGTGGAGCAGCGCCGCCGCGTCGAGGCGGCGATGGCAGAGGGAAAGCTGCGGGCGGTGGTGGCGACATCGTCGCTGGATCTTGGCATCGACTGGGGTGGTGTCGATCAGGTGATCCAGGTCGGCGCGCCGAAGGGCGTGTCGCGGCTGCTGCAACGCGTGGGTCGTGCCAACCACCGGATGGACGAAGCATCGCGCGCCAGCCTGGTGCCCGCCAACCGCTTCGAAGTGCTCGAATGCGAGGCGGCGATGCTCGGCGTCGCCGCGCGCGAACTGGACGGCGATCCGCCGCGCCCTGGCGGACTGGATGTGCTCGCGCAGCATTTGCTCGGCCTGGCGTGTGCGGCGCCGTTCCATCCCGACGATGCGTATACCGAAGTGCGGCGAGCCGCGCCGTATGCCGAGCTGTCGCGCAAGGATTTCGACGATGTGCTGGGGTTCGTGGAGAACGGCGGCTATGCGCTCAAGGCGTACGATCGCTGGCGCAAGCTGTTCCGCGACAGCGAGGGCCGTCTGCACGTGCGCAGCGAGCGCATCGCGCGCCAGCACCGCATGAACATCGGCACGATTGTGGAGGCGCCGCTGGTGAAGGTGCGTCTGGTCGGCAAGAAGCGCTTCGGTCCGTTGCTCGGCGAGATCGAGGAGTATTTCGTGAACCTGCTGCGCCCAGGCGACACGTTCATGTTCGCCGGCAAGCTGCTGCGCTTCCTGCGGCTGCACGAGAACGTGGTGGAATGCGCGGAGGGCGGCACCGGCGAGCCGATGGTGCCCGCCTATGAAGGCGGCCGCCTGCCGCTGACCACCAATCTTGCCAACCGTGTGCGCGGGCTGCTGCAGAACCCGTCGAGCTGGGAAGTGTTCCCCGAGCGCGTGCAGGATTGGCTGAAACTCCAGAAGGCGCGCTCACGGCTGCCGGGACGCAGCGATCTGCTGGTGGAGACCTTCCTGCGCGGTGACCGCTGGTATCTGGTCGCCTACTGCTTCGAGGGCCGAAATGCGCACCAGACCCTGGGAATGCTGCTGACCAGGCGGATGGAGCGGGCGGGCTATGCGCCGCTCGGGTTCGTCGCCACCGACTATGTGCTGGGCATCTGGTCGGCGGAGCAGCCGCACGATGTGGCAAGGCTGTTCGACCAGGACATGCTGGGCGACGACCTGGAGAGCTGGCTTGCGGAAAGCTCCATGCTGCGGCGGACCTTTCGCAATGTCGCGGTGATCGCCGGACTGATCGAGCGGCATCATCCCGGCGCGGAAAAGACCCGCAAGCAGGTGACGGTGAACTCCGACCTGATCTACGACGTGCTGCGCCGTCATCAACCGGATCACATCCTGCTGCGCGCCACGCGGGCCGATGCGGCGGGCGGATTGACCGACCTGTCGCGTATCGCGGGGATGCTGGCGCGGGTGAAGGGCCGCGTCGTGCACATGGTGCTTTCGCGCGTGTCGCCCCTGGCGGTGCCCGTACTGCTGGAGATCGGCCGCGAGAGCGTGCGGACCCGCGACGACGAGGAGAAGCTGCTGGCGGAAGCGGAGGCGATCATCGCGGAAGCGACGGGCGACAGGGAGCCGCCGGTGAAGGCGATCCATCGCGGGAACGCGGTGCGCCGGCGACCGGCTCAGGCGTCGCTGTTCACGTCATGACGGACAGAGATCGCGCTTGACCGGCACGCCTGCCTACAGTCTCAATTGTTCCAGTCTCTTGCCGCGGAGTGAAGGATGCTGTTCCGGTCGTTTTGGGCGCTGGCTCTGACTGGCGTCATCGGTGCGACAATCGGCATCCGCACCGCCGCCGCTCAGACCTGCGGCGAGCAACCGCAAAACCTCCCGATCGAGGTGCAGCAGCAGATCAAGGGCGATGCCGAAGGCAAGGCCAAGCTGGCGGTCCGTCTGTTGGGCGACGCCAGCCTGAGCGGCTCGGTCGAATCGAGTCGACGCGAGCTGCGCCAGAAGTACGACAACATCGATCGCTCCACCGTCGACCGGTACTTCCTCTGGGTGACGTGCCAGCAGATCATGAACGACCGCTCCATGACCACGCCGCAGAAGCTGGAGGAATACCAGAAGGTCTACCGGCTGATCGTTGCACCACTCGGCGCCACCGGGCGCGTCAACACGCCGCTTCCGTCGCACCCCAACAGCCTGGTCACCGGAAGGCTCGGGCTGCAGTTCCGGCAGAACGGCCAGACCGTCATGGTCGAGGAGGGCACGGACGACGTTCAGGTCGTCCACCTGGCCCGCGGTCCGTTCGAGATTATGCTGCCTCGCCCCATGGCGCGCGACATCGACGCCGAGAAGGTGGCGTTGCAGGTGACGGTGTCCGACGATCCGGCATTGTTCGACATCGCGCACATCGCCAGCGAGCCCGCGACCGCCCAGCCGCGCGCCCGTCGTGCCGCGCTGCGCAGGATCGTCGGGTCGAACGTTGCGGACGACGACCTCGATGTGGCGCCGCTGTTCTCGCCCGGCACCGGCATGGCCGACAACGAGCACGGCTCCGGCCGCCTGTTCGCGGTGGAGCTCCACACCGATTACCCGTACGGCCACAACTACATCTTCGGCGGCCGGTTCAATGTGGATGATGCGTCCAAGCGTGGACTTTATGTCTCGTCGATCTCGCTGATCGACTTCGACACTCGCAAGGAGACCAATCTGCTCGCGCGGGCGAAGCAGATTTTCCTGGTCTGCCGGTTCAGCCAATCGAATACGCCGGAGACGCTCGATCCCTTGCAGCTCGAACTCATCCGCCTGGAGTTCGACGGCGCCTAGCATGGCATGACCGCGGCGCCGATCCATCTCGCCGGAGAGCGTCTGATGCTCGATCCGGCCGGCGGCCTGCTCTGGCCAGCCGTCGGGCTGCTGGCGGTCTCCGACCTGCACCTGGAGAAGGGGTCGTCCTATGCGCGCCACGGACAGCTCCTGCCGCCGTGGGACACACATGCCACGCTGGACCGCCTCGCCCTGCTGCTTCGCCGCTACCAGCCACGCATCGTGATCGCCCTTGGCGACAGCTTCCACGATGCGGACGGTTCGACCCGCCTCCCTTCGGGCGAACTCTCCCGCCTCCGAGCCATGACCGCGGCGCACCGCTTCATCTGGGTCCAGGGCAATCACGATCCCGTGCCACCAAGCGGGGTCGGCGGCGAATGGGTGGAGACATATGTCACCGCCTCGCTGGTCTTCCGCCACCAGGCCACAGCCGGCGCACAGGGCGAGATCTCCGGCCATCACCACCCCAAGGCGGCGGTGCCGGCACGCGGCGGCAGCGTGAGCCGTCCGTGCTTCGTGTCCGATTCGCGCCGTTTGATGATGCCGGCGTTCGGCGCCTATACGGGCGGGCTCGACGTGCGCGACCCGGCCATCGCACGCCTGTTCCCGCGCGGCGGCCGCGTGTTCCTGCTCGGCCGCGAGCGTCTGTTCAGCTTTGCACTTGGGACATTGCGCTCCGGCTGACCTCGCCGCACGCTGCCGGCAACATGGCTGTCCGATCCCTCCCGCAGGACGCGCCCATTCGCGTGGTGGGCGATGTTCACGGCGATGCCGTCGCATTCGCCTACGCCGCGGCCACCGACCGCTTCGTGGTGCAGCTTGGCGACCTTACGGACTACGGGCCGGACAACGCCGGGACCCTCCGCATCATGTTCCGCCTGATCGATGAAGGGCGCGGTCTATTCCTGCTCGGCAATCATGAGCTCAAGCTGGCGCGCTTCCTCGCCGGCCATCCGGTGCGCAACGAGGCGACCCTGGATGCGACCCTGGCGCAGCTCGATGCCGGGCTTCGCCAACGCGTGGTAGCCGAAGTAGCCATGGCTCCGGCCTGGCTGCAACGCAATGGCGCGGTGTTCGTCCATGGCGGCTTCCACACCGCCATGCTGGAGACGCCGGCGCCCGAACATGGCCTGGAGCGTGCGCATGGCGTGCTGGCCCGCGCGCTGTTCGGCGAACCGACCGGCCGCATGCAGCCCGATGGCTTTCCGGAACGAAGCCTGCGTTGGGTCGATCGCATCCCGGCGGGCATCACCGTGTATTGCGGACACGACCGGCGCAGCAGCGACGGCCGCCCCTACATTCGGCGCGGGGCAGCCGGCGGATCGGCGGTGTTCCTCGATACCGGCGCCGGCAAGGGAGGGCATCTGTCGTGGATCGACCTGTAGCGCTGGTCACCGGCGGTGCGCACGGCATCGGCGCGGCGATTGCCGCAAGGCTTGCGAGCGACGGCTGGTGCGTTGTGGTCGCCGACCGGGATGCCGCGGGCACAGCGGTGGCGGGCGGCCGGTATGTCGTATGCGACGTGGCCGATGAGGCGGCAGTGGGCACGCTGGTGGGAGGGGTGGCGGCCGAGGAGGGTCGGCTCGATGCGCTGGTGTGCAATGCGGGCGTCAATGTCCGCAAGCCGCTCGCGCAGCTCACGCTCGCGGAATGGTCGCACGTGATCGGCACCAACCTCACCAGCACGTTCCTGCTGGCGCGCGCGAGCGAAGCGATGCTGCGTCCATCGAACGGGTCTGTCGTAACAATCGCATCCACGCGCGCGCACATGTCCGAGGCGGGCACCGAAGCCTATGCCGCGTCAAAGGGCGGGCTGGTGGCGCTGACACACGCGCTGTCGATCAGTCTTGCGCCCGATGTACGGGTGAACTGCATCAGTCCGGGCTGGATATTCAGCAAGGGCGAGCCGCCTCGGCCGGACGATCACGCATTCCATCCCGCCGGCCGCGTCGGCACGCCGGAAGACATCGCGGCCCTGGTTGCGTTCCTCGTGCGGCCGGAAAGCGGTTTCATCACCGGCGCCGAGTTCATCGTCGATGGCGGCGTGACACGGAAGATGATCTATCCGGAGTGACCGCTCACCGGCACTTTCAGCGGATCAGATGTGGCCACAATCCCGCGATGCCGATCAGGATCAGATACACCGCCACGATGATATTCAGCAGCCGCGGTATGGCGAGGATCAATATGCCGGCAACCAGCGCGACGATGGGCTGAAGCGCGATCACATCAATCGTCATGGACGTTCTCCGCTGTTGTACGGTTCGGGTCAGTCGCGCGGCTTACAGGGCGATATCCGTCCCAAGGTGGAACAGACAATCCCCCCGCACTGTCCGCCCCGGCACACGCTTGCACAGCACGAACCCGTCGCGCGCGAAGTGCGCCGTTGCCGGCTCGGCCCATGGTGTCTCGGGCAGGTGGATCAACGCCGCCGGCTGCCCCGCACGCACCATCTCGCCTAGCTCCACCAGCGGTTCGAACAGGCCGTTCTCTGGTGCGTAGACGAAGTAGTCCGGCCCGCCGACCTCGAGGAACCGCGTCGGTGCATCGGGCGCTATACGTGCATCCTCCGGCAGGATGCCGAGATGCACCAGCACGTTGTTCACCCCGCGCTGGACCATGCTCAGCGCATCACGCGTGACGTGGCCCGAGCCGCCGGCCTCGGTTCCGAGACAGACGATGCCCTGGCGCGCGGCACCGCCTGACAGCGTGCGGGCGCCGCCCTGGTTGGTCTCCGCCACGTAGGCGACCGGCGAGCCAAACGCCTTCAGCGCCGCGACGCCCTTCGTGCTGCTGCCGTCACGCTGCCAGCCGCCGAACAGCGCCGACGGCACATACATCAGCGACGAACCGCCCGAATGCAGATCGCACACCAGATCCGCCATCGGCACCAGTTCGTGCTCGATGTGGTAGGCAATCTGTTCCGTCACCGTGCCATCGGGATCGCCGGGGAACAGCCGATTGAGGTTGCCCTCGTCGATCGGCGAGGTGCGCCGCCCGGCCATCGCGGCCGGGAAGTTGGCTGCCGGCAGGATAATCACGCGGCCCTGGATACGTGCCGGGTCCAGGGACTTCACCAGGTTGCACAGAGCCACCTGGCCCTCGTATTCGTCGCCGTGCGTGCCCGAGACAAGCAGCGCCGTCGGTCCGTCGCCATTCCTCAGCACCACGATCGGAATGGGAATGAAGCCGTAGGCCGACGCGTGCACCGAATGGAACAGCCGCAGGAAGCCATGCTGGCGCCCACTCCTGTCGAAGTCGACGTCGGCGACGATCCGGCTTCTGCTGGTGGCTGGCATTGTCCGCTCCCTGTCCCACGGTCAAGATAGGGTTCGGAGGAGACCGGATGGAAGACCCGGAGATCGTATTCGATCCGCTGCCGCCCGACGCGTTGCGGCAGTTCATCGCCAACCGCCTGGCGGCATTCGGCATCGCACGCACCGGCGTCGATGCATGGCAACCGATCGGCTTC